>JAYVRN010000550.1:0-16056 GCA_043776275.1 Myxococcales bacterium | reverse complement strand
CGACCTGCCCGTTGCAGTTGTCGTCCTGGCAGTTGCAGGTCTCCTGCGCCGTGGGCATGCCCTGGCAGATCACCGCGCCGTTCTGACAGGACTCGGTGGCGTTGCACTGGCCGGCGATCGAGCACGGACAATCGTCCGCGTTGCCGGCGATGTTGTCGGGGCCGTCCGGATCGGCGCACCTCCAGTCCTCGTCGATGTTGCCGTCGCAGTCATCGTCGTTGCCGTCGCAGGTGTCGTCGTTCGGCGCCTGGGTGGCGTTGCACACCTGCACGCCGTTCGTGCAGATCAGCGCACCCACGCCGCAGTTGGTGGAGCAATCGGCCGGCACGCAGGTGCCCAGGTTGGGCATCCCGCTCGGGTTGGAACAGGTCGGCGTCATCGGCGTGGCACCGCATTGCGCGTTGGTGGTGCAGGTCACCGGCGGGGTCTCGTCGATCCGGCCGTCGCAGTCGTCATCGATGCCGTTGCAGATCTCGATCTGCGGCGTGACCTCGCCCGTACACGAGCCGAATACGCCGCCGCCGTTGAGCGGACAGGTGCGCGTGCCCGGGTGGCACCCGCACTTGCCGGGCATCGCCGCGTTGAGCGTCTCGCAGCCGGTGTTCGGGGTGTGATCGGCGCCGGGATTGTTGAGGGGATCGAGCGCGGGGAAGCCGCCGCTCAGGTTCGAGCAATCTCGTGTGAAGCCATCCGCGTTGCCATCGCAGTCATCGTCGAGCCCGTTGCAGGTCTCGCTGATCGGCGTGGTGGCCGTGCAGGCGCCATAACAGCAGTTAGCGCCGGTACACGAGCTGCTCGGATCGCAGCCCGCGACGAAGCTGCAGTGGCGCACGCCCTGACACACGCCCGTGCCGCACGGGATGTCGGTGTCCTCGTCCACGGTGCCATCGCAGTCGTCGTCCTCGCCGTCGCACTGCTCGGCGCCTTGCACCACGCAGACGCAGCCCGAGAGGCCCTCGTCGATCTTTCCATCGCAATCGTCGTCGAGCATGTTGCAGATCTCGGTACACGGACCGAGATCGTTGCCGTTGCCATCGACGAGCCGGTTGCTCGCGTTGCAGGTCACGTTCGGCGCGGTGCACACCAGGCCCTGGCCGTTGCTCGCGCACGCGAGCACGCCCTGGCGGAAGCACGCCCCGTTCTTGTTGTTGTCGCAGCCCAGGCCCTTGCCCGGGAAGTCCTCGTCGATCCGGCCATCGCAGTCGTCATCGAGGTTGTTGCAGGTCTCGAACACGATCGAGCCCGAGACGATCGTCGCCAGCGCATTCGCGAGCGCGTTCTCATCGCCCACGAGGAACGCCGAGCCCGTGCCACCCGCCGCGGCGATCGCGTTGAGCTGGCCGGTCTCCGACGGCAGGGTCGAGAACCCGACCACGTACGTGTTGATGCCCTTCGCACGGAGCGCCACGGCTGCCGCCACCGGATCGTCCTGGCAGCTCTCGGCGCCGTCGGTCAGCAGGATCACGCCGTAGCTCCGGCATCCGCCCGTGGACGCGAGGTCGCACGCCTTGATCGGCGTCAGGTAGTCCTCCACCGCCTTGAGCGAGTTCGCCAGCGGCGTGCCGCCCGTGCCGCGGATCTCGCAGTCGCCGCCGGCGCCGAAGTTGCAGAAGTCGCCGGGGGTCTGCGTGTTGTTGAAGTTGCTCTCGGTCCCGTCGATCCACATCAGGTACTGGTTGATGTCCTTGCCGAACCCGACGAGGACATCGGCGCCGCGGCGAGGCGGGCCGCAGTTGCCTGCGTAGTTGATGCACTCGTCGCCCGGCGAATCCTTGAGCACGGTGACATTGCCACCGGTGCCGCCGTTGACCGCGCATGCAGGCGTGGGCGCGGGGCCGCTGTTGTTGCCCGGGTTGTCGTAGCTGCAGCAGATCGCGTTGCACTCGAACGTGTGCGCGAGCTGACAGCTGCGATTCACCGATTGATCCTGGTGATAGCGCGCGAGGGCGAAGTCGATGTCCGGATACGCGGAGATCACGTCGGTCAGCGCGGTCTTCGCCTTGAACAGGCGCGAGTCATCCGCGAGGCCATTCGCGTTCTGATCGCGGCCCGGGTGATCGATCGAGCCGTCGCCGAACGTGGGCACGCCCGGCAAGGTCGTGAGCATCGAGCCCGAGCTATCGAGGATCAGCGTGAACCGGGCGCGGCTGTCGGTCACCGGGCCCTGGCACGCGGGCACCTGCGGCGGGCACTCCTGCGGCACGCCGTTCATGCACGAGGGCACCGAGCTCGAGCCGCAGCTGAGGACAGGCGCGCCCTCGTCGATCAGATCGTCGAAGTCGTTGTCGAAGCCATCGCAGAACTCGCCGACGTAGCCGCCGGAGATCTGCAGCTCGCCCACGCCGCCGCCAGCCTCGCCGTTGCAGATCGGGCACACGCCGCCGAGCGCACCGTTGACGTTGAACACGGCACGGTCGTTGATGTTGGCGCTCACTGCAGAAAGCACCGAGATGATGCCGCCGCCGCCACCGCCGCCGCAGTCATCGCAGGTGCCGTTCTGCTGGAACGGCGCCGGGCATTCGCCGGCCGACAGCGTGCCCTGCGTGTCACCACCGAGGCCACCCGCCGCGTTGACCACCGCGGTGGCGCCGATCGTGACGTTGTCTCCGACCACGAAGATCGTCCCGCCTGCACCGCCGCCGCCCGAGTCATTCTCGATCCCGCAGCCCCGCTTGCCCGGCGCCTCGAGCGTGCCGTTGAGGGTCACCAGACCGCCACCGACGTTGAGGCCCGCGAGCACGATCCGCCCACCGCCACCGCCCGCCGTCATCAACGTGGTGCCATCGCCGTCGCGGCAGCCCTTGTCACCGCCGGAAGCGCCGAAGTCGGGGGCGTAGATCGAGTGGTAGTAGCCCGCGCCCGCCACGGTCGGCAGCGCATCGTCGTTGCGGCAGTTCGCCGTGCTGGCGGGCGCGCCGATCGCGTTGCAGGCCGGGACCCCGGCGGCATACGTCACGGTGTTCCCGCAGTCCTCCTCGAAGTCGGCGGGGAACGTCTGGACGCCGGCGATGTCGTTGGTGCCACGGCCACCGCGGCCGAAGTGCGCGCCACCGCCACCGGAGTCGCGCACCGCGCAGCCACCTTGGCCCGCGGCGCCATCGTCGATGATCCAGTTCCCCGGGAACGCCGCCTGCACGAGACCCGCCGCATTGGTGAACTGGACCTGCGTCGGTCCGAGCACCGCGGTGATCGTGAAGATGCCGTTGTTCCCAGTGAACCCGGCGCCCGCGGCGTAGATCGTGATCGTCCGGCCGACCTGCGAGGCCTGGAACGCGCCCGCGGCATCGGTCAGCGTCATCGTGTTGCCGGCCTTGGTGAACGCATCGCCAACGCCGGTGGCGCTGAGCGGACCGGTGCCATCGCCACAGATCGGCGTCTGGTATCCGGCGCCCTTCGCCGAGATCTTCGAGGTCGCATCGATCGAGATCGTGTGCGCGCGGAGCTCGAGGTTACCGGTCGCGGTCTTGCTACCGCCGACGTAGGGGTTGACCTGGATCGTGCTGTTGGTCAGCGTGATCGAGGTGAACGTGAACACACCCGACATCTGACAGGTCGTATTGGTCAGGGTCAGGTTGGGACCCGCGGTCGGACACGGTGCGGCGGCGGACGGCGCTGCGAGCGCTGCGAGCGCACCAAGGGCCATCATCGCGACCCTGAATCGGCGAAGCATGGGCCATCTTACGGGAGCCGGGAGGCGGTCTCCAACCTGCGGTGGGGTAGCGACCGGGCGGTTGGGCGCGCGTCCGAAATTCGGACGTGAAATCGAGTGCTTCGTGATGTCGGACCGCTCTGCTAGGGTGCCCTCATGCTGGCGACGGGTGCACGCGAGAACGGCGACGGCAGCGCCGTGCTGACCCGTGCGCTCGCGCTGTTTGGCCACACGTCGATGCGGCCCGGCCAGGCGGACGTGATCGCGGACATCTTCGCGGGCCGCCCGGTGATCGCCGTGATGCCCACGGGTGCCGGCAAGTCGCTGTGCTATCAGCTGCCGGCGGTGGTCCTCGCGGAGCGCGGAGGCGTGACGCTCGTGGTGTCGCCGCTGATCGCGCTGATGAAGGATCAGGTCGACGTGCTCAATGCGCGGGGCGTCCCGTCCGTCGCGCTGACCTCGGCGTCAGGCGCCGATGAGAAGAGCCAGATGCTCGAGGGCATCCGCGCCGGGATGTACACGATGGTGTACGTCGCGCCGGAGCGGTTCCGCAGCCCGCGGTTTCTCGAGGTGCTCCAGTCGATCGCGCCGAAGATCGCGTTGATCGCGATCGACGAGGCGCACTGCATCTCCGAGTGGGGGCATGACTTCCGCCCCGACTACCGCCGGCTCGGCGAGCTGGTCCGCAGCCTCGGCGCGCCGCGGATCGCCGCGTTCACCGCCACCGCCACCCCCGAGGTCCGCGCGGACATCGCGGCCCAGCTCGGCCTCACTGATCCGCGCCTCCACGTTCGCGGCTTCGATCGCCCGAACCTGACGTACTCGGTGGTCAAGGCGGGCGGTCCGGACAACAAGGTCGAGCAGATGATCGAGCTGGTGCGCACGCGCGATGGCGGCGTCGCGCTGGTGTACGCGGCCACGCGCAAGAACGCGGAGAAGTACGCGATCGATCTCAAGGCCGCCGGGATGCGGGCGCGCGTCTATCACGCGGGTCTCGAGGGCAACGTGCGCGAGAAGGCGCAGGACGTGTTCATGGCGGGGCAGCTCGATGTCATCGTCGCCACCAATGCGTTCGGCATGGGCATCGACAAGAGCGACATCCGCCTCGTCGTCCACGCGGATATTCCGCGCAGCCCCGAGGCGTACTACCAGGAGGCCGGCCGCGGCGGGCGCGATGGCAAGCCCACGCGCTGCGTGCTGCTGTTCAACCACGGGGACATCCGGCTCCAGGACTTCCTGATCGATGCGTCGTATCCGTCGCCCGAGATCCTCCGCGGCATGTGGAAGCTCCTGCGCGACAAGCCCGAGCTCGGCCTTCTGACCCCATACGAGGACGAGCTCGAGGCCCGGCTCAAGAAGCACCTCGCGCCCGACGACAAGAACATGTCCGCCGCCACGATCGGCGCGGCCCTGCGCCTGCTCGAGCGCCACGGCATGGTCGGCCGCGATGACGAGCGGATCGTCGCCACGCGCCCCGCGCCCGGCGTGTTCCAGCCGCTCGATGTGGAGAGTCTCCAACGCCGCGCCGAGGTCGAGCGCCGCAAGCTGCGCACGATGGTCGAGTACGCGTACTACCCGCGGTGCCGCCGGCAGTTCGTGCTCGAGTACTTCGGCGATCAGGACTGGGCGAGCCGTGATCGCACCTGCGGCGCCTGCGACAACTGCGAGGCCGTCGCGCACGGCACCGTCACCGGGCTCGCGGACTCCGAGGTCAAGGCGATCAAGGGCCTGCTCCTCCTGGTCGGCGCGCTCAACGGTCGCTATGGCCGCACGCGCGTGGCCAAGCTCGCCCTCGGCACCGACGAGGATCCCCGGTTCGAGGAGATGCCCGAGCGCGGCTGCCTGCGCGGCTGGCCCGAGCGGCAGATCCTGGATCTGCTGCGCGCGCTCGAGGGCGTGGGCCTGATCGAGGCCTCGCGCGGCGAGTATCCGACGATCTCGGCCACCCGCCGCGGTGATCAGGTGGCGGTCGGCCGGCTCGATGTGCGGGACCTCGGCGTGCAGATGCCCGTGGTCACCAAGCGCGGGCGCAGCAAGCCTCGCAAGCGCTGAGCCCAAAAGAATGACCGATGGCAAGGTGATCGCTTGCGCTACACTCTCTCCATGTCTCGCGTCTATTCGGCCCGCGTTCGTGGCGGCGTCGTCGTGCCCGACGGCGTGACGCTGCCGGATGGCGCCGCCGTGACGATCGCGTTGAACGACGAGACGGCTCCCGAGGTCGAGCTGTCTCTCGCCGAGCTAGCAGAGCTCGACGAGGCAATTGCCGAAGCAGATCGCTCGGAATCAGTCTCCTCGGCCGTGGTTCTGGCCGAGCTCGATGTGATCGCTGGGTCAGCCAAGCACTGAGTCTTGACCGTGCCCTACGACGTTCGCTGGATGCCTCGCGCACGCCAACAAGCCGTCGCAACGCAGGCATGGTGGATTGTCAACCGTGGTGCCGCGCGAACGATGTTCCGAGACGAGCTAGCGCGTGTGATCGCATTGCTTCAGGTGACCCCCGACCTGGGCGTCGGCGTTCGCGGGCGGGACGTTCGGCGACTCCTGTTGCCTGAAACGGAGCAATTCGTCTACTACCGCGTACGTCCTCGGGCGAGACGGATCGAGGTACTCGCGATCTGGGGCGCTGCTCGCGGGGCCGGTCCGCCTCTCCCGCGATAGCTCGGAGGTCGGCCACACGGTGGGACGATTCTATCTCCACCGCGGGCGTGCTAACTGGTGGCTGTGGCCTCCGACGACGATCCCCGCGAGGTGCCGCGCGGCGACATCCACCTGACGGAGCTGCCCCGCGCCGCAGGCGGGCTTGGCTCGCTGTCGGCAGCGATGCGCCATCTTCATCGCGATGGTGCCGTGCGGCGAGGCAGCAAGGCCCTGCTCGCGATGAACCAGCCCGAGGGCTTCGATTGCCCCGGCTGCGCGTGGCCCGAGCCCACGGCGAAGCACCGCTCGCGGTTCGAGTTCTGCGAGAACGGCGCGAAGGCGATGGCGGAAGAGACGACCACCACGCGCGCCACCCCCGAGGTGTTCGCGGCGGCCTCCGTCGACGAGCTCCGGCTGCTCAGCGACTTCGAGCTCGGTCAGCTCGGCCGGATCACGCACCCGCTCGTGCTCGAGGGTCGTCACTATCGAGAGATCAGCTGGGACGCGGCGTTCGAGCTGATCGCCCGCGAGCTCCGCGCGATCGGCGCCGACCACACGATGTTCTATACGTCGGGCCGCACCGGCAACGAGGCCGCGTTCCTGTACCAGCTCGTGGGGCGGATGTTCGGGACCAACAACTTCCCGGACTGCTCGAACATGTGCCACGACTCGAGCGGCGTCGCGCTCTCGGAGGTGGTGGGCATCGGCAAGGGCACGGTCTCGCTCGACGACTTCGCTCACGCCGAGCTGATCTTCATCGTCGGGCAGAACCCCGGGACGAACCACCCGCGCATGTTGTCCACGTTGCGCGAGGCCGCCCTGCGCGGCGCGACGATCGTGGCGATCAATCCGCTCCGCGAGGTCGGGCTGTCACGGTTCAGCCACCCGCAGAAGCCGCTCGATCTGCTCGGGGGCGTGGCGCTCGCGAAGCACTACGTCCAGATCCAGATCGGCGGGGACCACGCGCTGTTCCTCGGGATCAACAAGGCCGTGCTCGAGCGTGACCTCGCGACGACCAAGCCCGGCGGTGACGAGACGTCGACCGTGGCCGAGCTCGGCGGTGTGCTCGATGCGCTGTTCATCGGCGACCACACCGATGGCTTCGCGCCGTGGCGCGCGCACGTGCTCGCCACGCCGTGGGAGCTGATCGTGGCGCGATCTGGCGTGGACGAGGCGAGGATCCGCGAGCTCGCGGACCTCTACATCGGTGCAAAGTCCGTGATCGCGTGCTGGGCGATGGGCCTCACGCAGCACAAGCACGCGGTGGTCACGATCCAGGAGATCGTCAACCTGATGCTCCTCCGCGGCAACATCGGCCGCCAGGGCGCCGGGCTGTGCCCCGTGCGCGGCCACTCGAACGTGCAGGGCGATCGCACGATGGGCATCTATCACCTGCCCCGTCCCGCGTTCCTCGACGCGCTCGGCGAGGTGTTCGATTTCACGCCGCCCCGCACGCCTGGCGTGGATACCGTGCGCGCGATCCACGGGCTCGAGGAGGGCGGGCTGCGCGCCTTCGTTGCGCTCGGCGGCAACTTCATCTCGGCGGTGCCCGACACCGAACGCACCATGCGCGCGCTCGAGACCACCGCGCTGACCGTGAGCGTCTCGACCAAGGTCAACCGCACGCACCTCTACCCCGGCACCCAGGCGCTGATCCTCCCGTGCCTCGGCCGCTCCGAGACCGACGCGCAGGCCAGCGGTCCGCAGTTCGTGACCGTCGAGGATTCGATGTCGATGGTGCATCGCTCGCAGGGCGTGCTGACGCCGGCGAGCGAGGCGCTCCGCAGCGAGGTGGCGATCGTCGCGGGGCTCGGCGCGGCGCTCGTGGGGAGCGCCAAGGTCCCGTGGGCGGAGCTCGCAAGCGACTACGATCAGATCCGCGATCTGATCGCGCTGATCATCCCCGGGTTCGCGGAGTTCAACGAGCGCGTGCGCACCCCCGATGGATTCCAGCTTCCGAACCCCGGGCGCGATCGTTCGTTCTCCACGATCGGCGGCCGCGCGAAGTTCACGGTGGCCACCCCGCCCGATCTCACGCTCCCGCCGGGCCGGCTCCGGATGATGACGATCCGCAGCCACGATCAGTACAACACGACGATCTATGGGCTCGACGATCGCTACCGCGGCATTCTCGGCGGGCGCCGCGTGGTGCTCGTCAACAGCGCGGACATGGCCGAGCGTCACCTGCTCGAGCGCCAGCTCGTGGATCTCGTGAGCGAGTGGACCGATGGCGAGCGGGTGGCCGAGAGCTTCATCGTGGTGCCGTACGATCTCCCGCGCGGCAACTGCGCCACGTACTTCCCCGAGGCGAACGGTCTGGTCCCGCTCGACAGCGTGGCCGATCGCTCCGGCACGCCGACCTCGAAGTCGGTGGTGATCCGGATCCTCCCGCGCTGAGTCGCGCCGGGCTACCAGGCGAACTGCACGAGCGCACCCTGGGTGTGCTCGGTGAACACGGGCGTGACCGCGAACTGCGTCCGGGACGCCTTCGAGCGCGAGGCGCTCCGGCTGCCTTCCTTGGGCGACCTGAAGAACGCCATGTAGGCCGCGCCCACGGTGAGGAGCCCCACGGCGCCGGCCGCGACGCCGGTGACGATGTTGATCTGCCGGGTGCTGCAGACGTCCGCGAGCGTCCCGCCGGTGTCGTCCACGTCGGCGCTGACACCGCTGCCCACGCAGTCACCATCGCCGACCTTGGCGGGCTTCCCGTCCTTGCCGGGCCGGTTGTCGGTATAGGTCGCGCTGATCTGATCGACCTTGAAGAACTTCCAGCTGACGAACGTGCCGAACGAGATGCCACCGAGGATCGCGGTGGCGGCGAGCGAGATCCCGAACACCGGCTTCCAGACGTTCGTGCTCGATCCGCTGGATCGGCTGGATAGCTCGAAGCTCTCCGTGGACACCTCACCGGCGGTGATCATCACCACCTTCTCCTTGCGACGCAGCCCCGGCGCTTCCACGGCGATGCGATAGCGACCTTCGGAGAGGGTCAACCGCGATTTGCCATCAACCAGGGACTCCTTCTGATCGTCGTCCACGAACACGGTGCCGGTGTCGGCATTGGCCTCGACGACGAGGGTGCCCAGGCCCGCGCTCGTGCTGCCGCCGCCGAGCAGGTCGCCATACGCCTTCTTCGCGATCGCGCGGACGGCATCCGTGCTCGCCACCTTGGGGATCACGACATCGAGCTGCTTCTCGTGCTTCTTCTTCGCGACGTCGAGGACGTGGAGCTTGGCGATGTACCCGCCGTCGGTGGTCTTCTCGAGCTTTCCGTAGACCAGGATGTCCGTGACGATGTCCTTGCCGATATCGGACATGCACAGCGGACCTTCGCTATCGCAGTTCTTCAGGACCTTCTCGTCGATCAGCTCGCGCTCGGAGCTCGGAGCGAGCAGATAAGGACCGTTGCCCTGACGCGCGCGGCTGCGCAGACCTTCGGTGAGATCGTGGGCCACGCCCGTCGACACCTGGTCGATCGTGCCGGTGACCTCGATCCCGAGGATCGCGACCTTGGGCTTGGCGTCCGCGCGCCCCATGCCGAATAGCAGCACCAGCCCGAAGGCGATGATCGTGACGAGCCTCATGGTGACTCGCAATCCTAACTCCCGGGTCCAGGCATCGCCTGGATTTTGCCTAATCACCAATCGATGCGGAACGAGGCGCCACCGCCGTCCGCCTGGACCACCGGGGTCACGGCGAACGTGGGCTTGTGGACGCGGCGGCCGATCGGGCCCATGGTCGTCTTCGACGGAGCGGCTTCCTTGTCGCTTCGGCCGAACGCCAGGTAGCCGGTGATCGCCATCAGCGCGACGCCGACGCCGGTACCGATGATCGCGTAGGTCTTGCGATCGTGCCAGCTGCACGCGCTCTTGAAGCTCGAGCTCACCTGGTACTTGCTCTCGCCGCAGTTCGACGGGCCGAGCTCCGGGTGGGTGACATTGGCGGCCTTCAGCTCGCCGGAGACCTTGTCCCCTTCGCTGTTCTCCTTGTAGTACGAGAAGCCCCAGAACCCGCCGGCACCGACGGCGATGATCGTGGAGGCCACGAACATCGGCTTCCAGATGTTCGACTTTCCAGACGACGTGGTCCCCGTGGTGGTGTGGACCAGCTCGTCGGGCTTCTTCGTGACCTTGGTCTCGACCAGCTGGACGGACTGGTTGGTGGTCTCGCCGCTGCGGAGGGTGACCTTGATCTCGGGGCTGCGCTCGAAGCCGTCGGCCTCGACGTTCAGGCGATACGGCCCCTCGGGCAGGCTGAGCGTCAACGTGCCGGAGGCGAGGCTGCCCTTGGGCTCGTTGTCGAGGAGGACGGTGCCGTGATCGGCGTTGCTGCGGATGACGAGCGTGCCGTTCGAGACCACGCCGACGAGGTCGTTATAGGTCTTGCCGGCGGCAGTGCCGATCGCCGTGGGGTCCTTCGCGGAGCCGTGCGGGATGACCAGCGGGCTGCGCGCCTTCTCGAACTTCTTCTTGTTGACGTTCAGGAGGTTGATCAGCACCGAGTAGCCATCGGGCTTCTTCTCGAGGCGGCCATAGATCAGGAAGTCCGCGCCGAGATCCTTGCCAATCTGCGCCATGCAGGAGACGGCCTCGTTGTCGCAGTTCTTGATCAGCTTCTCGTCGATCAGCTCTTTCTCGCTGCCCGGCTGGAACTGGTAAGGACCGCTCGGGACCTTGGCGCGCGAGCGCAGGGCATCGGTCAGATCGCGGGCAACCGCGGTGGTCGTCTGATCGATCTGACCTGTGGGATCGACGACCTCGAGACCGAGGACGGCCACTGTGGGCTTGCCCGCGAAGGCCGGCGAGCTCACCACGCCGAGCATCAGGACGGCCAACAGAAGGATCGGACCGACCCGCCAACTAGAGGAAAGTGCTCGCATCGAGCCTCTAGTATACACGTCCAGCAGCGCGGCTGATCGCCAGGTGGCCCCCAGGATTGCGCCAGGTTACGGTGTAGGTGCCACCCCCCATGCGGACCCTCTCAGCGCGGATCCTCCTCGGCTTTGCCGCGCTCACCGTCACGTTCGGGGTGATCACCGCCACGGTCGTGTTCAACATGAGCCAGGTCGAGGACCAGGTGACGTTGATCGGCAAGGGTTATGTCCCCCTCGCCCTCGCGAGCAAGGACCTCGCCCGACGGCAGGACGATCTCCGCAACTACCTCGAGGAGCGGCTGCTCGACGAGTCCAACGCCCAGGTCGCGCGGCTCGCGATGCGGAACTCGCGCGCCAACCGGGATCGCGCGCTCCAGACCTTGCGGCGGATCCTCGACACCGTCGAGCAGCTGGTCGAGGTCGATCCGAAGCAGTTCGCCGTCACCCGGCCCAAGATCGAGACCCTCGAGGCCGCGGTCGCCGCGCTCGATGCCTCGTACGCCCAGGTCAACGCGTCGATCATGATCGGCAAGCCCGAGACCTGGGATGCGGCGCAGCAGGGAGCGTTCGAGACCCTGCAGAAGCTCCGCACCGAGGAGCGCAAGCTGATGCAGAAGGCCAACGGCCTGTCCGAACAGCTCGACCGCAACGTCTCGCAGACCACGCATACGCTCGAGCAGAACGAGCACACGCTGCGGCTGCGCACGATCTACCTCGGCCTGGCCGCCGTCCTGCTCGGCCTGTGCATCACGATCTGGGTCGTGATCACCCTGCGCCCGCTGTCGCGGCTGCGCGATGCCGCCCGCCGGATCGCCTCGGGTGACTACGCGAGCCGGATCCCCGAGAAGGGCCCCGCCGAGGTCGCCGATCTGGCGCGCGAGTTCAACTCGATGGGGCGCGCGGTCGAGGAGCGCGAGCGCGAGCGCGTGCGGGCAGAGCGGCTCGCAGCGGTCGGCAAGATGGCCGCGATGATCACCCACGAGGTGCGCAATCCGCTGTCGTCGATCGGCCTCAACACCGAGCTGCTCGAGGAGGAGCTCGGGGCCGTGCCAAATGCCGAGGAGGCGCGGAGCCTGTGCCGGTCGATCCACCGCGAGGTCGATCGGCTGACCGTGATCACCGAGGAGTACCTCGCGTTCGCGCGCCTGCCCAAGCCTAAGCTCGCCGCCGAGCCGATCAACGCCATGGTCTCCGCCCTCGCCGCGTTCGTGCGCGAGGATCTCGCAGCGCGTCAGGTGGTGCTCACGACCGAGCTGTCGAGCGAGGAGCTGATCGGCCAGATCGATGCCGGCCAGATCCGACAGTGCCTGATCAACCTGGTGCGCAACGCCGCCGACGCCGTCGCCGTCAAGGGCAAGGGGTGGGTGATCCTGCGGACCCGTCGCGACGGAGACCGGGTGATCATCGAGGTCGAGGATTCGGGCGTGGGGATCGCCTCGGACGTGCTCCCCCGCCTGTTCGACCCGTTCTTCTCCACCAAGGACGGCGGAAACGGCCTGGGGCTGGCCCTGACGCATCAGATCGTGCGGGATCACGGCGGAGACGTCGAGGTCGCGAGCACCGTCGGCAGAGGTACGACCTTTACCGTGCGGGTCCCGGGCCAGCGTCCGGGCGCATGATCTTGCGATCGTGCGAGCGCCCTGAGATCATTAAACAAGCAGATGTCCGACGAGGAGAAACGGCGCGATTCACGGGAGGCCGTGACGCTCTTCGTCGAGTACGAAGGTGCCGACGACCTCGTGGGCGACTTCACGGAGAACCTGTCGACCGGCGGCACGTTCGTCGCCACCAACCGCGCGCTGCCGATCGGGACGCGGGTCCAGCTCGTGCTGAGCTTCCCGGGGCTGCTCGAACCGATCTCGATCGAGGGCGTGGTGCGCTGGAAGCGCGAGGATGGTCACGCCGAAGGTGACGCCGGCGCGGGGATCGAGTTCGAGGCTGGGCCTGCGCGCGACGCGCTCGCCGCCGTGATCGACAAGATCAAGAGCCGCGATCCCAAGACCGTGTCGCGCCTGTTCCGCGTGCTGGTCGTCGAGGACAACAAGCACGTCGCGCAGCTGATCACCGAGGGCCTGCGTGGCTCCGCGCGGCGTGACTTCGGCGGCGTGTCGTTCGTGTTCCGCAACGCCGAGGATGGCCGCGCCGCGGTGGAGATCCTCCGCAAAGAGAAGTTCGACGCCCTGATCATCGACGTCTACCTGCCGATCCTCGACGGGCCCCGCGTGATCATGCAGGCGCGCACCGAGCTCGGCCTCACCGATCTGCCGATCATCGCGGTGTCGGCTGGTGGCGATGCCGCGCGGCGCTCGGCCCTCGAAGCAGGCGCCAACATCTTCCTCGACAAGCCGATGCGGCTGCGCCAGGTGATCGACACCATGCAACGCCTGCTCGCGGGCTGAGGTCGAGCTGGATCCAGACGGACGTTCGCAGCGCTAGACCTTGAGGATGGTCGCGTGGACCTTGGTGGCGGCGAGCAGCCTCGCGAGATCGTCAGGGTCCGACGTGAGGATGCTGTCTCCATCGCGTGCGAGGCCGACCACGAGGGCATCAACGACGTCGCGGGTCCGGGTTTGCAAGAGCAACGCCCCCGCGCGGCGCGCTGTGGCCTCGTCTGGTGCGTCCACACGCGTCGCGACGAGCAGCTTCGCGAGCAACGCCTGACGTCGCCCATCACGCCACACCTGGGCCACCACGGGCGAGGTCGTCACCAGCTCGTCGTCGAGTCGTCGTGCCGCCACGAGCCAAGCTCGGACAGCCGCATCCGCTCGCTCGAAGGCGACGAATGCGCCAGCATCCAGGATCAACCGGCTCATCGGCGCGGGCGGGGACGAGACACGCGCTTGTGCGTCGGTGGGGTTCTCGCGGCGCGTAGCTCGCTCTCGGCGGTCGCGATGTTGTCCGCGGAGACTGCGCCGTGGAGCCGATCGGCCTCGGCGAGCGCCAGATCGAGCGCGGCAAGCCGAACCCGATGTGAGATCGCCTCCGTGACGATCATCGAGACGGTCTCGCCGCGCTGCTCGGCGAGAGATCGGAGGGCGGCGCCGAGCTCGCTTGGAACCGTCACGCTCAACCGATCCACTGCCATACACATCAGGATATGGCATACGCGCGTATTTCGCCAAGGGATCCGCAGACCCGCCATTCCGCGTGAGCGCGTCGGCTCGCGTCGAACGAGATCCGCCCGCAGCCGAGGAGGGGCCGTGCAAGAACTGCACGCCGCATCGACTGGTGGAGCTCATGCCGAGGCGGACTTGGACTCCAGCACAATCAGTGACTTGGCGATCGCAAGTTGCTCAAGTTGAAACCGTCCCCTTACTTGAGCTTCGCCTTGAGCTCGAGCACCTCGGCGTTCTCGGGCTCGGTCTTGATCGCGAGCTGGAGGGCCGCCTTGGCCTCGGCCTTCTTGTTCATCGCCATCAGCGCACGCGTGCGACCGAGGTGGACGAGCGCCGGGCGGCGAGGTGCCGGGGTCATGAGCAGCATGGTGTCGTAGGCGAACAGGGCCTTCGCGCCGTCGCCGAGCTCGAGGCTCGAGCGGCCGAGGCCCATGAGGACATCCGGATCGGCCGGGGCGATGTACGTGGCCATCTCGGCGTAGGTCTTGACCTTGGGCCAGTTCGCGAGCTTGCCGTACTCGAGGATCAGTTCTTTTAGCGGCGCGAGCTCCATCTGCTCGAGGAACGCGTAGTGCTCGAGCTCGGTGAGGCTCCGCTGCATCTGGCCGGCTTTCTTGTAGAGGCCCGCGAGCTCCTGGTACGGGTAGCTGCGCTCGGGATCGAGCTTCTTCGCGGCGCACAGCTGCTTCTCCACCTCGGCGGTGTCCTTGTCCTGCTGTGCGATCTGCGCGAGCCGCGTGCGCAGATCGTAGTTGTCGTGACCGTCGGCGATCAGGCTGACGTACATCTGCTTGGCCTTGTCGGCGTCGTTCTTGTGGAGCGCGACCTCGGCGAGGATGTAGCGCGCGTACGGCTGCTTGGGATCGAGGACGAGCGCGGCGGCGGCCTGGCTCGCGGCCTTGTCCGCTTCGCCGCCGTAGTAGTAGCCGAGCGCGACGCTCGCGCGCGCCTTGCCGTCCTTGGGCGCGGCGTCCGCGGCGATCTCGAGCTTGGTCACGTCGTCGAAGCCGCGGGTCGGCAGCTTGAACGTGCCGGCATAGGCCTTGAGGCGGATGTCGAGGTACGCGCGGAAGTCCGTATCGAGCTGGGCGATCGATTTGCCGGTGATCTTCTGGAGGACTTCGGGGCTCTCCTTGCCCTTGCCGTAGAGCTTGAGCGCCTCGACGATCTTGTTGAAGCCATAGTTCTGCACGAGGAACTCGATCGTGACGGCGGACTGGTAGTACGCGACGACCACGGCGTTGGTGTCGGGCTGCATGAACTCGGAGTTCAGCGCGCCGATCGAGGGCAGCGTGTTGTTCGCCACCGCGCCGTAGAGGTCCGCATCGTTCTCGCGGCGCCACGACGGGTTGGCGACGAGCGTCTCGTATTCGCTGAGCCCCTCCGTGAACCACCGGGGGACCCGCGAGTTCGACAGCTGGATCGCGAACACGTGCCCGAGCTCGTGCCACAGCACCATGCCCCAGTTGATGTCACCGGTGGCCGGCGACATCGCCGTGATCACCTTGCCGAAGCACACGCCGAGCGCGCCGAGATCTGGCAGGCCGACGGTCCGGATCGCGTAGTCGGTGCGATCCGCGTAGAGCTCGAGCGTGGTGGGCAAGGTCGGCGTGAAGCCATAGCGCTTCACCATGTCCGCAAACGCTCGCTCCATCGTGGGCTCGAGGAACCGCGACAGCACGGGCCGCTCCTCGTTGGCGTACCGGATGCGGAAGCTCTTGGTCGTGGCGATCGAGTAGTCCTTCGGGATCGTGGTCTTGAACAGATCGCGCGTGTTGTAC
>JAYVRN010000549.1:0-16097 GCA_043776275.1 Myxococcales bacterium | reverse complement strand
GCCCGCAGAGCTCTCCGCCATCCGGAGCTTCCGCGAGCGCTGCGTGCTCAGGTCCGGAGGGTACGCGTATGCGCCGCTGGCTGCGCCGTCGGCACGAGCCCACCTCGCGGAAGTAGCGGACGGCTGGGGATGCGCCACAGCTGGTATTCGAACTCCCGCTCGCGCACCGCGGGGACTGAAGGAGATCACTCCCTGCGATGTACGAGGTGCTGACCCGGCGGTTTCGCCGCTCCGATGCCGAGGACTCTGCGTGGGCGCGCCCCGACCTGCTCGTGATCGACGGCGGCAAGGGCCAGCTCGCGATGGCGGTCGCCGCGCCGACGGATCTCGGCGTCCCGCTCGGTGGCGAGACCGGGCTCGAGGTGATCGAGCTCGCAAAGGAGCGCGAGCTCGAAGCAGGGAGCGCACCGGATCGGATCTACCGGCGCAACGTCAAGGACTCGATCGCGCTGCGCCAGAACTCGCCCGAGCTGTACGTGCTCGCGCGGATCAGCGACGAGGCGCACCGGTTCGCGAACACGTTCCAGCGCGCGCGCCGCAGCACGGCCACGCTGCTGTCCGAGCTCGATACGATCCCCGGGGTCGGCGCCAATCGCCGCCAGAAGCTGCTCAAGCACTTCGGCAGCGTGCGCGCGATCCGGCTGGCGACGCTCGACGAGCTGCTCAAGACGCCCGGCATGAACCGCAAGGTCGCCACGCAGATCGTCGAGCACTTCAGCGCGCGGGCGCAGCTGGAGGTCCAGGAGGTCGACGTCGCCGAGCTCGAGCTCGACCGAGACGCGCCGACCGATGAGGCGTTCGATGCCAACATCGAGGGGCGGATCGGCGATGTCGAGCTCGACGCCGAGGCAGGCGCCGACGATTGACGCGGGCTGCTCCGGACGCCCCGGCCTGCGGCCGGCTACCGCTTCGCCTTGACGATGCGGACGCAGGCGCCGTACATGCCGAGCTCGTCCTCGTAGCCGCGCTCGGGCGCGAACTCGTGGCCGAGCACGTCGTAGGTGCCGCTCGCGAGCGGGACGAGGACCCGGTCGCCGAGGCCGACGGGCTCCTTGGTTCCTCGGGCGAGCTCATCCTCGCTGAACTTGCCGTTCGCGTAGGGCAGCATCAGCGCGAGGCAGCCGCTCTTGATCTCGAGCGTGCCGGATCTGGTGGGATCCTTGACCGGGAACTGGGCGACCCGGGCGCCGACCGCGCGAATCAGCTCGTCCTTCGGCATCTTGCTCGTGTGCCCGCTCGGCCGGTGGGCGAGCCGCGCGACGCCGCCGTCGACCTTCCAAACCTGCGACCATCCACAGTCGCGACCTGGCAGAGCATGCCCTCGGCGTCACCGACCTCGATCGGCCCTTCGTCCACGTCCATCGCCCGATCGAAGTCCTCACCGTCCGATCCGGTCCAGCGCGCGGCGTCCACCGCGTCGATCGCGAGCACCCAGAGCATCGCGTTCGACGCGTCGATCCGGGCGAGCGCGAGCGCCGACGGCCCCTTGTGGTCGATCTCGAAGCCGGCCTTGGCGGCCGCCTGCTCCCCGACTTCATCGCGAAGCTGCCGCGGCTCAGCCGCCTCGAGGTGCGCAACGCCGGCAAGCTGCGGCGCTTGCCCGACTGGGCGAAGTGTTCTATTCGACCACGATCCACATCGACGGCCCGTGGTCGTCCCAAGGAACCGCGCAGCGCTGATTCGTGCGGTCCAGCTCGGCGTGGATCCGGAGATGCCGAAGCCCGACGGGAGCGGCGGCACGTTCGAGGGTCTCGACGTCCACTCATCCTCGTCGAAGACGAACTTCGCCGCATCGACCGGCCTATCCTCGCGTTGTCGTGCCTGCGCACGGGCCACTCACGCTGTGGCGAGTCGCGCTGATCCGCCACCCTCCGCCAGTTGCAAAGGTGCACCGTGGCACTTCACTGCGGCGGCGAGGCGCTCTCGAGAGCACTTGTCTGCCTTGTACCAGGGCCGGAGAACAGCGAACTAACCGTGGCTCCGCTGCGCCCACGCTCGGGCGAACAGCGTGTGGCAGGGCTCCGGAATGAGGTGCTTCACGTAGCGGCCATGCGTGACGAGGTTGCCGGTGACCTTCGACGACTCGATCGCCATGTTCAGCTTGGTCTGCTTCACGATCGTCCCGGCGCCGAAGATCTTGCGACCCGCGCCAGCAACGGTCGCCTGGACGACGAGCTTGTGCGTCACGAGCTCTGCAGCCGCCGTGTCGTATTGCGCGGAGGTCCACGCGTTCCACAGGCTGACGTTCGCTCTCGTCGGCTCGGGCAACCCGAGAGTCTGCAGCAGCAGCGCAGCCGCGTCGATTGACACGCCAGTCGCACGGGCAACTTTCTCGACGAGCTCGCGGGCCGATGCGAGCGGGTTGCACTCCCAGCCGCCCGCTGGCACGCCGGTCTTGGCGACGCGCACGCCCAGGGCCGCAAATCCGGCGCTGCGGATATGTTCGGCGGTCGGGATGACCGTGGACCGCTCCCAGTCACTGGCCGCGTGCGCGAACAGGCGAATGCGTGCGGCGGTCTTCGCGTCGAGCTTCGCCGTGTAGAACGCTCCGAGCACGGTCGCGTCTTCGCTGTCGGCGTCGAGCGCGGCGGAGCCAACCCAGAGCGTGCCGTCGTCGCGGCCTTCGGTCCACGTGCCCATCTTGGCCGGCGCCTTGACGGACTTTCCTTTGACGAGGGCCGTGAGCTCTGCATGGCGCTTCGCACGCCTCGCCGGCTTGTCCTCGTCGTAGTAGCGAGACTCGAGCTCCCACAGGTTGCGCTTGTCGGCGAGGACCTTGCGTAGCTGGGTGACGACCTTCGGGATCCCTGCGCGCAGCGGGTCACCGACGGGACGGTTGACGAAGATCCACGACACCAGGCTCGCGACCTTCCAGGCCACGTAGGGTGTCAACGCCTTCGCGAAGAACGGGTTCGAGCGCACGGCGGCGAGAGACCGCACATCGAGCGCGAGGTAGGCCGGCATGGCGCCGACGAACGCGGACAAGAACTTGTCGACATCACCAGCGACCGAGTTCTTGCCCAGCGCCTTGAAGTCTCGCTGGACCGCGGCGACGACCGCGGGGTGGATCTTGGACATCGGCCGCGAGTCTACAACACCTCGTACGTGCTGAGACTGCCCGGTACCGCTGGCCCGAGAGCCCTCCCGCAAGCCGTGTGCTGGAAATCCGCGAGCACGGCTTCCACGGGGGGCGTACGGAAACTCATAACGAGGGAAAGTAGACCTACCAATGGCGACAGTGCATCTGGGCAAGCTTCAGGGTGCGAGCGGTTCCTTGCTGGCGGTGTTGGTCGACGGCGCACAGGCCGCGCAATGGCCGGGCTGGGACGGCAACGAGGCCGGGCGCAACCGCACGCTGCTGGCGCAGTGGAGCGAGACCGAGACGGGCGCCGAAGCCGACGTCGGCAGTGCCGGCGTGGCGAGCATCTGGCGAGTCGGCGAGGACATCGTCCTCCTCGACTTCTTCCCCGATGACGACTTCGACGACGAGTCGCCCCTGGGGCGCCGTCAGCTCGCGAAGCGCGTCGAGGAGCTGCCGACGCGCGGCAAGCCGACGTCGCAGGGCTTCGTCCAGATCGCCTCGTGGTCAGCTACTGGAAGCTGGCCGCCGGCGTCGGGCTTCTGGACCTTGACCATGATCCGAAGAAGCTCGAGTTGGCGTCGAAGTCCGGTCTCGAGGTACTAGGCACGCACTTCGCTCAGCTCCCAGCGGCGAAGTCGACGCTGCTCGGCACCGTCACCGTGCGCAGTGGTGCGCTCTGCGTGATGCGCACGATGGCTCACCCGGAGGTGGCGCCCACCCCCGCCGGCGACAAGCCCAAGGTGCTCAAGCAAGGAATGGGCTTCGAGATCGGTGCCGCGTTTCCGGTCGAGAACGGCGAGTACGAGGTGCATCGCGACATCCTCGGCGACCCGAAGGAGGGCGTGATGACGGAGGTCGGTCGCGTGCACGTGCGCGTGCGCTTCCTGCGTACGAGCCAGGCGGCCACGAAGGCGAAGGCGGCCCCCGCCGCGAAGCGCGCGAAGGCGGTTCCTCCCGCGAAGTCCTCGAAGGTGGCGTCCGCGACGAAGTCCTCGAAGGCAGCCCCCAAGGGTCGCGTTCATCTCGAGCTCTCCGAGGGGACGTCGAACAAGTTCTGGGAGGTCTGGGTGGAAGGCTCGATGCTGCATGTCCGCTTCGGCCGCATCGGCACCGAGGGCCAGACCAAGCCCAAGAAGTTCAAGACGCCTGAGGCCGCAGGGAGCGAGCGTGATGCCCTCGTCGCGTCGAAGCGCAAGAAGGGCTACACGTGACGTGGTCCCTCGCCAACGAGTACGTGATCATGCCCCGAAGCTTCCAGTGCACGTCACCCGCTGGTCGACTACAGCGGCACCGGCGAACCGTCCGACGTGCACGTCGGTCCCGACGAGACGCAGCCGATCGGCGACACGGCGCCGCTGGCCCGGCGCACGCTGCGCGACGCCGCCGGGATGTTCCTCGCGTATCGCAAGCAATGGCAGGCGACGACGTGGGGCGACCTCGGCAACCTCGCCCCCGGCCACCCGCTGCAGTGATGCCCGGCGCTACGACGGGAGCTTGCCGACGCGTCGGATCAGCGTGACCTCGCCGTAGTCGCCGAGCTCGTCCTCGTAGTCGCCCTTGCCCTTCTCGGGCCGGAACGGCGCCTGCGCGACCTCGTAGAGGCCGGGCCCCGCCGACATCGCCACGAGCGCGCGGTTGTAGTCAGGCGCCTCGACGACGGCCGTGCCGGGCCTGGCCTTCTTGCGCAGCGCCGCCGAGAAGGCACCGTCGCAGAACGGGAGCAGCATCGCGACGACGCCGCTCGTGCACGCGAAGGAGCCGACGACACGCGGCTTGCTCGTGAGGGGCCACTGCGCGACGCGCCGGGCGATCGCGAGATCGCGGACGGCGCGGTCGTCCTCCTGAAGGGATGCATCGATGAGCCGGATGCCGGGCTCGTCGGAGAGCCGGAAGATGTGGGACCAGCCGCTGCGATGCCCGACGTTCACGCAGACACCGTGGTGGGTCCCGATCGCGATCTCGCCGTCGCTCTTCGCGAGGGCCCGCTGGAAGTCGTCGCGCGGATCCTTCTCGTCGACGCTGCCACGCCAGCCGGCCGCCACTTCGGCATCGGCGACGATCAGCCAGAGCCCTGCGTTGGGCGCATAGATCGGCGCGAGGATCTTCGCCGCCGGGCCGTCGGCCGAGATCGTCTGCTCGGCCGGGCGCGTGGACGGCGCCGAGGCGACCGCATCGAGCGTCGCGTACTCGATCCGGGTCGTCTTGTCGGTCTTCGCGCCCTTGAAGTGGTCGGTCTTCCACGCCAGGCGCGCGCCCTTCTTCTTCTTCAGCTCGGCGCGGCGCCCGGGGCCCACGTCGAGGAAGATGTGGGCCCCGCGCAGGTCCGCTCCCTTCGTCTCGAACGCGTGCTCCTTCTCGCTCGCGAATGCTACGCTCGCCTTGAGCCCTTGTGCGTTGGCCTTCGTCAGATCGAGGCGGACGTCGGACTCCAGGTCGAGCAGCTGGGCGCCTCGCACATCGGCGCGCGGCAGCGAGAGGTCACCGCCGCACCCCACGAACGTCACGCCGACTGCCTTGACGCCGGCGAACAGCCCCTCCTGCCCGTAGTTGCTGAAGTAGCAGTCGTAGAAGCTGGCGCCGGTAAGCTC
This sequence comes from Myxococcales bacterium, assembly GCA_043776275.1. Taxonomy (GTDB): domain Bacteria; phylum Myxococcota_A; class Polyangia; order Haliangiales; family Haliangiaceae; genus JABFXX01. The sequence goes on along the minus strand of JAYVRN010000549.1, from coordinate 10,427 downwards.
GGCGCCAGCGGCCTGGGCCCACTCGAAGTCGCACGAGCGCCACACCGTCTTCGCGAGCTTGGCGCCGCGCAGATCGTGGCTCACCAGCACGTGCTCGAAGGTCGCGCCGGAGAGGTCGATCTTGCGCAGGTCGGTGCCGTCGGGGAGCGTGTCCGCGTTCATGGCCGCCACGATCGCCTTGCGGTCCCGCGGGGGCTTCGGCGCTGTGCGCTGGACGTCGATGCCGGGCATGAAATCGCTCGGCGTGCCGCCGAGCTGCTTCGCCACCGCCGCGAGCTCGTCGTCGGCGATCGCGCAGTTTCCACAGGTGAGCGTCTCCAGCGCGCGGAGCTGGTCCACACCGCGCAGGCTCGTCAGCTTGGACGACCCGTCGAGGTGCAGGAAGCGCAGGTGAGGCAGTGTGAACAGCGAGGCCGGCAGCTTGTCGGTCGTCGCGATCAGCGTGCGCAGGCTCGTCAGCTGCCCGATCCACGGCGGGATGTCCTCGGAGAGCTCGAGCTTGCGGATCCGCGGAATCTTCAGCAGCTTCTTGGTCGCGTCCGCGTACTGCACGAAGCGAGTCCGATCGGAGTACTTCAGCGCCTCGTCGAAGTCCGGACCGATCTGGCCGAGACCGGAGAGCTCCATCAAGCCCGCGGTGCGCGGCACGCGCGTGACGGGGACGACCGTACCGGGTGCAGGGGCCGGCGGCCCTGCGGGCGGCGTGGCCGCGGGGCTCCTGGTGCGCGCCGAGGCGGCCACCTTCGCGCCCTTCGCGCCCTTCGCGCCCTTCGCGTCGCCGTAGCCCTTCTTGCGCTTCGAGGCGACGAGCTTGTCGAGCTCCTGCTGCGCCGCCGCGGGGCTCGCGTAGGCCTTGTCCTGCGTTTGCCCGTCCGTCCCGATGCGCCCCCATCGCGTGCGCAGCGTGGCGCCCTGGCGACTGACCTCCCAGAACTTGTGACTCGCTCCATCCGACAGCTCGAGACGCGTGACAGACATGGGCAGCTCCTCCCGCAGGAGAGGATCGATATCACACACAGGGATCCGCGGCCTACTCGCGCAGCAGGGCGACACGCGCTCGCGATCACACGGAGTTCGGCCAAAGGGCGGCGAAGGCTCCGCGCTCGCGATCACCCGTCGCAAGAGCCAAGCGACACGACCGCGTCGAAAATTGTCGGTCAGTGCGTCGTCGCGCGAACCCGCACACGACACGCACCACTGCTCGCTACCCAGTCCCCGCGGGGCTTGAACACCATCCACTCATGCCATCCGGTGCTTCCGTACACGACATCCACCTCCACTCGCTACTCGGTCTCCGCGGAACAAGGACCCATCGTGTCGCCGTGGTATAGGGCGACGATGCAGCTCTCCGCTCTCAAGATCATCGTCACCGGCGCGGCCCAGGGCATGGGCGCACACTTCGCTCGCCGCCTCGTCGAGGCCGGTGCCCAGGTCGCCGCGGGCGATGTCATGGAGGAGGGCCTCGCGACCCTCGCCGAGACGACGAAGGGGCTGCCCGGTCGCGTCCACACCCGGAAGCTCGATGTCGCGAACGAGGCCGAGGTCGGCGCGTTCGTCGACTGGGCGCACGGCGCGATGGGCGGGCTCAACGGCTTGATCAACAACGCCGGCATCCTCCGCGATGGCCTGCTGGTCAAGAAGGACAAGACCACCGGCGAGGTCACCAAGCTCACCAAGGACAAGTGGGATGCGGTGCTCGCGGTCAACCTGACCGGCGCGACATTCATGGTCCGCGACACCGTCGCCAAGATGGTGACGACCGAGCAGAAGCCGGGCGTGATCGTCAACATGTCGTCGATCGCGCGCCACGGCAACCGCGGGCAGTCGAACTACACCTCGGCCAAGGCCGCGCTCGCCGCGAACACCGTGACCTGGTCGCGCGAGTTCGGCGCGTTCGGCATCCGCGTCGGCGCGGTGGCGCCCGGGATGATCGAGACCCCGATGACGCAGGGCATGAACCAGAAGGCGCGCGATGCGCTGGTCGCCAACATCCCGGTGGGCCGTATCGGCATGCCGGAGGACATCTGGCTCGCGGTGAAGTTTGTCCTCGAGTGCGAGTACTTCAACGGCCGCACGATCGACGTCGACGGCGGACTCTCGATGTGAGGTTGCGCGGACTCGCGTTCATGCTGCTCGTCGCGTGTGGCAAGCCGCCTCCGCGGCCGACCGATATCACCACGATCCCGACCAACGCCCCGGATGCGGCTGTCGCACCGGTCGTGACGGGCCACCAGGTGGCGGCCGGGAGCTGGAAGGTCGGGCCCGGCGAGTTCCCGGTGCCGAGCGATGCCGACGAGGGCACGCAGATGATGCACGACGACATCACGTTCTCGATCCCGCGCATGCGGGACGAGGTCTACGAGCAGCTCCTGGCGAAGCTGAAGACCGATGGCTTCGTCGTCGACAAGGAGCAGTTCATCATGGGCGGGCACCGGATGAACATTCACCACGGTCCGCAGAGCTACTACGTCAGCGTCACCGAGAACGGCGAGACCACGCTGATGACGATCACCGTCAAGTAGCGCGCGCTACTGGATCGTGAACGAGACGGTGCCGATCGGCGCGCCGTCGGCGGTCTGGACCTCGACCTCCCACGCGCCGGCCTTCGGGATCGTGCGGCGAGACTGCGTGGACCACCGCTTCGATCCGACGTTGAGCGTGGCGGTCCACGCGACCTGACCGTCGCGCTTCCACACGTGCTTCACCGAGCCCTCGGCACCGAGCACGCGTGACCACACCCAGACCGTGGTGCCGGCCGGGAACGTCGCCGCCTCACCCACGACCTCCCGCTTCTCGACGCCGGTGCCCGCCTTGACCTCCGCCGACACGCCTTCGACGGCCTTCGGTGCGTCCTTGGGCGGCGCCTTGGGCGGGATCGGCTTGGGCGCGTTCGGGTTGGGCTGGCTCGGCGCGCCCTGCGCCGGCTTGGCCTCCTCGGCGACGGCCACGCTCGACATCGCCAGACACAGGCCCGAGATCATCAACCAACGCGTGGATCGCATCGCAGCTCCTCCGAGGGGTGTTGCGCGGCTGACGTCGCCGCCTTCCCATCAACGTCGGAACCGTACACGGCTATTCGCGTGCGATCAGGCGCGCCAGGGTCCGGATTCCGTCTGCCACGCGGTCGGACCATGGCGTGCCCGCCGAGATCCGGATGAAGTTGGCGAATCTCTGCCGCGCCGAGAATAACGGGCCCGGAGCGATCACGATCCGCCGCCGCAGTGCCTGCTCGTGGAGCGCGAGGGCATCCACCCCCGCTGGCAGCTCGACCCACAGCACGAAGCCGCCGCGCGGAGACGAGACACGCGTGCCCTCGGGGAACTGCGTTGCGATCGCCTCGCGATAGCGCTCGACGTTGCCGGCCACCGCAGAGCGCAGCCGGCGGAGGTGGCGATCGTAGCCACCGGAGGCGAGGAACTCCGCGACCGCCATGCCGAGGAGCGTCGGGCACGCGAGCGACTGGCTGTACTTGATCCGGACGATCTGATCGTGCCAGCGGCCGCCCGCGATCCAGCCCACGCGATAGCCCGGCGCGAGCGTCTTCGACACCGAGCTGACGAGCACGACGTGGCTGTCCTCGCTCGGGCCGGCGAACGCGCGGAGCGGGCGCGGATGCGAACCATCGAACACGAGCTCGCCGTAGACATCGTCCTCGATCACCGGGATGTCGTGGCGGCGAGTCAGCTTGACGAGGCGCTCCCGCTCGTCGTCGGGCATGATCGAGCCGGTCGGATTCGAGACCGTCGGCGCCAGCATCACGGCCTGAACGCGCTGGGTGCGCAGCAGCTCCTCGAACGCCGTGACATCGAAGCCGGTGCGCGGGTGCGCCGGGATCTCGAGCGCGCGCATGCCGAGCCCCTCGATCGCCTGGAGGACGCCGAAGTACGCGGGTGATTCGACGGCGATCACGTCTCCCGGCCTCGCCACGGCGCGCAGCGCGAGCGAGAGCCCCTCCGTCGCACCGATCGTGGTGCACAGATCGTGCTCCGTCAGCGCCACGCCGATCGCCACGGCGCGCCGCGCGATCTGTCGTCGCAGCGTGAGCAGCCCCGGCGCGCCTTCGTAGCGCGCACCGACGGTGGTCATCTCGCGCGTGACCTGCGTGATGATCCGGTTCAACGCCGCGATCGGGAGGTACGAGGGATCGATCGTCGCGCACCCGAACGCCAGCAGCTCGGGATCGCGCATCGCCGACAGGATCTTCGTGTACGCGTCAGAGACCGTGACCCGTGACGGCGTGGCGCAGGCGCGCGGTGTTCGCGGCTCCGCGGTGAGGATCCCGCGACGACGAACGAAGTGACCGGACTTCGGCCGCACCTCGATCAACCCGGCGTTCTCGAGGCGCAGGTAGGCCTCGAGCACCGTGGCCACGCTGACGCTGCGCTCCTCGGCGAGCCGACGCACCGAGGGCAGGCGATCCCCCGCGCGCAGCGAGCCTCGATCGATCGCCTGACCTAGCTCATCGGCGAGGTGCTCGTAGAGGAACCCACCCGTGGCGACCATGGAGCGAGTGTACTGTTCGGTCTCTTGCTCGACCAGCACAGATCCAGGGCCCTGGACCGGCACAGCAAATCTGTATGGGTCGGCGCTGCAAAACCGTGTACCTGTACTGTTCGCGAGATGGCGTCACCATGAAGCGCATGATCGCCGAGACCTCCGCTTCACCTGTCGAGACCCCGCGCGTCGATCCTCGCCTGATCGCCAGCCTCGCGGCGGTCTACCTGGTGTGGTCGTCGACCTACCTCGCGATGCGGATCGCCGTGACGGATCTTCCGCCGATGCTGATGGCGAGCGTCCGGTTCGTCGCGGCCGGGCTCGTGATGATCATGATCGCGCGGCGCCGGGGCGTGAGCTGGCCCACCGCTCGCGAGTGGCTGCGGGTCGCGCCGATCGGTGCGCTGCTGTTCCTCGGCGGCAACGGCTTCGTCGCGATCGCCGAGCTCAGCGTGTCCTCGGGCGGCGCCGCGGTGGTGTGCGCGATGATGCCGCTGTGGGTGGGCGTGCTGGGGCTGGTCACCGGCGAGCGTCCGTCGCGCCGCGAGTGGTTCTCCCTCGTGCTCGGCTTCATCGGCGTGTTCGTGCTGATGGGCGGACCCACGCTCGCTGGCGAGCCGATGCACATCGTGCTGCTCATGCTGGCGCCGATCTCGTGGGCCATGGGCTCGCTGCTCGCGCGCAAGCTCCCGGGAGCCGCCGCGAAGGACGCGTTCATGCTGCCGGCAATGCAGATGCTGACCGGCGGGGTGGCGCTGTTCGTGGTGGCCGTGCTGCGAGGGGAGCGGATCCCGACCCATGCGAGCGCGTCCTCGTGGCTCGCCCTCGGCTACCTCTGGGTATTCGGTTCGCTGGTAGCGTTCACCGCGTACAGCTGGCTGTTGCGCAACGCGCGCCCTGTCGTCGCGACCAGCTATGCCTACGTCAATCCGATCGTCGCCGTGATCATGGGTGCGGCGATCTCCGGGGAGCCGCTCGGGGTCACCACGGTGGTCGCGAACGTCCTGATCGTCGGTGCGATCTGGCTCGCGCTGCGCCGCCCCCGCGTGGTCACCCGACCCTGACTGGGCTTCGCCGCACGGCTATCTCCGTGCCGGGCCCCGTGATCCATGCAAAGTGGCGCCCCGGGGTGGCATTGGCTACTCTTTACCGGATGTTCCGTCGCTTCCTCGGGGTCGCGCTCGCCGGCGCGCTGCTCGCGACCGTCCCCGCGTGCGGCGGCGGTCCGAAGCCGGTCAAGACCACGAAGGTCAAGAAGAAGGGCGCCAGCAAGCGCTCGCTCCTGGCCGAGGCGCGCGATGACGCCAAGGCCGGCGAGATCGACGAGGCCGATCGAAAGTACGCGGCGGCCTTCGAGATCGACAAGGAGTTCGACATCCTCGAGGAGCGCGTCGACTTCCTGATCCACGCCGGGCGCGCCACCCGTGCGCAGGAGGCCGCGAAGGCCTACTACGACTCGAACGCCACCGATGTGGCTGGCTACCGGATGTACGCGGAGACCTTGATCGCCGGTGGCAAGGGCGTCGAGGCTCTCGAGGTCGCGGATCAGATCCTGTCGATGAACGCGGAGGACGCCGCGGGCCACGAGAAGCGTGGGCGCGCGATGCTCCTCCTCGACAAGAACCAGGAGGGAGTCGACGAGCTCCGGCGCGCCGTGCAGCTCGATCCCAAGAGCGGGCAGTTCCACATGTCGCTCGGGATCGCGCTCCACAAGCTCCGCGAGATCAACGAAGCCGCGCTCGAGTTCCGCGCTGCGCTCAAGAGCAACAACGAGGATCCCGCGGCGCACGTCCTCCTCGGGATGGCGCTGCGTGATCAGAACGAGCTCGACGAATCCAAGCACTACCTCGACAAGGCCCTCGAGCTCGATCCCGACAACGGTCAGGCGTACTTCGAGCTCGGCGTGCTCTACAACATGCAGGGCAAGCAGGCCGATGCGGAGGTCGCGTTCGCCAAGGCCGTGCAGAAGTCGCCGAACGAATCACGGTTCTGGTACGCGTACGGCGAGATCTATCGCGTCCAGGAGCGGTTCGACGACGCGATCAACGCGTACCGCAAGGCCGTGGAGCTCGACCCGCCCTATCCCAAGGCGATCGCGAAGCTCGGCCTCATGCTCGTGGAGCGCAAGGACTGGGACGCGGCCGAGGCGTTCCTGACCAAGGCGATCCGCAAGGACACCAAGAACCCGGTCAACTACCTCCACCTCGGCGCGGTCTACGCCGCCCAGAAGAAGTACAAGGTCGCGATCGACAACTTCCAGACGTTCCTCGACCTCGCGCCGAAGAACGACCCGGATCGCGCCCGCGCCAAGGAAGCGATCCAGGAGCTCAAGCGCCGCTGACCGCGCCGATCAGCGTCTGAGGCGGACCGCGGCGTCACGCATGATCGACCTGAGCTGGACGCGTGGCAGCACGCATCCGCGAGACCTCGGCGGCTGCCCTGAGCGTTTCATCCGCTATCGTTGACAGGTCATCCGTTGGGGGTGTAGACATGTATCCGTTATGACGGATGCGTCGCTTCGCCGCCCCGAGATCGAGATCGGCCCTGCCGCGGCCGCCCTCGAGGGCCAGCCGGCGCTGGAGATCCTCCGGTGGGCGAGCCGACATCTGGGCCCGAAGCTGACGTTCGCCACGGGGTTCGGCGCCGAGGGCTGCGTGTTGATCGATCTGATCGCGCGCGCCGAGCTGCCGATCGACCTGTTCACGCTCGATACCGGGGTGCTGTTCCCCGAGACCTATGCACTGTGGCGCGCCCTCGAGACCAAGTACGCCGTCACGATCCGCGCGGTACGTCCGGCGCAGACGGTCGACGCACAGGCTCTGACGCACGGGCCAACCCTGTGGGAGCGCGACGCGGATCGCTGCTGCGAGCTGCGCAAGGTCGCGCCGCTGCGCGCCGCCCTCACCGGCTTCGATGGCTGGATCACGGCGATCCGCCGGCAGCAGACGCCGGAGCGCGCCACCGCCCGCGTGGTCGAGAGCGATCTGAAGTTCGGGCTCGTCAAGGTCAACCCGCTGGTCGGGTGGACGCACGACGAGGTGTGGGCCCACATCTACGCGAACGACGTCCCGTACAACGAGCTCCACGACCGCGGCTACCCCTCGATCGGCTGCCAGCCCTGCACCTCGGCCGTCGCCGCCGGCGAGGATGGACGCGCGGGCCGCTGGCGTGGCGCCGGCAAGAACGAGTGCGGGCTGCACGTGAAGGACGCCGCGCGATGAGCGAGCCCTCCTCGCACGCGAGTCTGGCGTCGGCTCCGGCATCGGCTCCGGCATCGACGCGCGGCTTCATCCTGTGGTTCACGGGGCCCTCGGGTGCCGGCAAGAGCACGCTCGCGAACGCGGTCGCACGACGGCTGTCCACGCTCCGTCAGCTCCCGCTCGAGATCCTCGACGGCGATGAGGTCCGCACGCACCTCTCGAAGGGCCTCGGCTTCTCGCGCGAAGATCGCGACACCAACGTCCACCGCATCGCATACGTCGCACGCCTCCTCGCGAGCCACGGCGTGAGCGTGATCACCGCGACGATCTCGCCGTACGCGGAGACGCGCCGTCAGCTCCGGGAGCTCGCCGAGCAGCGCGGGATCCCGTTCCTCGAGGTGTTCGCCAGCGCCCCGCTCGAGGCGCTGATCGCACGCGACGTGAAGGGGCTGTACAAGAAGGCGCTCGCGGGCGAGGTCGCCCAGTTCACCGGCGTCTCGGACCCCTACGAAGCACCCGAGGCGCCCGAGATTCGCGTCGAGACCGACCGCGAAGCCGTGGAGCACAGCACCGAGACCATCGTCGCGGCGCTGCGAGCACGCGGCCTCCTGTCATCGTCGTCCACCACCGCGACCACCGCGGCCACACGTCCCCACGCAGGAGCCTAGGATGCCCAACCCCGCCCTCTATCCCGTGTTCCTCAAGCTCGACGGCCTGCGCGTGGTGCTCGTCGGCGGCGGGCCGATCGCAGCCGGCAAGCTCGATGGCCTGCTCGCCGCAGGTGCGCGTGTGACCGTGATCGCACCCGCGATCACGAACGCGATCCGGGCGCTGAACGATCCGCGCGTCACCCTCGTCGAGCGAGCGTTCACGCCCGTGGATCTCGACGGTGCGCGCTGGGTCGTCGCCGCCGCGCCGCCCGAGGTCAACCAGCAGGTCAGCGCTGCGGCAACAGCGCGCGGCCTGTTCGTCAACGCCGTCGATGACACGTCGGCGGCATCCGCCTACCTCGGCGGCGTGATCCGGCGCGGTGAGGTGGAGATCGCGATCTCCACCGGCGGCACGGCGCCCGCACTCGCGGGCCTGTTGCGCGAGGCGCTCGATGCGGTGCTGCCCGCGGAGCTCGAGCGCTGGGTCCAGGTGGCGAAGCGCGCGCGCCTCGACTGGAAGCGCTCCGGTGTGCCGATCACGAAGCGACGCTCGCTGCTCCTGCGTGCGCTGATCCAGCTCTACCGCGCCGATGTGCAGCCACTGCTCGCGAACGACCGGGGTGTGGCGTGAGCGGGTGCGTGTCGCTGGTCGGCGCCGGCCCCGGGGATCCGGAGCTCCTCACGCTGCGCGCCCTGCGTCGCCTCCGCGATGCGGACCTCGTGCTGAACGATGCGCTCGTGCAGACCGATCTCCTCGAGCTCGCGCCCAAGGCGCAGCGGTTCTATGTCGGCAAGCGCGCGGGCCGCCACTCGATCGATCAGGATGGCATCCATCGCCTGATGGTGCGCGCGGCGCGGCGCGGTCAGCGCGTGGTCCGCCTCAAGTGCGGCGATCCGTTCGTGTTCGGCCGCGGCGGCGAGGAGGCGCTCGCGCTCGAGGAGGCGGGCGTCGCGTACGAGGTGGTGCCCGGCCTCAGCTCGGCGATCGCCGCACCCGCGCTCGCCGGGATTCCGGTCACCCACCGCGGCCTGGCCTCCGGGTTCGCCGTGGTCTCGGGCCACGCGGAGTCCGCCTATGCCCCGATCGTCGACGGCATAGCCCCCGGCACGCTCACGCTCGTGGTGCTGATGGGCGTGCGCACGCGCGGTCAGATCGCGGCGCGCTTGATCGCGCGGGGCTGGCCCGCCTCCACCCCGGCGGCGATCGTCCACGGCGCGTCGCACCCGGGCAGCTTCACCTGGCTCGGCGATCTCTCCACGATCGGAGAGGCCGCGTTCTCCACCGAGCTCCCGGGTGTGCTCGTGATCGGTGAGGTGGTCTCGCTCGCGAGCCAGCTCGCGGTCACGGTCGCGCAGCCGGCAGCTCTCGAGAGGTACCTATGACCGTCGACTTCACTCCGCCCAGCCCCCCCACCACGCCCCCAACGCTTCCCCCCGCTCCTACCACGATAACTCCTCCCGGCCGCCTCGGCTTCGCGCGCCACGAGGACGTCGATCTGTTCGTGCAGAAGCTCGAGGCCTTCGAGTCCGGGGCGCTGTCCGCCGATGACTGGCGAGGCTTCCGCCTGCTCAACGGCGTCTACGGCCAGCGCCAGGACGGCGTGATGATGATCCGGGCGAAGCTCCCGGGCGGCATCGTCACCCCCGCGCAGCTCGAAGCGCTGGCCAAGGTCGCCGAGACCTACGGCGGTGGCAAGGGGCACGTCACCACGCGGCAGAACGTGCAGTATCACTTCGTGCCCACGGCCGATGTCGAGGGCGCGCTGCGGATCCTCGCCGATGCGGGCATCACCACCAAGGAGGCGTGCGGTCACTCCGTGCGCAACTGGACGTGCTGCCCGTTCGCGGGCGTCGCCAGCGCCGAGCCGTTCGATCCGACGCCGTATGTGGAGGCGCTCGCACGTCACCTCCTCCGTGGGCCGTACTCCTCCACCCTGCCGCGCAAGCTCAAGCCCTCGCTGGGCGGCTGCTGTGGCACGGATTGTTCGCAGGCGTTCATCAACGACCTCGGGTTCCTCGCGCGCAAGCGCGGCGACGAGCTCGGGTTCCAGGTGCTCGCCGGCGGTGGCCTGTCCACGCTGCG
>JAYVRN010000548.1:0-16112 GCA_043776275.1 Myxococcales bacterium | reverse complement strand
GCTCGATGCTGATCAGCGGGAACAGGCCCGCCACGAACGAGATCACGAACGCGCCGCCGTAGAGCCCGAACGTCGACAGCAGGGTCTCGGTCACGCGGATCGAGCGTATCAGTGCCGCAGCAACGCGAGGGCGACCCCGACGGCGACACATCCGGCCATGATCAGGGCCAGCCAGCCGAGCAGCCCGACCCACGCGGGCCGCAGCGTGGTGCCGCCGCGCTTCGCGCAGCTCAGGCACACCGCGAAGGTCGTGGCGCCGCCTTCGGTCAGCTCGCAGCAATCACCGCACACTGGCGCCTTGCACCGCGCGCACGGCCCCACGGCGGTCCTCTCGCACAGCTTGCAGCGCGCGACCGGGCCGTCACCACCCGCAGGAATCAGCGAGGTCACGAGCTGGTCTGTACCAGAATGGTCGTGGCTAGTCGTGTGGCCTGGGCGTCGCCTCCCAGGCAGCCCTCCCAGCCGCAGCTCGTTGTCTGCCGATCTCCGGATCGGCCAACCTCTAGCGTTCGCTAAGGTTTTCGCCGCGCCGTGATGCACCACGTCATGCCCCCGTCCTTGCACCACCACCCGGCATGGCCCGTCATCTGTTGTTCCTGGTGGCGCTTCTGGGCGCCTGTGTGGCTGGAGAGACCGTCGAGCCTGGAGACCACGAAGAGGTCACGGACTTCGATCCGGTACCCGGTGACGGCAAGGCGGACGGAGTGTCCGCGACGTTCGATCAGAACAACGTCGTGGATGACGAGCTGTTCACCGGCGACATGGATGTCGCCCAGGTCCAGGCCTTCCTGGAGGACTCGCCGTACAACAATCGCTCGTGGCTCGCCTCGTACACGGTCGATGGCGTCCCCGCGTCCCAGAAGATCGTCGATGCGGCCCGCGCGGAGCGGATCCATCCCCTCATGTTGCTCGTCCGCATGCAGGTCGAGGCGTCCCTCGTGAGCAAGACGGTCCAGCCGTCGCAGTCGCGGATCAACGCCGCGCTCGGATGTGGCTGCCCCGATGGCGGCAGCTGCAACGCTTCCTATCGCGGGCTGTCTGCGCAGCTCACGTGCGGCGCTCACACGCTCCGCAAGTGGTTCGATGGCTCCGAGGATCGGAGCGGCCAGTGGAAGCGGGGCGAGGGTCGCCGCACGCTCGATCCGCGCACCGTGACGCCAGCCAACCACGCGACCGCATCGCTCTACGCATACACGCCGTGGGTGCTCGTCGGGCGCGGCGGCAACTGGCTGGTGTGGAACATCAGCAAGAAGTACGTCCGGTTCGCGGCAGACCAGGGCCTGATCCCGACGCCGTGAACGCGTCGACCGCTACGCCGTAGTCGAGCCCGGGGCGACCGACAAGCTGGGCGCGATCGAGCCCACGCTCAGAACGGGCTGCCCCACACGAGGGTGGCGCCGTCGTGGTGCGGCACGACGCTCACGTGGCTTGCCTCGCCGCTGCTCTTGCGACCGAGCATGTAGAGCACGCCGCCCGTCACGAGCAGCGCCGTACCGACGCCGAGCGAGATCTTCGCGTTGCGCGCCGCGGTCTCGCCGCGGGTCTGGATCCCGGGGTTCCACATATCACCGACCTTGGCGGACTCGGCATCGTTCGAGGCGTTGCGTGCGCGCAGGCCGAAGAACACGCTCGCCCCGAGGCCGAGCACGCCGACGCCACCGAGCGCGAGCCCGGCGATGCGCTTGCCGTGACCGTGATCCTCCGGCGTGGTCTTGATGATCACGACGGGCTCGGTCTTGACGGGCTCGGTCTTGACGGGCTCGACGGGCTTGCCGCCGCCCTTCTTCACGCAGTCGTCCATCTCGGTGATGAACTTGTCGACCTTGTCGAGGTTCTTCTCCTTCGGGAAGTTGCGCTTGTAGGTCTTGTAGAAGCTCAACGCCTCGGTGCAATCGCCCTTGAGACGGTTCGACTGCGCGATGTTGAACAGCGATGGGGCATCGGGGCGAAGCCGATACGCTTCCTTGAACTTCGCGATCGCCGCATCCCACTCGCGGAGATCGTAGAGCCTGCGCGCTTCCTGATACGCGGCGTCGGCGGTGGGATTGGGAGCCTGGGCGCGCGCGGCGGTGCCCGCGGCGAGGACAGCGATCAAGACGAGCGATGCTCTGTTCACACGATTCTCCCTGAGATCCCAGGATCGATCATATCATCCTGTACCCTGGCTACATCGGTGCGTCGGGGTCGTCGACCGGCTTGTTCGGCTTGTTCGGCTTGTTCGGGCGCGTCGGGCGCGTCGGGCGCGTCGGCTTCGCGATGTCAGCGGGCTTCGCGGTGTCAGCGGGCTTCGCGGTGTCGGCGGGCTTCGCGACGTCCGCGGGCTTCGCGGTGTCCGCGGGCTTGGCGACGTCAGCGGGCTTGGCGACGTCAGCGGGCTTCGCGGTGTCCGCGGGCTTCGCGACGTCAGCGGGCTTCGCGGTGTCGGCGGGCTTCGCGACGTCAGCGGGCTCAGAGGGCACCGTCTTGTCGTTCGGAGGTGCCTGCGTCTCGGCCTTCACGGGATCCGCGGCGGTGTCCTTGCCGTCCTTGCTGCCCGTCACACCGACGAAGATCCCGACGCCGAGACCCGCCGCGAGCAGCCCCGCGACGACGAAGATCGGCATCCTGGAGCGCGCGGGCCGCACGGAAGCTGTCTGGTACGCGCTCGCCGGGCCAGGCTGGGTGTAGCCGTGCTGCGGTGGAGGCGTCTGCTGCACGCCCACCGATCCGTGCTGCGGCGTCATGATCTGCGATGGACTGCTGCTGTAGCCCAGCGCCGATGGGCGCGAGACCTGGGCCTGCGGACTGACGGAGCCAGTCATCAGGAGCTGGTTGTGGATCCTGCGGAGCTCGCCGCGCACCTGCTCGAGCGTCGGTCGCCCGATCACATCCTTCGCGAGCATCGCGGTGATCAGGTGATCGAGATCCGGCGGGACCTGTGGATTGCTGGCGCTCGCTCGGGGCGGCACCTCGTACAGGTGCTTCGCGATCATGTCGGCGGCGTTGTCCGACGGGAACGGCAGCCAGCCGGTCATCAGCTCGTAGGCGAGGCCGCCGAGCGCGTAGATGTCCGTGCGGTGATCCACGAGGTGGCCGCGAGCTTGCTCGGGAGAGATATAGGCGGGCGTCCCGAGGAGGTTTCCGGTCCGAGTGCGCTCGGCGCGGTTGTCATCGTTGCCGAGGAGCTTGGCGATCCCAAAATCCAGCAGCTTCACCGTGGGCGACGCACCCTTGACCTCGACGAGGTAGACATTGTCGGGCTTCAGATCGCGGTGGACGATGCCCTTCTCATGCGCGGCCTCGAGCGCCACCGAGATCGTGTCGAGGATCTGCAGGGCCTCGGAGATCGGCAACATGCCTTTCCGCAACCGATCGCGCAGGCTCTGACCGCGCAACCACTCCATGACGAAGTAGCTGCGGCCATCTGGCAGCGCGCCGAACGCGAAGATGTCGACGATGTTGGGGTGTCCGATCTGGTTGACGGACCGCGCCTCCTGGATGAACCGCTCCACGGCCTCGGTGTTGACCGAGAGCTCGGGGTGCAGGACCTTGATCGCCGCGCGCTTCGCGATCACCGGATGCGTCGCGGCATAGACCTTGCCCATGCCGCCGGCGCCAAGCTCGCCCTCGATCCGGTACTCGCCGACCATCAAGCCGGGCTGGAGATCGTAGGTCCCGCGCGCGTCGCTGCGCTGGATCCCGCCGGTGCTCACGGTTTGATCCGTGCCCAGCGACTTCTCCGGTCCGCCCATAGGCGTCAATGCTATCACCAGGAGGGTGGCGGCGCCCCCTCGCGCTCGAGGTAGGCACACGTCGCACAGTCGTCATAGTGGGCAGAACCGGTCTGCGACGAACGTCGCCGGCCAGGCCTGGTCGCCGAACAACACCTCATCCATTCGGCCCGCGGTCTTGACCGGGCTTCCCCATCTCAGGGTGCTGAAGATGAAGCTCGTGGCAGTCCCATTGATGCACCCGATCATCGCGCCGTCCACGAACAGGCAGTGCGTCGGGAAGGCGAACGTCACCACGACGTGGTGCCAGACGTCTCGCGAGATCGGCGTCGACTGGCTCGAGGACAAGATCGCGTTGGGGAGGTACAGCTCCGAGATGAGGCGCGGAACGGGGCCGCTGCCGTCGATCTCGAGCCGCACCTCGTTTCCCACGGTCGAGAACACGTCGAGCTGGCCGCCGGTGGGCGCGACGCTCACCCAGGCCTCGAGCGTGAATGCCGACAACGTCCTGGGGCTGGGCAGCATCCAGGTCGCGTACGCGATCGACGGCACGCTCCCGAAATCGAGGCCGGGTCCCAGCCGCCCATTCGCGATGTGCATCGCATCATCGGTGGCGTTGGTCGGGCTGCTGCCCAGGTAGCCATCGGGACTCCCGATCTCGTTCTTGAGGGTGTTGCCAGTCAGCTCGTTCCAGTGCATGAGGACGATCGCGCCGGGCCCGCCCGCGAAGCTGCAGTTGACCAGCCAGTCCACGCGCGCGCTGCCGACGTGGACGTTGTCGCTAGCCCGCACCACGAACTTGTGGGGGCCGTGCGGGACCTGATAGCTGACCGGGCTCACACACATGCCGAGGTTGACGCCGTCGAGCTCGCAGACCTGGGGGAACTCGGGCGTGACACTCCAGGCGAACGTGACATGTGGGCCGGTGACCTCGGCGGGCTGCGGAGACGGCGTCCGGAACGTCACCACGGGCGCGGCCGGGTCTGGTGCATCGACGGGGAGCGCCGAGCAGGTGGTGCTCGACGTCTCCGCGCACATCTGCTGCCCGTTGCAGGCCAGGCCGTTCGGGCACGCGCCCTGGTTGCAGGCGTACAGACACGAATCCACCGCCGGCGAGTAGCACCCGGCGGTCGCACCGAGTGCGCACACGATCGCGAGGACGAGTCCACGAGGTCCCATAGACCTTCGAGGATATCAGGCTCGTGTATCCTGCGCGCGACGTATGTCCCCTCCGAACCTTCCCCAGCGCGCTCGCGTGGTCGTCATCGGCGGCGGCATCATCGGATGCTCGGTCGCGTATCACCTGGCCCACATGGGATGGACCGATGTCGTGCTGCTCGAGCGCGACAAGCTGACCTCCGGGACCACCTGGCATGCGGCCGGTCTGATGGTGACGTTCGGCTCGACCTCCGAGACCTCCACCGAGATGCGGAAGTACTCGTGCGATCTGTACGAGAAGCTCGAGGCCGAGACCGGCCAGAACACCGGGTTTCGCCGCACCGGGTTCATCGAGGTCGCCGCCGATCGCGATCGGCTCGAGGAGTATCGCCGGGTCTCCGCGTTCAATCGCCTGATGGGCATCGATGTCCACGAGATCTCGCCCACCGAGGTCAAGGATCTGTTCCCGCTCGCGAACGTCGAGGATCTGCTCGCCGGCTTCTACGTCAAGGAGGATGGCCGCGCCGATCCGGTGGGCGTCACGATGGCGCTCGCGAAGGGCGCACGGCAGGCCGGCGCGACGATCCTCGAGAACGTCCCGGTGATCGGCGTCAAGACCAAGCGCGGCGTCGCCACCGGGGTGATCACGCCGTACGGCGAGATCGAGGCCGAGTACGTCGTCAACTGCGCCGGCATGTGGGCGCGGCAGCTGGGCGAGCAGCTCGGCGTGGCGATCCCGAATCAGGCCGCGGAGCACTACTACCTGATCACGGAGCGGATCCCCGAGCTGTCCAAGGACTGGCCGGTTCTCGAGGATCCTTCGTCGTACGTGTACTTCCGCGAGGAGGTCGGCGGCCTGATGATCGGGCTGTTCGAGCCGATCTGCGCGCCGTGGAACGTGCGCGGGATCCCCGAGGACTTCTCGTTCGGCGAGATCCAGCCGGACTGGGATCGGATGGGGCCGTACGTCGAGAAGGCGATGTCCCGCGTGCCGATCTCGATGACGGCGGGCGTGAAGAAGTTCTTCTGCGGCCCGGAGAGCTTCACGCCGGATCTACGCCCGATCGTGGGCGAGGCGCCCGAGCTGAAGAACTACTTCGTGGCGGCGGGGCTCAACTCGATCGGCATCCTCACCGGAGGTGGGCTCGGGCGCGTGATGGCGCACTGGATCATCAACGGTCGTCCCGATGTCGATGTGACGGCGATGAACATCGATCGCCTGCACCACTACCAGACCACGCCGGAGTACCGGCGCACGCGCACCGTCGAGTCGCTCGGCATGGTCTACAAGTGCCACTACCCCACGCACACGATGACCACGGCGCGCGGGGCGAAGCAGTCCCCGTTCTACGAGCGGCTCGCGGCGCGCGGCGCGTACTTCCGCGATGTCAGCGGGTGGGAGGGCGCGGACTGGTACAGGCCCGAGCACCCCACGATCGAGCAGCACTCGTGGGAGCGGCAGCACTGGTTCCCCACGTGGGAGGCGGAGCACAAGGCCGCGCGCGAGGGCGTGATCCTGATGGACATGTCGTTCATGTCGAAGTTCCTCGTCGAGGGTCGCGATGCGGGTAAGGCACTCAACTGGCTGTCGGCGAATCACGTCGATGGGCCCGCCGGCACGATCACGTACACGCAGTGGCTCGATGAGGCTGGCAAGCTGCAGGCGGATCTGACCGTGTGCAAGCTCGCCGACGAGAAGTTCTGGGTGGTGGCCTCGGACACGGCGCACCGCCACGTCGAGACCTGGATGAAGCGGCACCTCGATGCCACCGATGCGCGCGCGCACGTGGCCGATCTGACCGCCGCCTATGCGCAGCTCAACATCCAGGGGCCGCGATCGCGCGAGCTGATGCAGCGGGTGACCAGCGCGGACATGTCGAACGAGGCGTTCCCGTTCCGCCACGCGCGCGAGATCGATCTCGGCTTCGCGAAGGTCCTGTGCATCCGGATCACGTACCTCGGGGAGCTCGGTTACGAGCTGTACATCCCCACCGAGCAAGCACTGCACGTCTACGATCGCCTGGTCGCGGCGGGCGAGCACGTGGGCCTCGTGCACGCGGGCCTCAAGACCCTCGCGAGCTGCCGGATGGAGAAGGGCTATCGCGACTACGGCCACGACATCGACAACACGGACTCCGTCCTCGAGGCCGGCCTCGGCTTCGCCGTCGATCTCAAGAAGGAGGGCGGGTTCCTCGGCAAGGACGCCGTGGTCGCGCAGAAGGCCGCGGGCCCGCTGCGGAAGCGCCTGCTGCAGATCTTCATCAAGGATCCACAGCCGCTGCTGTTCCACGCCGAGATCGTGCGGCGCAACGGCGAGCCGGTCGGGTACATCCGCGCGGCCTCGTACGGGCATACGCTCGGCGGCGCCGTGGGCCTCGCGATGATCGCGGCCCCGCCGGATGGCCCGCTCGATCAGAAGTGGATCGATGCGGGCACGTGGGAGGTGGAGATCGCGAACACGCGGTATCCGGCGCTCGCCTCGCTGAAGCCGCTGTTCGATCCGGAGAACAAGAAGATCAAGCAGTGAGCACCTGAGCGCACCGGAGGGCGACCTCGAGCTCGTCCGACTCGTCGCCGATGTGTCTCCCGGCCCCTACAAGAACGTGTGCGCGGCTGGAGTGCTGTTCCGCTGGCTACATCGCAACCATGATCGGGCGGTGGCGGTGGTGCCCGCGGAGGTCGCGGAGGGTCCTGGCCATGTCCAAAATGTACGAGGAACCTAGTACAGGATCGAGTGGAGCGTTCAGACCGGATCTCCGCGGCTACGGCCTCCGCTTCACGGTCGTGCGCGGCTGCCGCGCTTCGATCATCGCGCGGACCTCGGGAGGTGGCTCGTCCTGCGCGAGGTGCTCGCAACCGGGTCGCGCGAAGTCGAACAGGAGGACGGTGCGCGACGTCGCAGCGCGGTTCCAGGCCTCGTGCTCCGTCGTGTCGTCGAACACGAGCGTCGCGCCCTCGCGCCATGCGCGGGTCTCGGTGCCGACGCGCAGCGCGCACGCGTCAGGGACGACGAGCCCGAGATGCGCGCGGTACACCGTCGTGACCCAGCCCTTGTGCGGCTGGATGTGCGCGCCGGGCGCGAGGCGCGAGAAGCCGGCGGTCGTCAGGTGCGGGATCGCGGCGAGCGCCGCGGCGGTGCGCGGACAGCGCTCCAGGGCGGTGGGGATCGGCGTGCCGAACGCGTGCAGGCCGTAGACGCTCCAGCCCTCGCCGTACATCTCACGCTGGACCCACGGATCGTAGGAGTCCGCGGGGAGCGCGAGGCACTCGTCGCGGATCGCGTACCAGTGCGCTTCGAGGGCGGCGACGAACGGGAACGTGTGCGGATCGAGGAACATCGGGCGCTCACGAACATCGCACGCAACGAGGTCCCGTCCAGCTATGGTGCGATCGTGATCGTGCGGTGCGCGTGGTGGCCCGTGAACAGGACGCCGCCGCACTTGTATGCGTAGTCGCTCGCACTCTTGATCGTGTGACGCGCGTTGATCTGGAGCTCGAACTCGCCGCTGACTCCGAAGGGGAGGGTGAACGTGATCTCGTTGCCCGCTTGCGTCGCGACCAGCTCGGCGCGGGTGTAGTCGGCGCTGACCAGCGCGGCGTGGAGGTCCGTCGTGTCGGCGGGCTGGGTTGTGACCACGGTGACGGCTTGTCCCGGCGTGAACCGCCATGGTCCGGCCGGGATGGTCTCGATCGGGAAGGGAAGGAGCGAGTCGCCGAGCGCGCAGTTGATCGTGGTGTGGGAGTCGCGGAGCTCGATCGTCGCATCCGCGAGCTCGGGCAGGTCCACCAGCTTCATCTGCGGGAACACACACGACCCTGCTTCCCCGGTGCCGCCCTTCACCACGAGCTCGAACGGGAGCCCGGCGAGCGTCGCCGTGGCGCCGTCCTCGAGGACGATGCAGGTGTTCGAATCGAGGCTGTCGCCGGAGTGCTCGAACGTGATCTTGGCCTCGTCGCCGACCGAGGCGAGGGGCCGGAACTCGGAGATCGGCGCCACGCGCGCCTCGTCGGAGAACAGGCAACCCGTGACCAGCGGCAGGATCCCGATCAGCACCTTCACGACCATGATCCTACGTGCAGCAAGCGACATGCCGCGCGCGAACCTCCGTCAAGGCGCTGGGAGCGCGTCGCAGACCCGGGCACGTGTCAGGAACTTGCCGGTAACTGCCCAGGTCTCATCTCTGGCTTCGACCAGCTCCCGGCGCACCGCCGCGACGAAGCGTTCCGCGCGGCTCGCCGATGCGCACGCGTACCTCGATCGGATCTCCGCGCAGTGGGAAGATGCGCGCGAGCGCCTGCGCGCGTTCGTCGAGACATGATGAACCTCCGAGACAGCCGCGAGTACCGCGCGATCGCCAAGCACTACGGCACGCGCGTCGCGCAGCGGTCGCAGGTCCCATTGATCCACCACATCAACGAGGGTCTCGAGATCCTCGCGCACCTCGGGGCATCCCACGCGGCGCAGCGCGCGTACTGCTTGCACCCGTTGGTCCAGGACGACGCCGAGCTCGCGGCGCGCGCGTCGGTGCTGCACGAGCTGTCCGACGATCCCATGGTGATCGCGCTCGTGTTCGAGTATCGCAACATCGCGAATGCCACGCTGTCGACGCGCGCGATCAGCTCCGCTGCCAGCATTCCGCTCTCGCCGTTGCCCGACGTCAACACGATGCTGGTCGCGGACAAGGTGCAGAACCGCGCCGATTTCCTCGCGCATCACCTCGGCACGCACGCGCGGAGCGATGCGCTCGATCGCTACTTCCGGTTGTGGCTCGAGCGCCTCGGGGTCGACGACGCCCGCTACGCCGAGCTCGCGCAGATCGCCAAGCTCGCTGCGCGCTAGAGTCGATAGTGGAGCTGGAGGAGCGAATAGCCCGAGCTGTTGCCACCGGCCCCGAGCTCGAGCATCTGGAAGCGGTTGGTCAGGATGACCTCGACGTGTGAGGTCGGAAACCAGTGAACGTTGAGATCCACCGCCTCTTGATCGAGATAGCGGAGCCCGAGATTTGGCGCATACGCCTGGCACGCGAGATCGATCATCACGGTGTCGCCAAGGAAGTATGATCCCATCACGTACGCGACGAGCTGGTTGTTGATCCCGCCCGCCAGCACCTTCTGATGGACCACCTGGAGCTCACCCTGGAGCAGGATCTGCGGTCGCTCGAACATGTGCTTGGCGGTGGCGCCAACATGAGTCCGGCGGTCATCGGTGGTGCGCTCGTGAAGCGCCTCGACGCCGACCGAGGTCTTCGACATGATTCGTAGCTCGGCGTAGAGCGCCCCGCCGTTGCCGCGGGTCTGGGTGGTCGAGAGCAAGGGATCGCGGTGGAACCCGGTGGCATGGACTTCCGAGTTCGACCTGACGTAGGACGCCGAGGCTCCATAGGCCTCCCCATAGAGCGGGGTACCGCCGAACCGCCGCACGTAGGCGGGGTGCTCGGCGAGGCGCAGGCCGAACACCGGCATGAACCGGCCGGCGCGGACGACCATCCCTTCGGTCTCGCCGGGGTGCTGTTGCCACTGAACCCAATGCTCGCGCGACCCGAACAACGTCGCGGCGGTACGCTGATACTCAGGATCGCGGGCGCCGGCGGTGACGTGGACCGACAAGCCACCGGTGTGCGCGTCCGCGTAGATCTCGGCCTGCATCGGGAACTTCACCCAGCGCCGGTCAGGTGAACCGCTGAGCCCTGCGGCGCTCCGCAGATCTCCGCCCAGGCTAAGCCAGGGTGGGGCAGGCACCAGTCCATAGAGGAACTCCGGTGCGGTCCCCCATTGCGAGATCGTCTCGGCGACATTGAGACCGTTCTCCGAGAGCTGGCCCCCCCCTGCGGGCGAGAGGTGACAGCCCGTACACGTGGCATCCTTCGCGAGCTGGAACTGCGGATACGCAGACGCGGGCGTCGCAGCGCAAAGGACGAGCGCGATCGCGACGAGGAGCCTCATGGCGTACCCGCCGTCGGTGGCTCGTAGCCCGCGGCACCATCGGTGATCCAGGTCGCCATCAAGGCGATGTCTCTGTTGGCGAGCGGTGCGTCCAGAGGCATCCGGTTGCCGCGCGCGTCACCATCGGTGATCACGGTGAGCAAGTACGAGTCACGTGGGCCGGTCTCGCAGGGCGGCTCCTCACAGGTGGCGACCAGGCCGCCCAGCGCGATCGAGCGCTGCGCACCGGCGACGCTGTCGAACACCAGGCCACTCTGCCGCTTCATCTCGGAGTGGCACGTCGACGTACCGCAACGTGGCGCGAGGATGGTGGTGGTGATGTACGCGAGGTTCTCCGGGCGGGTCTCGTCGATGCCGCAGCCGATGACACAGATCGCTAGCGCCAACGCCACTGCGAAGGGAGTCCTCACGAGCAGTGATGTTAGGCGTTCATCGAACGAGCCGACAGGGCGCCCGGCGATCTCGTCGACGCCTACATGTCCTCCGTGGTGGTCTCGTGCGTGGCTCGATGAGCTTGCCAACCGACGCTGCTCCGCCGCATTCTGTGAGGCGGGGATCGGCGGGACCTCACGGCCTCGTGGAACAGGAGCGCGCACGATGAGAGCAACAACGATCGCCTGGGCTGGCGCGCTGGTCGGAGTCGTGACCTGTGCCTGCACCGGGCCCACGTACGACACGAGTCCTCCGTTCTCGCCGACGTCGCCCGCGGTCTATGTCGCCAAGGTCAAGAACATCCTCGTCGGCTTGCCGCCGACCGAGGAGGAGGTCGCGGCCGTGATCGCCGATCCCGAGGCGTTGCGAGATCTCATCGATCGCTGGATGGCCCTACCCCAGTACGACCAGAAGATGACGGTGTTCTTCGAGCTCGCGTTTCAGCAGACCCAGATCTCGCAAGCGGACTTCGTCGATATCATCCCCACCGGCGGCCTCGGCAACGGCAAGTCGCTCCCGCTCCTGGTGCAGAACACGCGGGAGAGCTTCGCGCGCACGGTGGTCGCCACGGCCAACAGCCGGCCGCTGAGCGAGGCGTTCACGACCAAGCAGATCATGCTGACGCCCGCGCTCATGCAGCTCTATGCGTTCATGGACGATCGGCGCGCCGACAACAAAGGTCGGATCACGGATCGGTTTGCCGTCACCAATCCGATGTTGACGCTGTCGTTGACAGCACAGGGCCCGATCCCGATCGCCCAGTCCCTGGACCCAGCGAGCCCAGACTACATGCGGTTCTTCAACCCGGATCTGCCGTCGCAGACGTATCCGGACGCCTCGTGCAATGGCCTGGATCCGATCTCGATCAAGGTGAGCGCGAACTCGTTGTTCTCGATGTTCTACGGCGAGATCCCGGCGCACCTGAGCCCGACCGCAGTCACCTGCAACGTCAAGGGAGGTACGGGAGCGGGTCGCCAGCTCGCGCCCGAGGACTTCACGACCTGGCGGATGGTGTCGATCCGCCCGCCGGTGGGCGGTGAGAAGCCGACCGCCTTCTATGATCTGCCCACGCTGCGCAGCTCCAGCGAGCTGGTGATCGCGACCCCGCACCCCGGCTTCTTCTCGACGCCGGCGTTCTTCGCCAACTGGCCGACCAACCAGAGTAACCAGATGCGGGTCACGCTCAATCAAGCGCTGATCGTCGCCACCGGGCATGCGATCGATGGCACCGATGCGACGACCCCGCCGATGACGCCGGGGCTCGACGAGGTCCACGCTGCGCCGGGCTCGGCCTGCTACAGCTGCCATCAGCTCCTCGATCCGATGCGATCGGTCCTGTCGAAGACCTATTCGTGGTTCTACTACCCGCAGACCGATCCCACGTTGATGGCCGAGCCGGGGCTGTTCGCGTTCCAGAACGTGGTCTCGCCGATGCAGACCATCGATGACTTCGCGCGCTTGCTGGCGAACCACCCCATGGTGCCGGAGGCGTGGGCGCAGAAGCTTTGCTACTACACGAACTCCGCGCCCTGCGATCCCACTGATCAGGAGTTCCAGCGCATCGTCGGCGCGTTCGCGGAGGGCCAGTCGTGGCCCACGCTGGTCCGCGAGCTGATGTCATCGCCGATCACCACCAATGCCGCTGCCACTCGGACCAACACCACGAACGGTGAGGTGATCGCCGTCTCCCGCCGTGATCACATGTGTGCCGCGCTCGATAGCCGCCTCGGCTTCGACGATCTCTGCCGGCTCCAGGCCATCCATCAAACCGCGACGCCCACCACGATCGCGCAGATCGTCAGCGGCATGCCATCCGATGGGTATGGCCGCGGGGCCACGATCCCGGTGCTGCCCAACCAGCCGACCCTGTTCTACCGCGGCGGGCTCGAGAACATCTGCAGCACGATCTCGGCGATGGTCGTCGATGCGCCGCCGGATCCACTGCAGCCAGCGGCACGGCGTTGGACCAGTGATCACCCCGAGGTCGCGATCCCGGAGTTCGTGGGTCTGCTCCTGGCGATGACCCCGAGCGACGAGCGCGCCGAGCCCGCGGCGGCGGCTCTCACGTCGCACTTCTCCACGGCGGTGCAGGGCGGCGCCACGCCCACCGAGGCCCTGCGCTCCACGTTCGTCGTGGCGTGCTTGAGCCCGTCGTTCATCGGGATCGGACTGTAGGAGCAGCCATGAGCAACACCCGCCGAAACTTCCTGATGTCGACCCTGTTCGGAGCCGGCTACGTCGGCTTGCGAGCGCTCGCGACCGGCATCCCCGCTTCGATCCTGCTTCGTGGGCCACGCGCATTCGCGGACGCCGCGAGCACGTGCTCGGATCCCACCCGGGCGCAGTTCGTGATCCTGCAGACCTCCTCGAATGGTGATCCGTTCAACGCGAATGTTCCGGGGACCTATCTCGATCCCGCGCTCACGCACAGCCTCGATCCGTCGATGGCGCCGACCAACTTGATGCTCGGCGGCACGGCCACCAGGGCCGCGCTGCCGTGGTCCACGCTCCCGCAGAGCGTCCTCGATCGATCGAGCTTCTGGCACCTGATGACGAATACGCCGGTGCACCCCCAGGAGCCGGACGTCCTCAGCTTGCGCGGCACCGCGAAAGGGAACGAGATGCTGCCTTCGCTGATCGCGCAGCGGATGGCGCCATGCCTGGGGACGATCCAGTCCCAGCCGATCGCGCTGGGCGCCACGAGCCCGAGTGAGGGTCTCAGCTTCGGCGGCCAGGCGCAGCCGATCATCCCGCCGCTCGCGCTCAAGGCCACGCTGACCAGCCCCACGGGGCCGCTCGCTGGCGTGACCAAGTTGCAGAGCCTGCGCGACCAGACGCTGAACGAGCTCGACGGGATCTACCGGGGCTCGGCGACCAAGGCCCAGAAGCGATATCTCGACGATCTGGTGCGCTCGCAGTCCGAGATCCGAGGCATCCGTCAAGATCTGCTGGCGGCGCTCGGATCGATCAAAGACAACGGCGTGGCCTCGCAGATCACCGCGGCGATCACCCTGATCAAGATGAAGGTCACGCCGGTGCTCACGATCCACATTCCGTTTGGTGGCGACAACCACAACGATGCCCTGCTCGGCAACGAGGCGTTGCAGACCGTGTCGGGCGTCGCCTCGATCGCCTCGTTGCTCGCACAGCTCAAGACCGCCGGCCTCGAGGATCAGGTCTCGTTTGTCTCGCTCAACGTGTTCGGGCGGACGCTCGGCCCCACCAACACCGACGGGCGTCAGCACAACTCCAATCACCAGGCCTCCCTCGCCATTGGCAAGCCGTTCCGCGGCGGCATCATCGGCGGCCTCGCACCCGTTGGCTCCGACTATGGTGCTGTCGCGGTCAACTCGGGAACGGGCGCAGGTGGTGCCGGTGGCGACATCGCCGCGATCGATACGCTGGCGTCATTCGGCAAGACCATGCTGGCCGCGGTCGGCGTGGATCGCTCGACGATCGACGGATCGATCAAGGCGGGCAAGGTCGTCGAAGGAGCGCTCGTGTGAGCTCGCTGCTCCGGTGGCTAGTCGTCGGCGCACTCGTTCCGGGCTGCGGCACAGACCCACCTTCCTGGCAGATCGACGCTGGCGCCTGTGTCGGGTACGTGGTGCCGCCGACCACGGATCTGATGGTGCCCACCGTCTCGTTTCGCATGGACGTGATGAAGGTGTTCCGCAACAGCTGCGCGAGCACGCTGTGCCACGGCAACGCGGATGCTCCTCCGAGCGGCTTGTTCCTCGGGCGTCCAGAGGCCATGGGAGGTGACGCGAGTGACGTCCATGCCGGGCTGTTCGAAGTCGAGAGCAGGGAGCATCCGGGGATGAAGGTCGTCGCGATGGGCGATGCGATTCGCAGCTACCTCATCCACAAGGTCGATGGCGATCAGTGCCTCTACGACACGTTCTGTGTCGACGGCGACTGCCAGCGCTCGATGCCCTCAGGACTGAGCGTGGTGCTGAACGAGGACATCCGCGACGTGCTGCGGCGGTGGGTCGTGCAAGGCGCGGCCGACAACTGAGGGGCTGCGGATAGCCTCGCCTGGGAACTTTGACCCTCCGGGTGGTGTCAGCCTTGGGTGCTGTTACGCTTGAGGACGGGGGAACGCTGATGAATCGATATCTATCGATCGTGCTCGTGTGGGTCGGGGCGATCATGGTGGCGAGGTTCAACACACACGATGGGCGCTGCGAGGGCGCCTATCTGAACCACGGGCTGACGATGAGCACGTGTCCCTCGGGCACGATCCGGCAGACCGCGAGGCTCGATGTCTCCGGTGTGCGCCGCGGGGCCGAAGCACAGGTCTCGCTGTCCGCGATGGCGCACTACACGGTCGCCGATGCGGATGCGGTGCAGACGATGGCCGTGCCGCAGATCCAGACGGTGACGCTGACCCTCGTCGACGCGAAGCTGAAGGCGACGCCGCTGACGCCGAAGCCGTGGACCAACGGGCGGACGACGATCAAGATCCCCGAGGTTCCGGACGGCGACTACCAGCTGCACGCGAGCTACTCCACGCGCGTCGGCGCCGGCGAGCTCGATGTCCCGATCGCGCTGTACACGCCGGCGCGCGTGCACGTGATCACCGATCGGCCGCTCTACGAGCCGGGTAACACCGTGCGGTTCCGCGCCGTGGTGCTGCGCGCGCGCGATCTCGCGCCGCTCGATGGGCGCCCGGGTCGCTGGGTGGTGAAGGATCCGAACGGCGAGGTGCTGCTCGAGGAGAAGGCACCGGCCACGGCGTGGGGTGTGGTGGCGGGCACGTTCCCGCTGGACAAGGCGGCGCAGACCGGCAACTGGCACATCTCGTGGGAGTCCGCGGGCGCGGTCGATGACGTGACGTTCAACGTCGAGCCGTTCAAGCTGCCGCGG
>JAYVRN010000547.1:0-4447 GCA_043776275.1 Myxococcales bacterium | reverse complement strand
CCATGGTCAACGGATCCGGGAGGGGGGCGGCGTCGTCGGCGGTCGCGACACCGACCGCGGCGACGAGTGCGAGCAGCGACCAGGCAGGGCGGAGGTTGATCACGTGTGCTCGCGTTGCACGCGACGTTCCAGCGTCCACGCCCGGGAGGAACCCCGCCGGCGCGCAATCCGTGCGGGTCCCTTCGCGCGAGGGACCGAGAGCTGCGCCCCGACAGCCGCGCTCGCGTGACGCGATTGGTTACGGGTGACCGAACCAAGCGAGCCCGTCCGCCTCGGTCCGGTGGATCTCGAATGGTAAGCCCCGCCGTCATCGCCTGCCGCGGTCCACGACCCGTTCACTCGGATACGGTCGCCGGCGGGAGCGCGGCCGGCGGCGCCGCGGGCGCGGGCTCGACGCGGGGCAGGCCGCGGCTCTTCCACATGGCGAAGATGGCCGGATAGACGGTCAGCTCGAGGAGGAACGAGGTGACCAGGCCGCCGACCATGGGCGCGACGATCCGCTTCATCACGTCGGCGCCGGTGCCGTCGCTCGACAGCACGGGAATGAGGCCGATCATCATCGTCAGGACCGTCATCAGCTTCGGGCGGATCCGCTTGGCGGCGCCCTCGACGATCGCTTCGGTCAGGTCGGCCTGCGTCTTGAGCCGGCCCTCGTCGCGCCAGTGGCCATGGGCGAGCGTCAGGTACAAGAGCATCACCACGCCGGTCTCGGCGTCGAGGCCGGCGAGCGCGATGATCCCGACCCACACCGCCACGCTCATGTTGTAGCCGAGCAGGTAGAGCAGCCACACCGCACCGACGAGCGAGAACGGGACGGCGAGGAGCACGATCCCGGTCTCGACCAGCGAGCGGGTGTTGAGGAAGAGCAGCAGGAAGACGATCGCGACCGTGACCGGGATGACGAGCTTGAGCTTGGCCTTGGCCCGCTCGAAGTAGGTGAACTGGCCGACCCACGCCAGCCGCACGCCGGGCGGCAGCTTGACGTCCCGGGCGACCGCCTGCTTGGCGTCGGCCACGTAGTCGGCGATCGCCCGGCTGGTGTCGATGAACACGTAGCCGACCAGCTTGCCGTCCTCGGAGCGGACCATCGGCGGTCCCATGACGGTCTTGATGTCGGCGACCTCCGACAGCGGCACCTGGGTCGGCCCCGTCGGTGCCGCGGTCGCGCCGCCCATGCGGTCCGCGGTCGGCGCGGCCATCGCGCCGCCCATCTTGCCGACCAGCACCCGGCCGAGCAGGTCGACGTCGTCACGCAGCTCGCGCGCGTAGCGAACGTTGATCGGATAGCGCTCGCGGCCCTCGACGGTCTCGGAGACGGTCATGCCGCCGATCGCGGTCTGCACCACCTCGTTCACGTCGGCCACCGTGAGACCGAACCGCGCGGCCTTCTCGCGGTTGACCGCGATGTCGATGTAGAAGCCGCCGGTCGAGCGGTCGGCGAACGCGCTGCGGGTGCCCGGCACGGTGGCGACGCGCCGCTCGATCGCGATCGCAGCACCCTCGATCTGCTCGATCGAGTCGCCGAACACCTCGATGCCGAGCGGGCTGCGGATGCCCGTCGACAGCATCTCGGTGCGGGTCTGGATCGGCATCCAGAAGATGTTCGGCATGCCCGGGTAGCGCAGCTTCCGATCCATCTCTTGCATGAGCCGCTCGAACGTCATTCCCTTGCGCCATTGCGAGTGCGGCTTGAGGACGATCGTGGTCTCGATCATGCCGAACGGCGCCGGATCGGTCGGCGTCTCGGCCCGGCCGTTCTTGCCGAACACCGTCGCGACCTCGGGGAACGACATCAGCTCGGTGTCCATCTGGCGGAGCACCTTCACCGCCTCGGCGTCGGTCATCCCTGGCGGCGCGGTCGGCATGTAGAGGATCGCGCCTTCGTTGAGCGGGGGCATGAACTCGTTGCCGAGCCGGAAGAACGCCGGCACGGTGGTGACGATCAGCAGCACCGCCAGCGCGATGACGGTCTTCCGGTAGCGGACGACGAAGCGGACGACGGGCGTGTACAGGCGGATCAGCAGTCGGTTGAGCGGGTGCTTCTCCTCGTGGAGGATCTTGCCGCGGATGAAGATCGCGGCGAGCGCGGGGGTGAGCGTGATCGACAGGAGGGCGGCGAAGCCCATCGAGTAGGTCTTGGTGAACGCCAGCGGCTTGAACAGCCGGCCCTCGACGCCCTCGAGCGTGAACACCGGGATGAACGAGACGGTGATCACCAGCAGCGAGAAGAAGATCGATGGCCCGACCTCCTGCATCGCAACGATGATCGCGTCGACGCGCGCGGTGCGCCGGCCGCCCCGCTCCCAGAGATCGAGCTTCTTGTGGATGTTGTCGATGATGATGATCGAGGCATCGACCATCGCGCCCATCGCCACCGCGATGCCGCCCAGCGACATGATGTTGGCGGTCAGGTGCTGCTGCCCCATCGGGATGAAGGCGAGCAGGACGCCGAGCGGCAGCGTCAGCACCGGCACGATCGCGCTGCGCACGTGCAGCAGGAAGAGGAAGATGATCAGGCTGACGACGATCATCTCTTCGATGAGCGTGCTCCGGAGGGTCTCGATCGACTCGCGGATGAGGCCCGAGCGGTCGTAGGTCACCACGATCTCGACGCCCGGCGGGAGGGTGCGCTTGACCTCCTCGAGCCGGGCCTTGACGCCGTCGATCACGTCGAGCGCGTTCTCGCCGTAGCGCATGATGACGACGCCACCGACGGTGTCGCCCTCGCCGTTCAGGTCGGCGACGCCGCGGCGTATGTCGGGCCCGAGCGCAACCGAGCCGACGTCGCGCACCAGCACAGGCGTGCCGCGGGCGTTGACCTTGAGCGGGACCTGTTCGAGGTCCTGCACGCTCTGGACGTAGCCACGCCCGCGCACCACGTGCTCGTGGCCGGCGATCTCGATCACGCTGCCGCCGACGTCCTCGTTGGAGCGCCGGATCGCCTCCATCACCTGCTGGATGCTGACGCCGTACCCGAGCAGCTTCGCCGGATCGACGGTGACCTGGTATTCCTTGCGGAAGCCGCCCACGCTGGCGACCTCGGCCACTCCCTCGACGCTCTGGAGCGCATAGCGGAGGTTGAAGTCCTGGATCGAGCGGAGCTGGGCGAGGTCGTGCTGGCCGGTGCGATCGACCACCGCGTACTCGAACACCCAGCCGACCCCGGTGGCGTCGGGGCCGAGCCGGGGGCTGACTCCGGCGGGTAACCGCCCCTGCGCCTGGTTCAGGTACTCGAGGACGCGGCTGCGCGCCCAGTAGATGTCGGTGCCGTCATCGAAGATGACGTACACGAACGACATGCCGAACATCGACAGCCCGCGGACGTACTTCACGCCCGGGGCCGCGGTGAGCGCGGTCGAGATCGGATAGGTGATCTGGTCCTCGATGAGCGTGGGGCTGCGGCCCATCCACTCGGTGAAGACGATCACCTGGACGTCGGACAGGTCAGGGATGGCGTCGAGCGGTGCCCGCGCCAGCGAGAACCAGCCCCACACGCCGAGGCCGGCGATGAACAGGACGGTGATGAGCGGGTTCTTCGCGCTGCCAGCGATGATCTTGCCGATGACGCTCGTCCGCGGTGCTGCCGCGTCCATCACGGCTCGTCCCTCCACAGCGCCGCCGATGATCGGAGCCGGCTCTCGGAGGCGACCAGGAAGTTGCCGGAGGTGACCACGACGTCACCAGGGGCGAGGCCGTCGAGGACCTCGGTCAGCTCGGCGTTGTGGGCGCCGGTCTTGACGAGCTGGGGCCGTAGCCTGCCGCGCCCGACATCGACGAACACGATGCGGCGGGTGCCGGTGACGAGGATGGCCGCGGTCGGCACCTGCACGCGCTCGCCGAGCGCGACCTTCAGCTCCACGGTCGCGTACATGTCGGGCTTGAGCGCGAGGCCGCGGTTGGGCAGCTCGATGCGCACCCGGCCGGTCCGCGTCATCGGATCCAGGTACGGGTAGACGAACGTGACCTTGCCCTCGCGGGCCTCGCCTGGCGTGTAGTCGAGCGAGACCGACGCGGTCGTGCCGGGGCGGACCTGGCGGAGGTCTGGCTCGTAGAGGTCGGCCTCGATCCAGATCGTATCGAGCGCGACGATGCGGAAGAGCCGCATGCCCATCTCGACCGCGGCGCCCTCGACGACGTTCTTCTCGATCACGTAGCCCGACGCCGGCGACGGGATGGCGACGTTCTCGCTGACCTCGCCGCTGGCCGCCAGCGCGCCGATCTGCGCCGATGACAGGCCCCACAGGCGGAGCTTCTTCTCGCTCGCCCGCAGGAGCGCGTCGCTGGCCGTCGCCAACCCGGTGCTGCCGGAGCCACGGCTGCGGAGCGCGATCAGGTACTCCTGCTGGGCGGCGTACAGCTCGGGACTGTAGAGCGTGAACAGCGTCTCGCCCTTCTTCACCGCGCGGCCGGTCGCCGCGACCCGTAGGTCGGTGATGAAGCCGCCGAC
>JAYVRN010000546.1:0-4450 GCA_043776275.1 Myxococcales bacterium | reverse complement strand
CTGGCTGGTCGTGATCGGTGACGGCTTCGACCACCTGGACAAGGTGAAGCGGGCCGCGGCCGCGAAGCTGTCCGACGGCGGTGACGTGGTGTTTCTGTCCACGGACGACTCGGCGATGGCGTTCGAGCTCGCCCTGTTCAGCGGCGGCGTGGAGACCTGGGCGATCACCTACGACGGCAGCGATGGCGTCACCGCGCCCCGCTTCGCCGGAGCCGTCCCGTGGGGCGCACGCACGCTCCTCGGGAAGCTCGAGAAGGAGCAGGCCAAGGCGGGTGGCCCGAAGGCCGACGTCGATCACATCTACGAGCTCGCGCCGATGTACGCGATGGAGCTCGTCGGGTTCCGGCACGACACCTCGCTGGGGAGCGGCGATCACGTCCCGATCTGGCAGCTGGCTCCCAAGACCAGCCGATGACGCAGTCGATCGCGCCTGCTGTACGCAGTCCACCCACGTTCAGGTTGCTACCGACGCTACCCCATCGCTCCTTCAAATTTCTCGCCCAGAGGTCGAACCTGTTCCTGTGGAGCAGGCAACGTTTCGGTACCTGAACGGCTCCTGGTCCCAACCGTTCCCGGCGCTCGATTCGAGCCACACCATGGTGCTCGCGTTCGCGGCGCCTTCGTATGCCGAGCGCCCCGAGGTGCTGGCGGAGCTTGCGGCCGCGTTTCCGAGCAGTGCGGTGATCGGCTGTTCGACGTCCGGAGAGATCGCGCAGACGAGAATTCTCGATGAATCGATCGCTGTCGCGGTGGTGCGCTTCGCGGAGGTTCGGGTGCGTCGCGTGACGGCGCAGCTCGACTCAGCGACCGACTCCTTCGCGGCAGGCCAGGCGATCGCCGAAGGGCTGTTCGAGGACGATCTGCGCGCAGTCATCGTGTTGTCAGAGGGCGTCCAGGTCAATGGCAGCGCGCTCGTTCGAGGACTCAACGCGCGATTGCCGGAGCACGTGATCGTCACCGGCGGACTCGCCGGCGATGGCGCGAGGTTCGGGCACACGTGGGTGCTTGTCGATGGGCAGCCCAAGGGTCAGATGGTCGTCGCGGTCGGACTGTACGGCGAGCGCCTGCGCGTGACCCACGGTTCGAAGGGTGGATGGGATGTTTTCGGGCTGGAGCGAAAGGTCACCGCGTCGAGTGGGGGCGTGCTTCATTCCCTCGACGGCCAGCCCGCGCTCGCACTCTACAAGAAGTTCCTGGGAGATCGTGCCGCCGAGCTCCCGAGCTCCGCCATGTTGTTCCCGCTCGCGGTGCGGGATCCAGCGACCGGATCCAGCAGCGTCGTCCGCACGGTGCTCTCCGTTGACGAAGCTGCGCAATCGTTGACCTTCGCTGGAGATATTCCGACAGGGCACTATGTGAAACTCATGCGCGCAAACTTCGATCGGTTGATCCTCGGCGCCCGGGATGCCGGGCAGGCCGCCCTCGGTGACCACGAGGGACAAGTGCTCTCGATCGCGATCAGCTGCGTTGGGCGCCGGCTCGTGCTCGGCGAACGGACCGAGGAGGAGGCCGAAGCCACGCTCGATATCCTGCCGCCGGGAACAGCCCAGGTCGGGTTCTACTCGTACGGCGAGATCTCGCCGCACGCGACGGGCCGTTGCGATCTCCATAACCAGACCATGACCCTCACCGTGCTGAGTGAGTCGGGGTGACTCGAGCGTCACATCCTCTCTTCGGGCGGCTCCTTCGACGAGTCGGAGCATCACTCGACGAAGTTCCATCGCTTGAGACGTGGCGAACGCTCGCCGGCATCGTCGCGCGGACTTACCGCGATGCAGACCAGGATCGCTATACGATCGAGCGTGCGATGGAGATCTCGTCGGAGGAGATGCAGGCTCTCCATCTGGAGGTTCGGCGACGCGCCGACCACGAGCTGGCGGTACTGCGCCAGTCCGACGAACGTCACCGCCTGTTATTCGACGGTAACCCGCTGCCGATGTGGGTCATCGATGCAGAGACCCTGAGGTTCGTCGACGTCAACGGTGCAATGATCGAGACGTTCGGCTACTCGCGCGACGAGTTCTACGAGATGCGCGCGATGGACGTCAAGGTTGCCGAGGAGGTGGCCGAAGACGTGCCCGAGATGGTGCGGGAAGTGCACGACGCTCCTTCCGGAACGATCCGCCATGTCGGCGTGCGAAAGCACCGCCGCAAGGATGGTGTCATCCTCGACCTGGATATCACCGTCCACGGACTCACGATCGACGGTCGGCGGCGGGTACTCGGGATCGCGCTCGACATGACCCAGGCGCGACGGGTCGAAGACGAGCTACGACAGGCCCAGAAGATGGAGGCGGTTGGTCGGCTCGCTGGAGGCATTGCCCACGACTTCAACAATATCCTTGCGGTGATCCTCGCGAACGCGGAGTTCGCTCTCGAGGATTGCGGCGAGGAACATGCCGCCGCCGCCGGGCTCGCCGAGATCAGGGACGCGGCCATGCATGCGGCCGGTCTCACGCGCCAGCTTCTCACGTTCAGCCGCAAGCAGAAGCGGCAACCGAAGCGGTTGGCTCTGAACAGGATCGTGACGGGGATCGAGGCGATGTTGACTCGGATCGTCGGCGAGGACATTGCGATGGCGGCGATGATCTCACCCGATCTCGGTACGATCGAAGCGGATGCCGGAGAAGTCGAACAGGTCTTGATGAACCTCGTCGTCAACGCGCGTGATGCGATGCCGGGCGGTGGTCGCATCCTGATCGAGACGGCCAACAGCTTCGTCGATGACAAGCTCGGTCCACAGATTGGGATCCCGCCAGGGCCCTACGTCGTGCTCTCGGTGAGCGACGCCGGCTGCGGTATGACGGAGGCGGTGCGCCTGCGAATCTTCGAGCCGTTCTTCACGACCAAGGATGTCGACAAGGGCACCGGGCTCGGATTGGCGACGGTGTTCGGTATCGTCAAGGAGTGCGGCGGCGGGATCAGCGTGTACTCCGAGCCGGGCCACGGGGCGACCTTCCGGATCTACTGGCCTCGCATCGACGCCGCTGCGAAGCCGCAGGTCGATATTCGATTGCCGCCAGTTCTCGGCTCGGGGATCGTCCTCGTGGTCGAGGACGACGCGCAGGTTCGTCGGGTCCTTCATCGGTATCTTACCAGCTGGGGCTACACGTTGCTCGAGGCGCCGAGCGGTCCGGCGGCCATCGAACTGGTCCGCGGTCACGCCGGAGCGATCGACCTGCTGCTCACCGATCTCGTCATGCCGGGCGGGCTCGACGGTCGCGCGCTCAGCCGGCATGTTCTCGCCGCAAGGCCGCAGACGAAGGTGGTCTTCATGTCCGGATACACGGAGCACGCAGCGCTCAAGAACGCCGCGCTCGGGCCGGACGATCACTTCGTACAGAAGCCGTTCACGGCACGGGCGCTGTCCGAGACGTTACAGCGGGCGCTCCGTGGCGAACAGGCCGCCGCCAGTTGGTGAAGTTGCCCGGCCACTGAGGAGTCCCGTCGGCCTCGGTTCTCGCTCGCCCGCCCGCCGTGGGGATCTTGCGCCACAACGGTCACATTCGACCCTCTTGTTCCGTCCATGGGATGACGCGGCCCACGCCGTGCTCTATGACGCTGAAACGCAAAGCCCAGGAGCCTCCCGATGCGACGCTATGCCTCCAAGATCCTTGCTGTCTCGCTGATCCTCACCGCCGCCTGTGGCGCCAAGGGCCCCGCTTCCACGCCCGCGTCGCCGACCAAGGCCGCCGCGGTCAAGAAGGGCCTGCAGATCAAGCTGACCACCGTGTACGTCGATGATCAGGAGAAGGCGCTGAAGTTCTACACGGACGTGCTGGGCTTCACGAAGCAGGCCGACTTCAGCAACGGCGGATATCGATGGATCACCGTGACGTCAGCCACCGATCCGGGGGGCGGCGAGCTGCAACTCGCGCTCGACAATGATCCGGCGGGCAAGGCGTACCAGGTCGCGAAGTTCCAGCAAAACCAGCCCGCGGTCATGTTCTACAGTGACGACATCAAGGCCGACTACGAGCGCATCAAGGCGCACGGGGGCGAGTTCGCCACGCCGCCGACGGCCGTCACCGGGTCGACGATCGCGACCCTCAAGGACACCTGCGGCAACCTCATCCAGATCACGCAGCTCACGGGCTACTGAGGCTGATCACCGAGTGCCGATGACGACCGAGGTCCTGCACACCACCGGTGGGGACATGCCCCTCGAACAGGTCGAGCTCGAGATCGGCGGCCGGAGCTGGACGATCAGCCACACGGGGGCGGTGATCAGCCACGAGCAGGAGCGGGAGTTCCTGCTCGGTGAGAGCACGTCTGGGCGGCCCTATGGCATCGCGCTGTGGCCGGCCGCGATCGCGCTCGCGCACGAGCTCTCCACACGATCACTCGCCCACAAGCGGATCCTCGAGCTCGGCGCCGGGACCGGGCTGCCTGGCATCGTGGCCGCGGCGCTCGGTGCCCACGTGGTGCAGACGGACCGCCAGAAGCTCGT
>JAYVRN010000545.1:0-4461 GCA_043776275.1 Myxococcales bacterium | reverse complement strand
CGCGCAGTGACTCCTGCGCGGCCTCGAGATCGCCGTTGTCGAGCGCCGTGCGACCGCGCTCGTAGTAGCGGCGCGCGACTGACGACACTAGTCGAGCTCCAGCAGGCTGAACCGCGCCGAGGAGTCATCCCCGGCGGCGCCCTCGGGCTTCTCGGGTGCGGCTGGCGCCGCCGCGGGTGCGGCCGCAGCGGGCGGAGCCGGGGGCGCGGCGGCCGGCGCCGCAGGCCGCGCGCCGGCATCGTCGCCGGTGGGCCGACCGCGCATCGAGATCCCGCGCACCGGTGGCGGGGCGCTGGTCTGTGGCGCGGGCTGCGCATGCGGTGCGGGCGCTGGGGGCCGCTGCTGCATCGTGGTCTCCACCACGCGCACGCCTGGCTGCGGCCGGGGCGCCTCGACCGCGGGCGGTGCGTGCGATGCGCCGAGCGGGGTGCGCTGTCCGACGAGCGGCTGCACCACCCCACCGATCCGGACACCGACCGATTCGCCATCGACGACGAACATCGCGAGCTCGGGATGCTCGAACCGGATCTGGAGCGCCGAGATCAGCGTGGCGAACGACGCGCCTTTCAAGTCCGAGAGCGTCTCGGCCTGATGGACCAGCATCGGCGGCGGCCCCTCCACGACGTACTCCTTGAGCACGAACGTCAGCACCTCGAGGAGGGTCTCCCGATCAGCGTCGGCGAACGCATCCTTCAGGTTGCTCGCGATCTCGCGCAGGTCTGGACGGGACGGCATATAGGCTCCTAGAACGTGGCTCCGTCGAGGTCGATGCCGGAGGTCTCGCATCCGACAAGTCGCGCGCCGGTGAGATCGGCAGAACACAGGTTCGCGCCGCGGAGGTTACAGCGCACCAGCACGGCACCACGTAGGTTGGCGCCGTAGAGGTTCGCGCGCTGGAAGTCCACGTCGAACAGCGACGCGCCACTCCAGTCGGTGCGCGACAGCGAGACGGTGGCGTGCTCGTACCCTTCGAACACGACCTTGATCAGCACGGCGTTCGCGAAGTCCGCCGAGTACAGCTCGGAGTCCTTGAACATGGTGTTCTGGATCCGCGCCTTGTGCAGGCGGATCCGCGCCATCCGCACGGGCCCGAAGGTGCAGCGCAGGAGCTGCGCACCCGTCAGGTCGAGCTCGGTCATGTCGCAGTCCTTGGCGGTGACCCGATGCCACAGGGCGCCCTTCCACTGCGACGCCCGCAGGTCGGACAGCCGGAGCTCGGCGCGCTCGAGCCGCGCATCGTCACCATCGGCGTTGCGGAGATCGAGCTTGTCGATCGTCACGCCGTCGAGATCGACCGAGCGCAGCAGCACGTTCTGGGCGGCGAACCCCGACAGTGTCCGTCCCGAGAGCTCGTCCCCGGCGACCAGCCGCTCGAGCTGGACCCGAGATTGGACCACGCCTGCGTCGGCGCTCGCTTCGGTCATCCCGACGAGGATACCCCGAAACCGCTACGCGCGGCGCGCGCTGCCGTTGCGGTACGAGAACGTCCGCATCGCGTCCGCCGCCATCTCGAGCACCCGCTCTTTGACCTGCTCGAGCGCCTCTTCGATCTTGGCGGCCGCGGCCACCTTGTTCTGCGCCGCGTTCGCCGACGCGGTCGTTGCCGAGCGCCCGTTCGCACCCTCGCCGTGCACCTCGGCCTCGTGATGCTCGGCTTCGGCCTCGTGCTCCTCGGTGAACGCCATCGGCGTGACACCCTTGCGATAGAGGCCGCCACCCTGCTTACGCTGCGCCTGCGCGACGTGGGTGAGCTCGTGGGCGAGGAGGGCCTGGCCCGCCGCGCCGGCCATACCCTTGTCGGCCGAACCACCCATGAGGATGATACCGGTGGAGCCGACGGTGACGGCGTGGGCGTTGCGCTGCTTGTTGAACTCTTCGGCGAACTCGCCGGAGTACAGCCGGACGTGACCGAGGTCGACGCCGAACCGCTGTTCGTACTTGTTGCGAACGGAGTGCTCGAGCGACTCGCCCTTGCCGGCGCGCTTGCCGATCATCCGTAGCAGGCGCTCGGGATCGTACTTGCGCGTGATCTCGTCCGTCAGATCCTCGGCGCGAGGGTCTTCTACGGTCGTGGGCTCGGTGCCCGGGTCCTGGTCCGCCACTGTCGTCATGTTACGCGGTTACTCGTCCTTGCCTTCCCCACTCCACGACGACACGTAACCCTCTGATTGTTCATAGTATTCGTTGGTCTTCTGCTGGTCGACCACGGCGGCATCGCCGCCCAGCGCGGTCTCGAGGAACTTGGTCTCGCCCAGGCAGCTGGGGCCCTTCTGGCCCTTCATCTCGAACGTCACCTCGCCCTTGGCGTTGATCACGATCTCGATCTCTTTCTTCAGGCTCATTCGGCACCCCACTTGGCGACCACGAGGCGGATCGATCCGTCCTCTTCGTTGACCTCCTCCTCCACCGCGTACCCCTTCTCTTCGCAGGCCTGCTTGACGTTGTGATACTGGTACTTCTGGCTGAGCGTGTTCTGGAACTCCTCCTCGGAGATTCCCTTCGTCGTCTCGACGCCCCACCAGTCCGCGGTGACGCCGTACGTCCCGTCGAGGTTGTCGATGATGCCGACGTCGTAGCGGCCCATATCGACGCAGATCGCTGCCTTCAGCGTATCCCCGCGGTAGCCGCGGACCGTGACCTGCTGGCCATCCTCCGCAGCGACGAACTTGTGGTTCAGATCTGCGAGCGCCTTCTTGATCGCCGCAAGATTCGTCATCTTGAGGGCGCACTTGGTGAAATGCGACATGAGGTCTCTACAGTGTACCCCAGCTCGCGCGGGGAGCTTCCTCTGGTGCGATCACAGCTCGAGCTTGCGCTCGCCGTCGTCGGAGGTCTCCGCGCCCTTGTCGCCGAGGTTCGCCGTGGGTGCGCCATGGCGCGCCATCCACCCTGCCTTCTTGGGCGGGGTCCGGCCCCGCGCCGCAGCCGGGCGGGCACGGGTTCGCGCCCACTCGCGCATCGCCTCGATCTGCTCGCGCATGGTGATCGCGAGCGGCACGATGTCCTTCAGCGTGTTGAGGAGCCCCTCGGTGGACAGGTCCATGCCGGTGTCGAACGCGTCGTAGAGCGAGGCGATCACCGCCTGCTCGAGCTCGGCGCCCGAGTAGTCGACCGTGGCCTCGATCAGCTTGTCGAGATCGAACTGCCCCGGGTCCCGCTTCTTCTTGCGGATGTGGATGTCGATGATCGAGCGGCGATCCTCGCGATCGGGGAGGTCGCAGAAGAAGATCTCGTCGAACCGGCCCTTGCGCAGTAGCTCGGGCGGCAGCTGCTGGACGTTGTTCGCGGTCGCGATCACGAACACGGGCGTGGTCTTCTCCTGGAGCCACGTGATGAACGAGGCGAACACGCGCGAGGTCGTGCCGCCGTCGGTCTGTCCCGAGGATCCGGTGCCCGAGAAGCCCTTCTCGAGCTCATCGATCCAGAGGATCGCCGGCGCGATCGCCTCTGCCGTCTTGATCACGTTGCGGATGTTCTCTTCCGACGAGCCGACGAGCCCGCCGAAGATCTTGCCGACATCGAGCCGGAGCAGCGGCATCTGCCAGAGTGCACCGACCGCCTTGGCGGTCAGCGACTTGCCGGTGCCGGGGACGCCGATCAGGAGGATGCCCTTGGGCAGCGGAAGTCCGAAGTCCCGCGCGCGCGAGCTGAAAGCCGAGCGCCGCTTGACCAGCCAGTCCTTCAGGATCTCCATGCCGCCGACGTCCGAGAACTCCTCGCGGTGCTCGTAGTACTCGAGCAGGCCGCTCTTGCGGATGATCTGCTTCTTCTCCTCGAGGATCGTCTCGAGATCGAACGTGTGCGTGCGCACCGCGCTCTTGGAGAACACGTTCTCCGCCTCGACGAGCGTCAGGCCGAGCGCGCTCTCGACGACGCGCTCCATGAACCCTGGATCGCTCTCGATCACCTGCTGCGTCGCCGCCGGCAATGCGGGCAGCACCTTGCGGGCGGCCTCCTCGATCTCCATGCGCGTCGGCAGCTCCCAGTCGAGCACCGCGGCCACGCTCTTCTCGAGCTCCGGCGGGATCTTCGTCACCGGCGACAGCACGAGCAGGCTCTTCTTGGTCTTGCGCAGCTCGGTCGCCGCGTCGCGCAGGCGCCGAACGACCGCCGGCTCCTTGAGGAACGGATGGAAGTCGCGAAGGACGAACAGCGCGCGACCCTCGGCGCGGATCACGTGATCGATCGCCTTCATCGGGTCCTTGACGTCGCGGGTTCCCTGCCCGTTCGCGATCGTCTTGAAGCCTTCGGTGATCGACCACACCTCGAGCCGCATCTCGCGCTCGACGCACAGCTTGCGCAGCGATTCTTCGACCCGCTGCTCCTCGGGCGACGTGATGTAGATGAGCGAGTACCGGGCCTTGATCAGGTCCTCGAGCTCGCTCTTCGAGCTGCGCTTCGATGTGTCTTGGATCATCCGCTTGCCTCAGAACCTGTGAAGCTCCGCTTCCAGGTTCGCTT
>JAYVRN010000544.1:0-4462 GCA_043776275.1 Myxococcales bacterium | reverse complement strand
GCGTGCTCTCGGTCACCACCGACATGGTCGAGGGTGCGCGCGCGTCGTGGGAAGACATCGAGGGCATGGTCAACTGGGGACGGAACGTCGAAGGGGTGCAGGTCGGTGTGCTCCTGACCACCGCCAAGGGTGGGGGCGTCCGGGTCTCGATGCGATCGCGCAGCGACAAGGTCGATGTCGGCAAGGTCTGCATGACCCTCGGCGGCGGCGGCCATCCCGGCGCAGGCGGGTGTCACATGACCGATTCGCTCGCCGCGACGAAGGACAAGGTCGTGAAGGCGCTCGAAGCTGCGTTCAACCGGCAGAGCCGTCCGGTGATCGACCCGACGCC
The DNA here is from genome assembly GCA_043776275.1 of Myxococcales bacterium. Taxonomy (GTDB): domain Bacteria; phylum Myxococcota_A; class Polyangia; order Haliangiales; family Haliangiaceae; genus JABFXX01. The sequence continues at coordinate 4,131 of JAYVRN010000544.1, read as the reverse complement.
CACCTCGTCGGGCTAGCCTGGTCGGGGTAGCCGGGTTGAGGGTATGATGATGCCCTATGGGGCGTAGCTTCGCGGGTCTCTCGATCATCTTGCTTGCCGCGGCGTGCGGTGACGACGGGCACGCTGCGATCGACGCGGCTCCGGACGACACGCTCGTCGATGCGACGGATGCGCCGATCGACGGCAACCCGCTGACGCCCCCGACGCTCGCGGGCACCGGTCTGTGCACCAACGTCGCGTGCACCGCCTACGCAGCGGACGTCCACTCGTACCTGCCGCAGTACACGCTGTGGGCAGACGGCGCGACGAAGAAGCGCTGGATGTATCTGCCGCCCGGGACGCAGATCGACACCAGCAACATGAACTTCTGGAAGTTCCCGATGGGGACCAAGTTCTGGAAGGAGTTCACGCGCGACGGGATCCGCGTCGAGACTCGCTACATGGTGAAGCTCCTACCCGACGACGCATCGGTGGGGGCCTGGTACTTCGTCAGCTACGCGTGGAACGCCACCCAGGACGACACCACCGCGACCACGGCCGGGATGATGAACGCGAACGGGACGCAGCACGACATCCCGACCCGCGCGAACTGCCGTCGCTGCCACGAGAACACGCCGGGCCGTGTGCTCGGCTTTCAGGCCCTCTCGCTCGACTACGCCGCCCCCGTGGGCGAGCTCGATCTCGACGATGCGATCAGCTTGAACATGCTCTCGGCCCCGCCGGCAGGCGCGACCGCGCCGCACTTCCTGCTGCCGGGCACCGCGATCGATCAGGCCGCCTTTGGCTACATGCACGCGAACTGCGGCGGCTGCCACAACACCACGTCGAACGTGTTCTCCACCACGGCGCTCGAGCTGCGCATGGACGTCACCAAGCTCGCCTCGGTGAACGTGGTGCCTGCGCGGGTGACCACGGTGAACGTGAACGGCACCGTCGGCGGCCTCACCGGGAAGATCGTCACGCCTGGTGATCCCACGAACTCGGTGATCATCACGCGGACCACGTCGTCGGTGTTCCCGACGAAGATGCCGGAGATCGGGACCGAGATCGTCGATCCTGCAGGGCAGACCGCCCTGATCAACTGGATCAACCAGCCACCCTGAGCACACATGCACGGGGTCCTGGTCGTCGACAAGCCCGAGGGGGTGTCGTCCGCGCACGCGGTCGATCGGGTGAAGCACGCCCTGCACGCGAGCCGCGCCGGGCACGGCGGCACGCTCGATCCGATGGCGACGGGCGTGCTCGCGGTGTGTCTCGGGGAAGGGACCAAGCTCGCCTCGTATCTGCTCGCCGATGACAAGGCGTACATCGCGGAGGGGTTGCTCGGCGTCGAGACCGACACGCTCGATCGCACGGGCGTGGTCACCGCGACGCGCGAGGTCACCGTCACGCGCGACGCCTTGCTCGCGGCGATCGCCGGGCGGATGGGAGAGCAGGAGCAGATTCCGCCGATGTACTCGGCGATCAAGCAGGACGGCGTGCGGCTGTACCGGCTGGCGAGGGCAGGGGAGGAGGTGGAGCGTGCCGCGCGGAAGATCCGGCTCGATCACCTCGAGCTCCTGTCCTTCGAGCCGCCGCGCTTCACGCTCTCGATCGCGTGCAGCAAGGGCACGTATGTCCGCAGCCTGGTCGCGGACCTCGGCACCGATGTCGGGGCCGGGGCCCACCTGACGGCCTTGCGGCGGACCCGGAGCGGCAGGTTCACCATCGAACAGGCGATCCGCCTCGATCAGGTGGGCGTCGTCGACGTCGCGCCGTACCTGGTCGGGCTGACCGCGGCCACCCAGCTCCCGCAGATCGTGGTGCCGGCCGAGAAGGACCGCCATGCGCGCAATGGCGTTCAGTTCAGCCTGGAGCAGCTCGGGGCGGAGAATCTGACGCAGTTCCAGATGGTTGACGTGCGAGGCGAGCTGCTCGCCGTGGTCCACGCCGAGGACGGCAAGGTGGTCTACGACCGCGTGTTCCACCGCGTCCAGACCGCTTGACCAATGCCGTCGTTTCCCCCAATCTGCGCCTCGACCACGGCTCGGGTCCAGGATGGACGCGGCCGCTGGCGACTGGAGTACGGCATGTCTCTCTCTACGCACAAGAAGTCCGAGATCGTCGCGAAGTTCGCGAAGCACGAAGGCGACACCGGGTCGCCCGAGGTTCAGGTCGCCCTCCTCACCGAGCGCGTCACCCACCTCACCGAGCACCTGAAGCTGAACGCCAAGGATCACCACAGCCGGCGCGGCCTCCTGCTCATGGTCGGTCAGCGCCGCGCGCTGCTCGACTACCTGAAGCGCATCGACCTCGAGCGCTACAAGAAGCTGATCGAGACCCTCGGCCTCCGCCGCTAACGCCGGTGTCGCGCGCGCCGATTGCTGCGCTCGCGTCCGTCGTTGGAGCCTGTGCTGTCGCGGCCTGTGGCAACACAAGTCGGACGGCCTCGAAGGAAGTGCAGGGCACACTCGTCATCGCCGGGGAGACCGTGACGGTGACGAAGTGCCGGCCCGATCACGCCTTCACGACCTACGTCGTCCTCGAGAACGCGAGGGGCGCGGTCCGGTTCGAGGACAAGCGCATGTTCTGGAGCGCCAGCGACCCGGAAGGGGCCACGCAGGGGCACCCGCTCGACTGCACGAAGCTCGAGCGCAGCTGGGGCGGTGGCGTGCGCCTCGACAACACGGCGTACTGGCGCGGCACGCTGGCCTTCGACTGCAAGGACGGCGCGACCCAGCTCACGGGACAGCTGACGCTCGACTGCGGGAACATCACGCCCGAGGAGCGCGCCCAGCTCGACAAGCAGCGCACCGATCTACGACAGCAGCAGGCCGGCTCGGGCTCGGCCACGCAGTAGCGAGGGTGATCAGTCGGTCTCGGCGAACGAGCCGAGCGAGGTGATGAGCCCGCCGATCGCGGCGACGCCCATCGCCTTGCCGCCGATCGCGCCGTGGACGATCAGGTCGAACACGTCGAACCCGAACTTGTAGAGCAGGACGTAGGCGAAACATCCGACGGCAGCTGCCTTGGCCGCCGCCGGGAGCTTGCCGCCGGCGAGGCCGAGCAGCATCGGGATCGCGAACGCCGCCATCATCGCGTAGACCATCAGGTGATCGAACACCCGCGCGTCGAACAGCGAGAACCCTCCTGCGATCGGGAGGAAACAGCCGACGAGACCGATCAGGCCAAACAGGGCGAATGCGCGCTTCATGGGAGTACAGACGGCAGGGCGATCGAAGGAGTCGCACGGGTGGGCGCGCGATCTCGTAACTGCCCGTGGTTGCGGGAGATCTGATCCGATCACGAGAGGTTGGAAAACCCCGACACCTATGCAATAACGCCTCGGTAAGCAGCTAGAACTCGTCACGTAGCGTCGCAGCAAGCAGCAGAGAATCGACCAGGTTTGATCGTTCCGTCGAGCCGCCCGACCCAGAGGTCAGGCGATTGGACAGAGGGACCAGGCCACGAGACTCCAGGGCCTAGAGCGACGTGACTCACCCAACCGCCGGCCCTTACCGCCGGCGAATCCCAGGAGACACGTATGGCTTTTGTTCGCGATACCGCCGTTGTCGGCGGCAAGGAAATTTCGATCGAGACCGGCAAGTGGGCCAAGCAGGCCTCTGGCTCGGTGATCATTCGCTGCGGCGATTCGATGGTGCTCGTCACCGCGCAGGGCTCGGCGCAGCCCCGTGACATCGACTTCATGCCGCTCACCTGCGAGTACCAGGAGAAGTTCTACTCGGTGGGTAAGGTCCCCGGCAGCTTCTTCCGCCGCGAAGGTCGCACCACGAACGAGGAGATCCTCGTGTGCCGGTTGATGGATCGTCCGATCCGTCCGCTGTTCCCCAAGGGCTGGTTCATCGACACGCAGATCATCGCGAGCGTGATCTCGTTCGACAAGGTGAACGCGACCGACGTTCTCGCGATGACCGCGGCGTCGTGCGCCGTGCACCTCTCCGACCTCGTGTGGGCGGGCCCGCTCGCGGGCATCCGCATCGGCCGCATCGACGGCCAGTTCGTCGCGAACCCCACGTTCGCCGAGCGCGAGCAGAGCGACATGGACATCATCGTCGCCGCCAGCAAGGACGCGATCATGATGGTCGAGGGCGAGATGGAGGAGCTGCAGGAGGACACGATCATCGATGCCCT
>JAYVRN010000543.1:0-4463 GCA_043776275.1 Myxococcales bacterium | reverse complement strand
TCGTCGCTCGCCCCGCCGAACGAGCGGACGATCAGGAACGCGAGCAGCGCGGCGATCGGCACGCCCGCGATCGCGAACCACAGTGGCCTCGAGCGTCGTAGATCCGGGACCGCGTCGGCCTGGGACACCACGGCGTCGAACGCCGGGCGGCTCACCGGCGACGCAGGCACGCCTCCGAACGACGGTCGATCGATCGGCCCCGAGCGATCGGCGCTCGGTGGCTCGGTGACCCGCACCACGGGCGCGGAGCGATCCTGGGCAGCCACCGCTGCCGGGACCTCGGTGCGGGCGCGCTCGAGAACCTCGCAGACCCTGACGAGCGAGGGCCGGCCATCGGGCTGCTTCGCGAGCATGTCGAACACGAGCTCGTCGAGCTCGGGCGGCACGTCGGGGACGAACGTCGAGGCTCGCACCGGCATCTCCATCAGGTGCTTCGCGACCATCTCCATCGCGTTGTCGGCGACGAACGGCGGCCGGCCCGTGAGCATCTCGAAGATCATGCCGCCAAGCGCGTAGATGTCGGCCCGCTGATCGATCGCGTAGCCCTTGGCCTGTTCGGGCGCGATGTACTGCGGCGTCCCCACGATCGCGCCGGTCGCCGTCTTCTCCACGCGATGGTCGCTGTGCGCGAGCTTGGCGATGCCGAAATCGAGCAGCTTCACGTTCGCGGGCTCGTCGCGCCTCTCGACGAGGAACACGTTGTCGGGCTTGAGATCGCGGTGGATCACGCCCAGCTCGTGCGCGGCCTCGAGCGCGCGGGCGAGCAGCCGGACCAGCCGACACACCTCGGCCAGCGGCAACGGCCCCCTGGCGATCCGCTCGCGCAGGGTCTCGCCCTTGAGCCACTCCATCACGAAGTAGCTGCGGCCATCGGGCATCTCGCCGAACGCGAACACGTCGACGATGTTCGGGTGACCGATCTGGTTCACCACGCGCGCCTCGTCGATGAAGCGCTCGACCGTGTGCGGGTCCGCGCACAGCTCCTTCTTCAGGATCTTGATTGCGGCGCGCTTGCCGATCAGCGGATGGACCGCGGAGAACACCACGCCCATGCCGCCCTGCCCGATCTTCGCCTCGATCTGGTACTCGCCGAGCTTGGTCCCCGAGGCCAGATCGTACTCATCGATCGGCGTATGTGCCGCGGTCGGCGCCGTCTGCCGTGCGGGCTCGTCGCGTGCATCGTCCCCATCCTCGTCCGGGGTTCCATCCCAGGGCGCAGGTGGCGAGCTCACGTCCGTATGGTCGTCCTGAACGGGCCGACCACGACGCTTGCTGGGAGTCACTGGATCCAAGCGCTCCCAGTATAGCGTGCCGGGTTTGTCAGATCCGGCGGGAGCTTGCCCGTGAGGGGCGACGCACACCTACACCGGCGCTGTGCCCGCTCAGAACGCGAAGTTGCCGACGGCCATCGCGCCAGTCCCCGTGGGGATCACGGTCACGGTCGGGTGCTCCGCCGCGTCGCTGCGTCCCCACAGGTACAGCCCCACGCCCCCGAGCAGCGCGACCCCGCCGACCACCAGGTTGATCCGCGCGACGGTCTCGGCGGTCTCCCCGTCGGAGTTCAGCCGGTTCTGCTGCTGGGTCAAGGCGCCGGACCACATGCACCCGTTGCACAGCTCCTCGCGCTGGCTCGCGTAGTCGAAGCTCTTGTACGAGAAGTAGCCCGCGACCCCGAGCACCACGACGCCCACGCCACCGAGGCCAAGGCCGGCGAGGCGCTTGGTGCGGCCCGGATTGTTCGCACCATGGCTCCCATGGGTCGGTGGCGATGGCCGCGGCGTCACGGTCGGATCGGGCACGGGCGGAGGTGGGCGCTGTGCGGCGGCCTGCTGCCTGGCGCAGTCCTCCGATTGCGTCATGTACTGCCGAACCTTGGCGACGTTGGGCGCCTGCGGAGCCGCGTCGAGGAACTTTTGGTACGTGGTCACGGCCTTCGCGCACGCGTTGCCGAACCGGTACGCCTGCGCGCTGTTGAACAGGTACACGGGATCGGGATCCAGGGCGTACGCCGCCTCGAACTTGTCGGCCGCGATCAGGTACTCCCCGGCCGCATACCGCTGCTGGCCCTCGGCGAACGCCGCCTGGGCCGCGGCTGGGTCTTTGGGCTGCGCATGGGCGAGCGCCGTGAAGGCGACGACCACCGCAGCGACCACTGCCCTGCGCATCACGTCTCGATCATACGCCGCAGGACGGCGGTAGAGGAAGTCTCTGGACGCCGGGGATCAGGCCCCACCCATCCACTCGGTCTTCCAGTCGTAGTCCGGATCCGGTGGTTCGGGAGGTGGGTGCTCCGCGGTGGGCACGTTCTTGAGGTTCACGCGCACCCGGTACCACGCAGTCGCGCGCCCGCGATTGGTGTCGATCAGCACGTCCTCGGCTGCGAGCTGCGCGGCGATCGCCGGGTACCGCTGCTTCCAACGCTCGAGCGCCGCGAGCGCCTCGGCCTTCTGCTTCGCGTTCGCGATCGTGATCACCGGGTGCTTCGGCGTGCGCTTGCCCGCGGGCTTCGGCGTGGCCCCTGCCGCGCTCGCTCTCGACGGTGCCACCCGTGGTGCCTCGTCCTCTCCCTTGGCGTGGTGCGGCGGCCACGGCGCATCGCGCTCCCCACCCGCCTCCTGCCGCGCCGCGAGCTCGAGGAGCGAATCGATCGATCCCACGGCCGCGTCGATCCCGGCGTGCGCATCCCCGCGCGCGGCGAACATCGCGGGCACGGTGCGCAGGCTGTACGCCGCCGGATCGCACACGAACAGCTCATCCCACGGCAGCGGCATCGAGACGCGCGCGTCATCCTTGGCGCGCACCGAGTACGCACTCGCCGTGGTGCGGTCGCGCGCGTTCTGGTTGTAGTCGAGGAACACGCCGCTACGCTCCTCCTTCCACCACTTCGCCGTGGCGATGCCCGGCGCGCGACGCTCGACCTCGCGCGCGAACGCCAGTCCCGCGCGCCGCACCTGAGCGAACGGCCAGCGCGGTGCGATCCGCGCCCAGATGTGGACGCCACGCGAGCCGCTGGTCTTCGGCCAGCCGACGAGGCCGTGCTCCTCCAGCACCTCGCGCGCCACGCGCGCCACGTCGATGATCTGCGGCCAGGCGACGCCCGGCACCGGATCGAGATCGATCCGCAGCTCGTCGGGCCGGTCCATGTCCTCCTTGCGCACCGCGTGCGGATTGAGATCCACGCACCCGAGGTTCACCACGTACGCGAGCTGCGCGCGCGTGCTCACCGCGATCTCGTCGGCGTGTCGCCCGGAAGGAAACGTGAACGTGGCGACCTCCACCCAGTCCGGACGCTTGACCGGAGCGCGCTTCTGATAGAACGGCTCCTCCTCGATCCCTCCGACGAACCGCTTCAGGATCATCGGCCGCCGCGCCACCCCGCGCAACGCGCCCTCGGCGACCGCCAGGTAGTACTGCACGAGCTCGAGCTTCGTGATCCCGGCCTTCGGGAAGTACAGCTTCTCCGGGTTCGACACGGTGACCTCGTGCCCATCGAGCTCGAGCAGCACCTTGGTCGACTTCGCCACCTCCAGATGCTTGCACGACTCCGTCCGAGACCGCATGGTGTCGAGCTGATGACGGTGGCCGCGCGCCTCAAGCTCCTGCTCGCGCTGGCCCTGCCGATGGTCCTCGCACGCGCCACGCAGGCGGTGATCACGTTCGCGGATGCGCTGCAGGTCAAGCATCTGGGCACCGGCGCCCTCGCGGCGACCGCGACCGGCGGCCTCAACGTGGTGGGCTTCATCATCCTGCCGATGGGCACGGTGTTCATCGTCCAGAGCTTCGTGTCGCAGCTGGTCGGCCGCGGCACACGCGACGATGCGCCGCGCTACGCATGGTACGGGCTCGCGATCGCCGCGATCGCCGCGGTGGTCTCGGTCCTCCTGATCCCGCTGATCGAGCCCGCCCTGTCGCTCACGGGTTACTCGGAGGGCGTGCGCTCCGAGATGACCGGGTACATGGAGATCCGGGTGCTGTCCGTCGGTGCGGCGGTCGGCGTGGAGGCGCTGGGCAACTGGTACGGCGGGCTCGGCAACACCTGGATGCAGATGGTCGCGGGCCTGATCTCGATGGTGCTCGCGGTAACGTTCAACTGGATCCTGATCGACGGCCACCTCGGTGCCCCCGCGCTCGGCGTGGCCGGTGCGGCGTGGAGCAGCGTGATCGCCACCTGGGCCGGATTCGCGTTCGTGGCGATCGCGTTCTGGCGCGGCTGGGGTGGCGCGCCGCGGCCTGCGGGCAAGCTCGGGCTCTCGATCGCGGAGCTGCGCCGCGTGATCCGGTTCGGGCTCCCCAACGGCCTCAACTGGTTCCTCGAGTTCGCAGCGTTCCAGCTGTTCGTCAACGGCGTGCTCGCGAGCCTCGGCGACGAGACCGTCGCGGCGCTCAACGTGGTGATCGCCGTCAACTCGATCTCGTTCATGCCCGCGTTCGGGCTCGCCTCGGCAGGCGCGATCCTCGCCGGG
>JAYVRN010000542.1:0-16256 GCA_043776275.1 Myxococcales bacterium | reverse complement strand
CGACCACGACCACGACCACGACCACGACCACGACCACGACCACGACCACGACCACGACCACGACCACGACCACGACCACGACCACGACCACGAGCAGGCCTCCGCCGACGACGCGCCGAGCGATCCGCTGCACACCCGCTCCGGCTTCGCGCGCGGCACGCCCGCGTACATGGCACCCGAGCAGCGCACCGGCGGGATCGTCGGAGCCGCGGCCGATCAGTTCGCGTTCGCCGTCGCGCTGTGGGAGGCGTTGTGCGGCGCGCGTCCGTTCCCGCCGCCGACCGAAGACGCGATCCGCGGTGTCGAAGCGATCGTCGCGCCCCCTGCGGGCAAGCTACCTCGCCACCTCGAGGCCGCGCTCCGACGCGCGCTGTCGAGCGATCCAGCCGATCGTTGGCCCTCGATGGACGCGCTGCTCGCGGAGATCGCGCGAGATCCGGCTCGGCGCCGCCGGCGGATCCTCGCGCTCGTGACGTTCGGGCTCGTCATCGGCACGGGCGGATGGACGGTCTCGCACCTCTCGCACGAGGCGACCGCCGCGATCTCCTGCGAACCGTCCGCGGACGACCTCGCGACGGTGAGGTCGCCCGGCCGCCACGACGCGCTGGCCGCGAAGCTCGGCGGCTCGGCCGATCGCGTGCTCGCGCTCGTCGACACCTGGGTCGGTCGCTGGCACCTGCAGCGCCGTCGCGCGTGCGAGGCGACCCACGTCCAGCACGTCCAGTCGCCCGCGATGCTCGATCTGCAGACTGCCTGCCTCGACCGCGCGCACCTCGGCCTCGCCGCGACGCTCGAGCTGATCGCGGCCGGCCCCGGCGGTAGCCAGGCGCTCGACGCCGCGACCGCGCTGCCTCGGCTCGAGGACTGCGCCGACCTGACGACTCTCGCGGCGAGCGGCGCCCCTCCGACCACGCCCGGTGCGATCGCCTCCGAGGCGAGCGCCAACGCCCTGATCGCGCGAGCGGCGGCGCTCCGTGACGCCGGACGGATCAAGGCCGCGCTCTTGGCGGCGCGAGAGGCCGTCGCGTTCGCCGATCGGATCGTGGCGCCCTCCGTGCAGGCGCGCGCCCGCGTCCAGCTCGCGTCGTCGATGTACGCGAGCGGCAAGCTCGACGGCGTGCTCGAGACCTTCGAGGACGCAGCGCGGTTCGCGGCCGTGGCCAAGGACGATGCCCTCGCGGCCCGGATCTGGATCAACGTCCTCGACGCGATCGGACTCCGGCTCGATAAGCCGGGCGAAGCCGAGCGCCTGCTCGTCGTCGCGGAGGCGGCGGTCGCGCGGGTCGGCTCGTCCCCGTTGCTCGACGGCCTCCTCGACGGGATTCGCGGGGACCTCGCGGTCCAGCGTGAGAACTTCGCCCCCGCGGTCCCGCTGCTCGAGCACCGGATCACGATCCACGAGCAGGTCTACGGCAAGACCGACCCGTCCCTCGCCCGCTGGCTCAACCGCCTCGCGACCGCACAGTCCGCCCTCCATCGTACCGCCGAGGCGCGCGCCAACCTCGACCGCGCGTCTGCGATCCTCGAAGGTCACTACGGCCCGACCCACGCGAACCTCGGGGTCTTGCTCACCACACGCGGCGCGCTCGAATATCAGCTCGGCTCGTACCCGGCGGCGATCGAGGCTCTCGACCGGGCGCTCGCGATCAAGGTGGCCGCCCTTGGTGCGAACCACCCCGCGTTGATCCCGACCCTGATGAACCTCGCCCTCGCCGAGTCCGAGAGCGGCGCGAGCGACCGTGCGCTAGCCGCAGGCTACCGCGCACTCGCGATCGCAGAGGCCGCGCTCCCTCCCACGCACTCCAAGCTCGGCTTCGTGCTCGCGACGCTCGCGCAGCTGCAGGTCGACGCTCGCGCCTGGGACGACGCCGCGGCGAGCTTGGCGCGAGCGCTCCCGATCCTCGAAGCGCAGGGCGAGCACACACCGCTGGACGAAGCGCTGCGGGCGCAATCGGCGGTTCGCGTCCACGCCAAGGATCTCGTCGGCGCGCGCGAGGCGGCAGATCGAAGCGTCGCGATCGCACTCGCGGATCACGGTGGCTCGATCGGCACCGCACGCGCGATCGCACAGGTCGGTCGGGTCCAGCTCGCCATGCACGATCTCGTGGGCGCACGCGTCTCGTTCCAGCGCGCCCTCGAGCTCGTGACGAACATCGCTGGCGACAGCCACCCCGACGTCGCCGCGATGGCCAAGGAGCTCGCCTCCCTCGCACCCGTGCCGCTGACTACCGGCCCGCGATAACTTCGTGACAACTCCGAACGCCGCGGGCCGCTCGCCCTGGCGTCAGCGCAACTCTCGCCGCCCGATCGTGTCCTACCGATCGTTGGAAGGCGTGGCATCATGGTCGTGATGGCGAGAGTGGTCGGGCGGGTGATGGTCGTGGTGTTGCTCGCAGCGTGCGGCGGTCGATATCCCGGCGGTCGTCCTCCGGCGGCCGACCCGCCCGCGACGGACGACCTGGAGGAGACGACCGAACCGCCGCCGCGGCGCAAGCCAGCACCACCGCCCGCGACGCCGCCCACCTCGCCTCGCCCAAGCCCGTACGACGATCCGAAGATCGCCGCGCTGATCGCCCAGCTCGATCCCACCGAGTACGCGCGCTGGCCCCTGACCCACAACCAGCACCCGGCGCTCGAGCCCGCATACGCGATCGCCGCCGTGTTCGCCCAGCCCGGCGTGTCGTGGCTCGACCTGTGCCGGCTCGGCGCGCAGAACCGGCGCGGCGGCGGCAGCGCTGATCAGCTCGAGTACCTGCGCGGGTGGTGCAGCGTGGCGAGCCGGGACGCGCGAGCCGCGGTGGCCCGACTCGCGCCGCTGATGAGGTCGAGCGTGCTCGGGATGCCGGCGGCGGTGCGCACGGATCTCACCAACATCGTCGTCGACAGCGGCTCGGCGGACGAGGCCCAGCGGCTGCTGACCGGCGCGCGGGTCGATGACCTCGCGATCTACGATCTGGTCGCCGCGAGCTTCGCCGAGGTCGGGCGCCCCGCCGATGCGCTGGTGTTCGCCGACCGGGCGCTCTCGGCGAACGATCGCCGTCGGCCCGCCGATCACTGCGGGCGGGTCGCGCGCAAGGTCGCGCTGATCGGCCCCGATGCACGGATGATGGTGATCCAGACGCTGGCGCCCTTCGAGCGGATCGCCGGTTGCGCGAGCATCTTCCACGAGCTGAAGTGCTGGCACGCTCAGGCCTGCGACCCGTACCTCCTCGACCATGGCGTGAGCCCCGACCTCCTCGAGCTCGGCGCCCTCTACAAGGGCTGGCCAGCGGCCACGGCGACGCCCGAGGTCTGGCTCGCGACGGCGCAACTGGCGCTGGCCCGCACGCCGGTCCAGGGCGCCGACGAGGCCGTGACCAGCGCGCTCGAAGGCGCGCTCCGCAGCGCGAACTGCGAAGGAGCTGTTCTCGCGCAGATCCACAACAGCGCGCGCATCCTCAAGGCCGACCGCCACGATGCCGCGCTCGATCCGCGCCTCGACCTCATCCTCCTGACACCCGACTCGATCTGCGCGCCATAGGATCCAGGTCCTAGACGCTCCGACGCCGACGGCGAGCGCTCACGAGCAAGGCGCCGAGCAGCAGCGCTCCGCTCGTCGTCGAGCCGCCGCTCGTCGAGCAACCGCCGGAAGGCTCGACCTCGCTGGCCGGATCGTTCGACGCATCGGGATCGTCGCCGCTCGGCGGGGTCGGCGCCGCCGGATCGGGATGGGTGAGCTGCGTGACCAGCGCGCCGTGCATCACCCGATACAGCTCGGTGTCGTAGAAGAAGTCGAAGTGACCGACGAACTCGCCGTTGCAGCCGACGCCGATGTTCGTCGCGCCCGGGATGATCGACGTGTCGTACGGCTGGATGAACTCGTCGGTGCACGTGTAGACCGACGTGACGTCCACCGTCGCAGGGAGCGCCCCGCCGTTCACCGTCTCGAGAAACGTGCTGCCGGGCGACAGGTCATAGAGCGCCGGCCACTGCGCATACGCGGCGGCGAGCGGCGCCTTCGCGATGCCGTGCTGCGGCGAGATGAACGTGACGAGGCGATGCACGTGCTCGTCGCCGCCGAGCGCTTGGATGTAGTGGCGTGCGATCAGCCCACCGGTGCACTCGGCGAGGATGTCGATCTTGGCCTCGCCCGACTCGGCGCTCACCCGCTCGACGACAGCGGCGAGCGCCTCCGAGTTCTCGAACAGATCGCCGCTGAGCAGCGCCGGCGGCTCGTACACCACGGTCTTGAAGCCATCGCGCTCGAGGCGCGCCTTGATCGGATCGAACGACGCGGCCGGGATCGTGACGCCCGTGATCAGCAACACCGTGCGCGGCGTCGCGAGGTGCGCGGGCGGCGGATCGAGCAGCTGCATCGAGACCGCGCGGTCATCGGCGTACTTGTCCATCATGTAGTCGCCCCAGTAGTGCGGGTCCTTCATGTCACCCGGGGGAAGACCGGCGCAGGTACCGAGGGCAGCGACAGAGACGAGGGCGGCGTGGATGATCATGGGAGACAGTCCTTATTTATTGATTGAATGATCAATCGGTAAATTTGATGGGCCACGGATAGCAACAACCGGCCGGTCCGTCAACGACGGAATAATCAAGATTGACAAACTATTGAGAATAGTATGAATATTCATTCAACAAATGGTGGCAACCCCGAAGCGAGGTCGACCTCCGAGTCATCCTGATCGACGTGAGTCGATCCTGGACGCGGCACTCGAGGCGTTCGTCGAGCGTGGGTTTCACGGCACCGCGATCCCCCAGATCGCCGAGCGCGCGGACATCGCCGCCGGGACCATCTATCACTACTTCGAGAGCAAGGAAGCGCTGGTCAACGCGCTCTATCGGTCATGGAAGTCGAACATCGCGCAGCGTGTGTTCGCCGCGTTTCCCCAGGACGCGCCCGTGCGCGAGCAGTTCCGCGTCATGTGGAACACGATGGTCTCGTTCGCGACCGAGCACCCGAAGGCGTTCGCCTTCATCGAGCTCCACAACCACGCCTCGTATCTGTCCGCGGAGAGCCTCGCGGTCGATCACCAGATCAAGCAGTTCGGCGCGGGCGTGATCGGCCGCGCGCAAGCCGAGAGCATCGTGAAGCCGCTCGACGCGCTCGTGTTGATGGAGCTCGTGTTCGGCGCGTTCATCAACTTGCTGCGCGCGCACTTCGAGCACCGCATCGCGCTCGACGACGCCGTGATCGCGGGTGCCGAACAGGCGTGCTGGGACGCAATCGCCCGGCATCCCGCCCCTTAGCGCGGCCGGACGATGGCCCCGAGCCGACGACACCGCCCGGTCTGCGCGTAGCCAAAGCCCGCCGAGAACCCGTAGGGCACGGCTGCGAGCGCCGCGCCCACCGCGAGGCCGAGGCCGATCCGCGACGTGTCGTCGCGTGAGGCGATGGCCAGCGTCGCCGACGCACCCGCGAACGCGACGGCCAGCAGGGTGTCGGCGATCGGCGTCGCGCGCGACGCGGTGCACCCGAGCGGACGGGTCCCCGCGTCGTAGCGCGGTGGCTGCTCGACGAGCGCCCACGAGCACGCGGGCACCACCACCAGCAGGAGCGTTAGAAGATCACGCCGCCGCACGCACTCTGGAACAGCGCGAGGGTCTGCTGGAGGCTGACCGAGAGATCTCCGTCGCAGATCGACGACATCCGGGCCTGCGAGCCCGCCGCCGCAACGAACGCCTTGAGCCGCGTGGCCTCGTTCGCGTTGCCGAACGACGAGGTGCAGTCTCCGGGACCCATGCCCGCGATCGCGGCCGCTGCCCACCGCGAACGATGGCCGGTGTACGTGTCGAGGAACGCGACGTAGTTGGTCGCGGTCTCCATCTGGCTGCTGCACAACGACTGGCCGAACGAGAGGTTGACGGAGGCCTCGTACGAGCAGTCTTCCTCGTCGGTCAGGAACACCACGCCGAGCAGCGCATCGTTGCGCCGGAACCCCGCGTTGGTGTTGTCCATCATCCGATCCTCGAACGCATCGCGCATCGCGCCGAGCGGCATCTCGTCGCTGTTCCCGCTGGTGCCGACATTGGCGACACACGAGAACGTCTGCGCCGGCGTGGGATCGCCCTTGTCGATCCAGCGCTTCGTCATGCTGCAGCTCGCGGGCTGGAGCATGCGGCCATCGTCGCCTGCGCCGGTGTTCTGAGGGAGCGAGCCACCGACGGGCAGCGTCATGTTGTAGTGGTAGTCGCGCGAGGTGGTGGTCACCGCGACGCGGTAGTCGAGGCCCGAGGCATCGAGCACCGTGATGAACATCGGGAAGTTCGCGATCAGGTTCGCCTGCTCCTGGCCCATCGAGCCGGAGTTGTCGATCACGAACAGGAGATCGAGCTTCTGGCAGCCGCTCGTGCCGCTGTCGTCGGGCGGGAACACCTGATCGGCATCGGTGCCGTTGCCCCCGTCGACACCATCGTCATCCCCGTTGTTGCGCGACTGCGGCGGACCGCAGGCGGCCGCAGCAAGCGCCAACGCGAGACCCGTGAACGTGACGCCTGTGCTCATGCGCATCGAAAGCCCTCCCCCCGAGTTGCGCGCGGACGGTAGATCGTCGCTGCCTACCGGCGCAACGACCAAGTTCTAGAGCGTCCCGAGGAGGAGCACGGCGGCGGCGATCAGGACGAACAGTGGCTCCCAGGTACGGTCGAAGCGAGTCATGGAGGCGGATGTGTGCAGCCGCCTTGCCAGCATGCGTCGTAGCGATCCTCTGCGGTTACGACGAGGGCTGGGTCCGCTCCAACCCGAACTCGCGCCGCCCGTCGAACAATGGACCCAAGTTCGACCTCGGGCGTCTCATCTCAACAATCATGATGACCCCACAGGTGCACTCGGTCCGCAGGATGCCCAGCGTCGCCGTCGTCGTGGCGATCGCCGGGCTGACCGGCGCCCTCGCCGGTGCGCTGACCACCTGGATGATGATGCGGCCCATGCCGTCGCCGCAGCTCGAGTGCGCGCTCGCCGTGAGCCCGATGATCCCCACGAGCCCGAGGATCGCCGCGAACCCGACGATCGTTGCTCACGTCTCGCAGCGCTCGCGCACGATCGACGAGATGTCGCCGACCACGTTCGGGCAGGATGGCTCGCCCGATGACGTGTTCGATCTGGTGGTCGACTCGTCCATCCCGATCAAGCACATCTTCGTGGTCCGCGAGGACCAGGGGCTGCAGTGGGACACCGTCGACGGCGACACACCGATCCCCTACGGCCGCACGTTCTCGGGGCGCGCGGGCGGCGTGACCTGGCACCTCGGGGTCCGCGAGCGTGGGCAGTGGCTGAACGCGCCGACGAGCGAGCTCGGCCAGATCTCCGCCGGGCATCACGAGCTCGAGCTGGTGGCCACCGCGCCGCAGGGCGAGGGCCCGCGCGTGGTCGCCGTGCTGTTCACCGATGGCACGCTGCGCGAGGTCACACTCGGCGCGCCCGAACCGCGCCGCTATCAGGTGCAGGGCGGCGGCAGCCGCTACTAGAACCCGAACGAGAACTTCAGCGTCAGGTACGTGTAGACGTACGGCGCGATGAACAGCACGGCATCGATCCGGTCGAGGATCCCGCCGTGGCCGGGCAGCAGCGCGCCCGAATCCTTCACGCCGACCGACCGCTTGATCAGCGACTCCGCGAGATCGCCCATCTGACCGAGGATGCCGCCGGGGATCGCGATCAGGACGACGTCGATCCAGCTCAGCCAGTCCGCGAACCCGACCTTGAGCACCGCCACGCCGAGCACGGAGCCGGCGAGGCCACCGTACGCCCCGGCCCAGGTCTTCTTCGGGCTGACGGCCTCGTAGAGCTTCGCCTTGCCGAGGAAGCGGCCCGCGAAGTACCCGCCGGTGTCGGCGATCCAGGCGACCAGCAGCACGAGGATGACGGTGTCCCCGACGTGGTGCGGATCGATCAACTTCAGCTTCGCGAGGAACGTGGTCAGGAAGCCCGCGTAGACGATGCCGGCGACGGTGGCGGCGTACCTGCCCGCGACGCTCGGGATGTCCCGGAACCGGAACAGGTAGAACAGCCCAGGGACCACGACGCCGAGGATCAACGCCACGGTGACCTGGTTGCCCGCGGCGAACATCGTGAGGTCGTGCATCCCGTAGCGGTGGAGCGCGATCGGATCGAGCCAGTAGAACGCGGCGCAGGCGAGCCCGCCCATGACGAGCGCCGGGCGGCGGTCCTCCTTGGGGAGCGTCATCGCGAAGAACTCGTTCATCGCGAGCAGCGAGGCGATGAAGATCACCGCCCACGTCGGCTCCGGCCGCTCGTAGTGGAGCAGGAGCAGCAGGATCGGCACCGCGACGAGCGCGACGAGGAACCGCTGTGCAAGGTTGCCGAGCGCCAAGGGGGCTGGAGCTAACCCCACCCGCCCGACGCGGTCAAGTCGAGCGCCCTAAACGTCGGAGGCGAGCTGCGCCGAGGTCAGGCCGAACCTGCGCTCGCGGGCGGCGTAGACCTCGAGGCAGCTGTACAGGTGCTCGCGACGGAACTCCGGCCACAGCACCTCGGTGAACACCAGCTCCGCGTAGGCGATCTCCCACAGCATGAAGTTGGAGATCCGCTGCTCGCCGCTGGTCCGGATCAGGAGGTCGAGCGGCGGCAGGCCCGCGGTGGGCAGGTAGCCCGAGAGCCGGGCGACATCGAGGTCATCCGGGCGCAGGATCCCGGCGGCGGCATCCCGCGCGATCGCCTGGACCGCGCGCACGATCGATTCGCGGCCCCCGTACGACAGGGCCAGGGTCAGGGTCATGCCACGATGGTGGGCCGAGGCCGCGCGGAGCTCGTCGAGGGGCTCCTTGACCATCGGGGGGAGCTTGTCGATGTCGCCGATCGCCTCGAGCCGGATCTGGTTGTCGAGGATCTCGGCCCGCTCGCCGAGGAGGAACTCGCGCAGCAGCTGCATGAGGCCCGCGACCTCCTCGGCCGGCCGCGCCCAGTTCTGCGACGAGAAGGCGTACAGGGTGATCGCCTCGAGCCCGAGCTCGCGCGATGCGCGGGTGATGTCGCGGACGGAGTCGGCGCCGGCCCGGTGACCGTCGAGCCGCGGGCGGCCGAGGGCCTCGGCCCAGCGGCCGTTGCCGTCCATGATTATTCCCACGTGACGAGGGAGCCTTGGAGCGTCGGTCATCGTCGAAGACACGGGCAGTAGCACGCCCGGCGCGAGCGTTGCAACGACACCATTGATCCCGTACGCTCGATGTAAGCCATGGGCATCTTTTCGAGACTCGGGACGCTGATCAAGTCGAACATCAACGACCTCATCACGAAGGCGGAGGATCCGGAGAAGATGTTGGGCCAGGTGCTGCTCGAGATGCAGCAGCAGCTGGTGGAGGCGAAGAAGGCGGTTGCGGTCGCGATCGCCGACGAGAAGAAGCTCCAGAAGCAGTACGTCGCGGAGACCGACAAGTCGAAGGAGTGGGAGCGCAAGGCGATGGTGGCCGTGCGCGCCGGCGACGACGGCCTCGCTCGCCAGGCGCTCTCGCGCAAGCAAGAGCACGAGACGATCGCCACCCAGTTCCAGACGCAGTGGCTGCAGCAGAAGGCGGCCGTCGAGAAGCTGAAGGACGCCCTGCGCCTCCTCAACAACAAGATCGAGGAAGCGAAGCGGAAGAAGAACATCCTCATCGCGCGCAAGAAGCGCGCGGAGGCGCAGCAGCAGATCGCCAACACGATGCAGGGCCTCGGGGACACCAGCGCGTTCGACACGTTCGATCGCATGGCCGAGCGGATCCAGCTCATGGAGGCTGAGGCCGAGGCGGGCGCCGAGCTCGCCGGCGAGCTGTCGGGCGATACCCTCGAGTCGAAGTTCCACGCCCTCGAGGCCGGTGGCGGCGCCGAGGACGATGCGCTGGCCGAGCTCAAGTCGAAGATGGGCATGCTCGAGGCCCCCAAGGGCGGCGACGCCAAGCAGCTCGGCGCGGGCGTGCCCGGCAAGGAAGACAAGGCGTCGGACATCGGCAGCGGCGCCTCGATGGGCGGGCTGACGGCCGAGGATCTCAAGGAGCTCGAGGATCTCGACCTCTCGGAGCTCGATACCAAGGAAGCCAAGAAGGCCTGAGTCCGGCGGCCCAAGGGCCGTCGCCGACAGAGGTTTTCCGACGTTCGGGGCGGCGATCGGTGTCCCGTTCCGTCACGGATCTGTGAAGCGCCAGCTACACGCACCTTCATTGGTGATGTAGTTCCGGCGGGTTGGCGCTGGTTGGACCGGATCGACGTTTGCAGCTCCCCTGTGCATGCGTCTCGTCGTCGGTCTGTTCGCCATGTTTTTGACGGCCTCCGCTGCCCGGGCCGATGAAGCCAACAGCCCGGAACCCCAGGCCGCAACACCCCGGACGAAGGTCAGCCTCCGGGTGGTGAAGCTGCTGCCGGAGAGTCACCAGGCGCTGCTGTTCGACAAGAACCGCGGCACCCATGTCCTGGCCGAGGTCGGCGGCACGGTCGATGGCTACAAGGTGGAAGACATCGACGACGACGAGGTCACCCTGTCCGCGAACGGCAAGGAGATCGTGCTGACCGCTCCGGCGCCCGATCCGTCGTGGCGGCGCGGCCGCGGTGGTCGCGAGGCCGAGCCCACCCGCGCCAAGGCGCCGGCGAAGGCGGAGACGGCGCCCCAGGATCCCTACGGCGAGCCCGGTGCTCCGGCCGCTGACGCTCAGGCCGCCGACGCTCCCGCCGACGCTCCGATCGACCCGTACGCCGACGCCCCCGTGCGCTCGGTCGCGGCTCCGTCAGTTCGCGTGACGGCACCGGCTTCCCTGCCCGCGATCCTGCCGGCGGCGGGACTGGCCGACCCATACGCCGACGTGCCGGCTCCCGCGCCGCGCAAGACCGGGCCCGCCGTGATCGGGTTCGAGCCTCCCGGCACCACCGCAGCGACCCGCGCAACCCCGGCGCCCGCCGCCGCCCGGGCCGCACCGACCAACGCACCGACGGCACCCGCTGCCGCCCCGACGGAGATCCCCGCTGCGGACGAGATCACCCCCGAGGCACCGCCCGCGCCGGTGATCACGCCGACGGTGCTGTCGCGCAGCGAGCTCAATGTCGCCCTCGCCGATTTCAACAAGCTCGCCACTGTCCTGCGCGGCTCGTTCACCCCGGCAGGTGCGCGCCTCGACGTCGTCGCCGAGGGCTCGGTGTTCTCGAAGGCCGGCCTGCGCTCCGGTGACATCGTCACCGCCGTCGACGGAACGCCGCTGAAGACGATCGATGATGCCGCGGAGCTCTACGTCCGTGCCTCGGCGACGCGCGCCGCGAACATCCAGCTGATCCGCGCCGGCAAGCCGCTGACCCTCCGCGTCCTCATCCAGTAACGCGCGCCCCGCGGGGCCCTTGGGGTACGATGGGGCGTGGGCGCGGTACGGCTTGAGCTCCGGCTCACCAGTCAGTCGGAGTGGATCAAGATCTTCGATCCCCGGGACTGGACGATGTTCGTCCCGACCGATGATCCGGCGGAACAGGGTGTGGTCCTGCGGATCGATCTCGATGTCGGTGGCTGGCTGGTCACCCTGCGCGGCACCGTGGTCGGTCATCGGGACGATCCGCCCGGCGTGGTCGTCGCCCTCGGCGGCTCCGAGCGGGACAAGATCAACTACCTGAACGGGTTCGTGCGCGGCGGCCTGCTCAACCTGCGCGAGAAGCGCCGCCTCCCGATCCGGCTGTCGGTGACCTACGGCGCCGTCGAGGGCCCGGCGAACACGTTCACCAAGGACATCAACGAGGAGGGCGTGTTCCTGTTCACGGACAAGCCCCTGCCCGAGACCTCCCAGGTCCACATGCTGGTGGCGATCCCGGGTACGCCCCAGCCGCTGTCCCTGGTCGGCAAGGTCTCACATACGATCACCACGGCCGACGACGAGCCGCCCGGCATGGGGATCGTGTTCGAGCTCGATGCCGCACAACGAGCGCAACTCACCGCCACGATCCGCGAGCTCGAAGCGATGCTGCTCGAAGGCAAGCTGCCGACGAACACCGTCGAATGATTGCCTGATCGCGCGCGCGGTGGCACCGTGAGCTGTGGGTCGACGCCCCGCTCGAGCCGCTCCCGTTGCACCCGTGACGTGGCGTGATGGCGTCCACCTCACGGGCACGCCGATCTGGTGTGATGCGCGCCGGCGCCGAGACATCTGCTTCGTGTCCGCGGCCGATCGCCTCGCGCGCGCCGGTCATGGCCAGCTGATCGGCAGCCCACTCTCGCTCGCCCTGCTCGCCGCCAAGGGCGATGGCGATCTCGCCGTCCCGGTCCACCAGCGGTTCACGCTCGGCACGCTGCGCCTCGAGCTGATCCCTTCGGGCCGTGGCCTCGGAGCGACCTCGCTCTACGTGGATCTCGGCGGGCGAACCACCCTCTACGCGGGCGTGGTGCGCACGCAGCGCGGCGGCGCCGGGGATGCGGCGGAAGTTCGCACGTGCGATGCGCTCGTGGTCAGCGCACCCTTTGGCGAGGCGCACCACGTGTTCCCCAAGCTCACGGACGTGATGGATCAGACCGCCGGCTGGGCGGTCTCCGAGCTCGCGGCCGAGCGCCGCCCCGTGCTGTTCTGCGACAGCGCACTCGATGGGCTCGAGCTCGCGATCGCGCTCGCCGCACGCGGGGTCGCCGTGGCGGCCGGTCGCCCGATCCGCGAGGCCGCGCTCCGAGCCAGCGGACGCGCGCCGCTGCCGCCGATCGGTGCACCGGGCAAGGAGCCCCGCGCGGTGATCTGGCTCGACGGTGATCACGGCGGCCTGCTCAAGGCGCTCGCCGGCAAGCGGTTCTCCACCGCCCTGGTGTCCGGACGCGCGCTCGAAGGCGCCACCGGCTACGACCTCGGGTTCGCGTGGGCCAACGCCGCCGATCGCAAGCAGCTGCTCGCCTGGATCGCGTCGGCCAGCGCGCGCGAGGTGTTCGTGACCGGTGCGTGCGCGGATGCGATCGCGGCCGCGGTGGGAACGCGCGCCCGCGTCGTCGGTCCGCCCCGACAGATGGCGCTGTTCGCAACATGATCCGGGTCGCGGTCACGAACCGCCGCGACGGTGGGTGGTGGTGGCGGCTCCCGGTGCTCGCCGTGATCTGGCTGATGATCGCCGTGCCGATCCTCACGGGCGGCGCGGTCGCCGTCACGCTGCGGCGCTGGGCGCGCGATCTGCCCGACGTTCCGGATCTCGATGCGTGGCGCGCCGGCGCCGCCCAGAGCTCGCTGATCCTCGCCGCGGATGGCTCTCACCTCGCCGAGCAGCCGTTCAAGGACGGGGCCGTGGTGGGGCATCGCACGCTCGCCACCCTCGATCGGATGCCGGTGCACCTGGTGCAGGCCGTGCTCGCCGCCGAGGACGTGCGGTTCTATTCGCACCGCGGCGTGGACTATCAGGCGGTGGTGCGCGCGGCGTGGATCAACTATCGCGTCGGTCGCGTGGTGGAGGGCGCCTCGACGATCACGCAGCAGGTCGCGCGCAACTTGCTGCCGGCCGAGATCGGGAACGAGCGCAGCATCAAGCGCAAGGCACGTGAGGCGCTGCTCGCGCGCGCGCTCGAGAAGCGCTGGTCGAAGCGCGAGATCCTCGAGACCTATCTCGACTTCGTGTTCCTCGGGCAAGGCGCGTACGGCATGGTGGCCGCCGCGCGCGCGTACTTCGATCGCGATGTCGGCGAGATCGATCTCCCGCAGGCCGCGCTGCTCGCCGGGTTGATCCAGGCGCCCGGCCGCCTCGATCCGTATCGCAACCCCACCGGTGCCAAGCTGCGCCGCGACGAGGTGCTGGCCCGCATGGCCCGCGCGCACCTGATCGACGGCGCCACGCTCGCGCGCGCCACCGCCGCGCCGATCGAGCTGCATCGCCCGCGGCCGACCTACGGCACGCGCGTGCCCTGGTACACCGAGCAGGTCCGCACGTTCATCGCGGGCGCCCTCCCGCATGAACTCGCGCGCGGTGGCCTGGTGATCGAGACCGCGGCGCTCCCCGCGCTCGGGACCCAGCTCCAGCAGGAGGCCAACGCCCAGGGCGATCGCTGGGGCGCGGCGCAGGCGGCGGCGCTGATCTGGGATCACCACACCGGCTACATCGAGGCGCTCGTCGGCGGGCGCGCGTGGGGACCGGATCGCTTCGATCGCATGCTGGGGAGCTGCCGTCAGCCCGGCTCGGCGTGGAAGCCGCTGGTCTATGGCGCGGCGCTCGACAGCGGCGCGATCACGCCTGGCACCGCGCTGCGCGATGCGCCGATCTCCGAGTACGACGAGGCCACCGGCGTCCACTGGAAGCCGAAATCCGGCAACAAGTTTCGCGGCGTGGTGCTCGCGCAGGATGCGCTCGCGGCCTCGCTCAATGCGCCCGCGATCGACGTGTTCGATCGCGTGGGCGCACCTCCGGTGATCCGGCTCGCGAGGAAGCTCGGCGTCACCGCCGATCTCGCCGAGGTCCGCCCGATGGCACTCGGGGCCTCGTGCGTGAAGCCGATCGAGCTCGCGCGCGTCTACGCCGTGATCGCGCGCGGCGGCTGGGCGATCGCGCCACGCTTCGCGGTCCGGATCCGGCGCGGCGCCGAGGTGCTGTTCGATGCCGCGGCGATCGAGGATCCATGGATCGATCCCGCGCGACGGTTCGATCGGCTCGCCGCGGTCGCGGGAGATGATCCCGATGCCCGGATCACCGCCGACGGTGGCCAGCTGCTCGATCCGCGCACCGCGTTCCAGCTCGAGGACATGATGGCCGCGGTGATCGCGCGTGGCACCGCCTCGGCCGCCGCCGTGGGCCGGCCTGCCGCCGGCAAGACCGGGACGACCAACGACAACACCGATGCGTGGTTCATCGGGTTCACGGGTCGCGCGCTCGCCGCGGTGTGGATCGGCTTCGACGATCCCGCGCACAAGCTCGGTCACGAAGGCGACGGCGCGCACGCGGCGCTCCCGCTGTGGTCACGCGCCATCCGCGCCGCGGAGGGCACCCGTCCGCCGGTGCCGGTGCCCGGGACCGCTCCCGCGGGTCTCGAGCACGTGTCGATCGATCGCGAGACCGGCCTGCTCGCGGCACCGGGGAGCAGCGGGCTCGCCGTGTGGGTGCGTACCGGGACCGCGCCGACCGAGGTCTCCGGTCAGCCTGGGACCTCACCGACGGACTTCGGGCAGAGCTCGCGCGAGTTCTGAGGCCGCGTCGGCCGATCTGGCATCGCTTCGGGCGGTACTTGGCCGTCGCCTGGGCGTCGCCTGGGCGTCGCCTGGGCGGTGGTCGGGCATCGTGCCGGCACAGGCCTCCGCGGGGTTGGCGCGCGGGTCACATCCGCGATCGGGTGGTATGCTGCCCCCGATGTTCGGCATGGGCGGCAGCGAGATCATCGTGATCTTGATCGTGGCGCTCCTGTTTTTGGGACCCGACAAGCTGCCCGGCGCTGCCAAGCAGATCAGCAAGGGGATCCGGGACATCAAGAAGCAGTCCCGCGCGCTGCAGCAACAGATCGAGGGCGATGAGCAGATCGGCGGCGCGATCCGGGATCTCAAGAGCGCCCTGCGTGGCGATGAAGTCCCGGTCAAGCCCAAGCAGATCAAGCCCAAAAAGCCGAAGCAGCTCCCGCCCGCGGAGTCCGCCGAGATCGTCGAGAACTCGGTCGCACCGCCCACGCCGGTCGAGGCCGACGCTCCGGCCGGCGAGACCGAGAGCGTCGCGAGCGCCGCTTCCGAGCCCGACGCCGACGTCCCCGCGCCGGCAGCTCCCGCCGTGCGCCTGCCACCCACTGCGGGGGAGGCCGATGCCGACTCGCCCGTCACGACCCCTGGTGATGACGAGGCGCTCGCGAACCTGATCAAGCCCGCCGTGGGAACCGTCGCCAAGGGCTCCGAGCCGAACCATGGCTAAGCGCGCGCCCTCCGAAGACGAAGACGCCGACGGGAACGCGAAGGAAGGCGAGCTCGAAGAGAGCCGCATGCCGTTCCTCTCGCACCTGCGAGAGCTCCGCGATCGCGTACGCAACGCCGCGATCTTCTTCATGCTCGCGTTCGTCGGGTGCTGGTACTACTCCGGCGAGATCTACGACTGGCTGAAGGCGCCGCTGTTCCACGTCTGGGAGGTCGAGAAGCTCGGCGTCCCACACATCGTGTTCGGCAAGCTGACCGAGCCGTTCTGGGTCGACATGTCGATCGGCCTGTGGGCCGGCATCTTCCTGGCCTCGCCGTTCATCTTCTATCAAATCTGGCGGTTCATCGCCCCGGGCCTCTACAAGAAGGAGCGCCGCATCACGGTCGCGTTCGCGATCTTCTCCGCGATCTTCTTCATCGCGGGCGCGCTGTTCTGCTACCGGTTCGTCCTCGAG
>JAYVRN010000541.1:0-4471 GCA_043776275.1 Myxococcales bacterium | reverse complement strand
CCTTGAAGCCATGGCTGGTGAGGGCGGCCGAGAGGAACCTCCGCATCGCGCTCTCGTCTTCGATCACGAGGACGAGATCGCTCATCGCGCGGCCTCGGCCGCCATCACGGGCGGCTCCTCGAACGTGGGCATCGGCTCTCCATCCGGGATGATGCACCGGAACACCGCGCCTCCGCCTTCGCGCCGGCTCGCCTCGATCGAACCGCCATGCGCGATAGCGATCCCGCGGCACACCGTCAGCCCGAGCCCGACGCCGGGGGACGAGGACGGGGCCGCCCGAAAGAACCGCTCGAACACCAGCCGCTCGGTGCCCTCGGCCAGGCCCGGGCCTCGATCGGCGACCTCGATCACGGCGGCCTTGCCGTCACGTCGCGCCGTCAGCTCGATCGGCGTGCCCGCGGGCGTGTGCTTCGCGGCGTTGTCGACCAGGTTGACCAGGAGCAACTCGCCGAGGATGGGATCGATGTGCGCGAGGTCGACCCCGTCGATCGCCACCGTGACCTTGCGCCCGGTGAGGGCGTCGTCGAGCCGCATCAGCGCGGAGCCCACCAGCTCCTCGATCGGCACCCACTCGCGCCGCGGCTTCGCGCCGCCTTCGACCTTGGTCACCGCGAGGAGGTTCTGGAGGATCCGGCTGAGCCGCTCGGCCTCCGCGACGATCGTGTCGAGCCCGTCGCGCGAGCTTGGCTCGGCGGTCTCACGCAGGGTGGTCGCCATGCCGGTGATCACGGCGAGCGGCGTGCGCAGATCGTGAGAGACCGCGGACAGCAGGGCGTTGCGCAGCTCCTCGGTCGTCGCGCGGACCTCGGCGTCGCGCGCGGTGGTGGCGAGGCGCAGCTTCTCGATCAGGATCGTCGCCTGCCGCGTCACGGCCTCCACGAACTGTCGCTGCTCGATGCCGAGCGTCGCGCGACCGAGCGAGATCTCGATCGGGCCCTCGGATGGCACCGTGACGCTGGGATCGAGATCGAGCACGTCATGGAGGTGCTGCGTCACCGCCGTGGTGACACCCGCCACGTCGGGGGCCGCCGCGGCATCCCGCGTGAACGCGAGGAGCACGGCGGTGTGGTGCTCGCGCTCTCGGCTCGCCGCTTCTGCGGCGCGCAGCCGCACCGTCAACGTGCCGATCGCTGCGCCGACGGCGAACATCACGAGGAACGTGAACAGGAACCGCGTATCGGCGACGGCGAGCGTGAACCGCGGCTCGACGAACACGAAGTCGAACGCCACCACGCTGAGCGCCGCCGAGAGCAGGCCGGGACCCCGGCCCGCGTGCGCCGCGATCAGGATCGCCAGCGAGTACAGCATCGCCTCGTCCGCGAGGCTCGCGTGCTGCGCGGCTGCGAGCCCGCCAAGCGTCGCCGCCCCGACGACCACCACGGCGAACAGGTAGCCGCGCGGGCCAGTGCGATGGGAGAGCGGCATCAGCGTCCTAAGGACCTCATCAATACACCCTCTACATCGATCAAGAACCCATCAAGACTGTCCCGGATCACCCCATTGTTCTGACCAGTTGGCCGATTTCGCGGCAGAGTGGGTGGGATGCACCCCTATCGCACCGCCCCCCAGGCGGCAGACGAGCCAACCGGCGCCTCGCCGGCCGAGGAGTGGGTCCTGGCGTTCGTCCTGACCGCCCTCGGTGCGGCGCGGGTGGCGATCGCCGTGGTCGGTGGGGAGGAGCTGGCGGCGGATGTCACGCTGGCTGCGATCCTCGGGGTGATCGGGATCGTGCTCCTCGGGCAGCTGTCGCTGCGCGCGCTCCACGCCCGATCGTGATGCCAGCGCGTCGGTGAAGCTCGCAGGCCGTCGGATTGACGACCTCCTGTCGCTGCCTTGACACGGTCTTGACGAGGGCCCCGCTACATCCAGGGACATCGAGGTCCCCATGCAGCCCCCCTATCGAAACGCCCCTCACGGCACCGAGCTTCCGCGCCCCGACGAGATGAAGGCCGCCGCGCGCTGGGATGACCGCATCCTCGCGCTCGTCATGATGGTGCTGGCGGTGCCGCGGGTGGTGCTCGCCGTCACCGCCCACGAACCGTTCGGCGCGGAGGCGACGATCGCCGTCATCGTCGCCGGCCTGGGCCTCGTGCTGATGATGTCCACGCGGAGGCGCTGATGCTGGACCTCCTCTACCTCGGCCTCACGCTCCTGTTGTTCCTCCTCAGTCTGCGCATGATCCGCCTGTTCGGCCGGATCTGAGCAAAGGCACCCCATGTCCAGCCTGCTCGTGTTCGCCGCGATCATCGCGGTCGGCCTCATCGTCTACTTGTTCGTCGCGCTGCTGTTTCCGGAGAAGCTGCAATGAGCGGCGCCGGCATCGCGCAGATCGTCGGCTACTGGGTGGTGTTGATCGCGCTCGCGATCCCACTCGGGGCGTACATGGCGCGCGTCTACGAGGGGAAGGCGCGCTTCGCGCAGAAGATTCTCGGGCCGCTCGAGCGCCTCCTGTATCGGCTGTTCGGGGTCAAGCCCGAGACCGAGCAGAGCTGGCAGCGCTATGCCGTGGCGCTCCTCGTGTTCAACCTGCTCGGCCTCGTCCTCGTGTACGGGCTGCAGCGCCTGCAGGGGATCCTGCCGGGCAACCCGAACGATCTGCCGGCGGTGGATCCGCGCGTCGCGTGGAACACGGCGGTCAGCTTCGCCTCGAACACGAACTGGCAGGCGTACGGCGGCGAGACCACGATGAGCCACGTCGTCCAGGCGCTCGCGCTCGGCGTGCAGAACTTCGTCTCCGCCGCGACCGGGATGGCGGTGCTGGTGGCGCTGGTCCGTGGCTTCACGCGCAAGCAGGTCGACGAGGTCGGTAACTTCTGGGTCGATCTCACCCGGTCCACCGTCTACATCCTGCTGCCGCTCTCGATCGTGTTCGCGGTGTTCCTCGTGCAGCAGGGCGTGCCGCAGACCCCGGACGGCCACGAGACCGCAGCGCTGATCCAGGCCACCGCCGATGCTGATGGGCACCCGGTCGTCGATCAACAGATCGCCGTCGGACCGGTGGCCTCGCAGGTCGCGATCAAGCAGCTCGGGACCAACGGCGGCGGGTTCTACAACGTGAACTCCGCACATCCTCTCGAGAACCCCACGCCGCTGTCGAACTTCTTCCAGAACCTCGCGATCCTCCTGATCGCCGGCGCGTCGTGCTTCATGTTCGGGCGGATGGTCGGGTCGCGGCGCCAGGGCTTCGCGCTGATCGTCACGATGCTGGTGCTGGTGCTGCCGTTCGTGGCGCTCTCGGCCTGGCAGGAGCAGAAGCCGAATCCGGCGTTCGCGGACCTCGGCCTCGATCAGGAGGCCAGCGAGCTGCAGCCCGGCGGCAACATGGAGGGCAAGGAGGCCCGCTACGGGATCAGCGCGTCCACCCTGTGGGCGACCACGACCACCGCCGCCTCGAACGGCTCGGTCAACTCGATGCACGACAGCTACTCGCCGCTCGGCGGGCTGGCGCCGATGGTCCTGATGCAGCTCGGCGAGGTGGCGTTCGGCGGCGTCGGCTCCGGGCTCTACGGCCTGATGATGTTCGCGATCGTCGCCGTGTTCATCGCCGGCCTCATGGTCGGACGCACCCCGGAGTTCCTCGGCAAGAAGATCGAGGCGTACGAGATGAAGATGGCCTCGATCGCGATCCTCGTGCCGTGCGCCGCGGTGCTCCTGGGCACGGCGTTCGCCTGCCTCGCGCAGGAGACGGTGGGGGTCACCGGCGTCGCCGGGGTCGCTGACGTCCCCGGGGTCCTCAACAACCCCGGTGCCCATGGGTTCTCCGAGATCCTCTATGCGTTCTCGTCGATGGGGAACAACAACGGCTCGGCGTTCGCCGGCCTGACCGCGAGCAAGACGTTCTACGCCACGGCCGGCGGCATCTGCATGTTCGTCGCTCGCTACTGGATCATCATCCCCACCCTCGCGATCGCCGGTTCGCTGGCGCGCAAGAAATCGATCCCCGCCTCGGCGGGCACGTTGCCCACGGACGGGCCGCTGTTCGTCCTGCTGCTCGTCGGCACCGTGGTGCTGGTCGGGGCCCTGACCTTCGTCCCGGCCCTCGCACTGGGGCCGATCGTCGAGCAGCTCCAGGCTGCAGGAGTCTCTCCATGACCGCCGCATCTGCCCAGAAGTCCGTGGCCGCCGCTCCACTCCCCCCGTCCGAGGATCCAGTGCGCCGCGGCAAGGCCTCCGCTCGCCCGCTGTTCGAGGCCGCGATCGTGCGGCGTGCGATCGTCGATGCCCTCGGCAAGCTCGATCCGCGCCGGATGATCAAGAACCCGGTGATGTTCGTCGTCGAGATCGGGAGCGCGTTCACGACGATCCTGTTCATCCACGCTCTCGCGACCGGCAGCGGTGACGCCTCGCCGGGGTTCATCGGAGCGATCGCGCTGTGGCTGTGGTTCACCGTCCTGTTCGCGAACTTCGCGGAGGCGATGGCCGAGGGCCGCGGCAAGGCGCAGGCCGACAGCTTGCGCAAGGCGCGCCGTGA
>JAYVRN010000540.1:0-16289 GCA_043776275.1 Myxococcales bacterium | reverse complement strand
GTCGGCGCAGGGCCGCTGGTTCCGCGGGTGGCGTGGCGGTCAGCCCGAGCCGCGCGGGTGCGATCAGCATCTCGAAGATCTCGCCGGGGCACCACGCGCCCACGTGATGCGCCTCATCGACGATCACTAGGCCGAACCGGTCGCCGATCCGCGGCGCCCACGCCACCGCACTTGCGTACGTGGCCACGGTGATCGGCAGCACCTGATGATCGCCGTCGCCGAGCCGGCCGATCGGATGCGGCCACGCGGCCGCGAGCGTGCGCGCCCATTGATCGAGCAGCACGCGCGTAGGTACGAGCACCAGGGTCGCCACGGCGAGCTCCGCGATCGCGGCGATCGCGGTCAACGTCTTGCCGGCGCCGGTCGGCAACGCGATCACACCGCGGCGATGTGAGGCCGTCCAGCGCGCGATCGCCTCGCGCTGGTACCAGCGCAGCTCGGGCAACGACCAGTTCCCCGCGAGCCGCGCTGTCCGGCATTCGTCCGAGATCCGGCCGCCCTCGTCCGCCAGCCGGCCAATCACGGACGCGTGTTGGTCCGCGGGGACGCGCCATCCGCGCAGCTCGGGATCCCACGCAGTTCCCGGAATTTGCGAGGGATCCTCGTCTCCGTGCTGTGCCTCGATCACCAGGGTTCCACGATCAAATCGAATCCGCATGCGCGCTGGGGCAGCAACCCTCGTGCCGGGCCGCGTTTCGTGCGAGGAACGTCGGCAATGACCCGCTCGCACCTCCTGATTTGCGCTGCCGTGCTGATGATCTCCACGCGCGCGCACGCCGAGCTCGAGCTCAAGAACGACGGCTTCATTTCAGGATCTCCCGCGACGTTCCAGAACGGCTTCGTCACGGGGGAGGCGGGTGGCGCGCGGTTCCTCGCACCGTCGGCGGGGCGGCAGCTGCTGAAGGTCCAGCTCCTGTTCGGTGGCGCCGCGACCATGACGAACTTCACGATCAAGGTGTTCGATGACAGCGCCGGCACCGATACACCGGGCGCCGAGCTGTTCATGGCGGACTTTCAACTCACGGGCTCGGACTCGGCGATGCAGGAGCTCGATCTGACGTCCGCGAACGTGCTGGTGCCTGCGCAGTTCCGCGTGGCGTTCGTGTTCCAGACCAGTGCCCCGCCCTCGATCGCCAGTGACGCCGATGGGATCTCCGCCGACAAGAACTTCATCCTGACCGCGGCTGGCTGGAAGAAGTCGAGCACGCTCGGGGTCCCCGGTGACTGGGTGATCCGCGCGTTTGTCGCCGATGCGGGCAGCCCTGATGCGGGCACGAACCTGTTCTGCGACGTCAATACCGAGTGCCCGGGTGGCCAGTACTGCGACGCGCCCCACCACGCGTGTACGTACGACTGCCGGAGCAACAGCGATTGCACCAACGGCACCTGCGACAGCCTCGGGCAGTGCACCCCGGGCAGCAGCGACGGCGGCGGGTGCGCGGCGAGCGGTGGCGGTGCGACCGGCGCGATGCTTGGCCTCGGCGGGCTCCTCGCGATCCTGCTCGCGCGTCGCGCGCGACGTTAGCTCTCAGGGCAGCGGGTCGAGCAGCGTGCTGCGATAGACGGCGAGGTCAGGCTCCGGCGGTGACGACAGCGTCAGCCATGGGCGCAGCGGCAACGGGAGATCGACGCAGCAGATGCGGATCTCACGGGTGCGGGCGATCTGCTCGAGATCATCGAGGACCTGATTCAACCGGTCGCCACTGAACGGGCAATAGAAGAAGAAGATCGATCCGATCGTGATCTGGCCGGCGAGGAGCGTGGCATCGCCGATCACCGGCGAGAACCGCAGCGCGCTGAAGCGCTCGGTCAGCGCGCGCGATGCGAGAGCGAGGGCCGGCTGGATCTCGAGGCCGATCGCCGGAGCGCCGGTCAACAGATGCACGAGCGCCGCGGCGCGCCCCACCCCCGAACCGACATCGACGAACACATCGGTGCCCTGCACGCGCGCGTACTCCACCACCCGAAGCAGCACGTCGACGGCGCACGGCAGGTATGGGACGCAGCCGCGTGGGAGCTCGGGGCCGTCCTCGGGCGGAGGGTCGAGCTCGAGGACGAGATCCACCCACGCATCCCGGTCGAGCGGCGGCACGCGGGTCAGCGCCGCGCGGAACACCTCGGGTGGTGCCTGCCTGGCCACGAGGAGCGAGCGCATCTGCTCCGCGCTGGCTCGCAGGCTCTCGTCCACACGTCGAGCATAGCGGAGCTCGTCGCCGGTTTCGGTGATGTCGGGCTGATGTCGGTCCCGCGCGTGACCAGCCGTACAACGGTACGAGCCGTCCCACACAGGAGTCATCCATGTCGCGCCTAGCCATCACGAGCCTCGTTCTCACCCTGTCGTTCGTCGCCGCCTGCACCACCAACGAGGGAGCTGGCGGGGGAGGTGGCTCGGGCAGTGGCTCCGGGTCGGGCGGCGGTGGTGGCGGTGGTGGCGGCGGCGTTGTCACGGTGTCGCCGCAGGCGGGCGAGTGGTTCTACGCGGAGCACACGCCGGTCTCGACGACCTGCCCGGGCAACGTCGACAGCGGTGAAGCCGGCGACTTCGTGATCGATTCGGTCACGGCCTCGAGGTTCCGCGTGATCCCCGCGGACGGGACCGCGCCGTTTGCCTGCACGCTCACCGGCGGCACGGCGTTCAGCTGTCCGAACCGTGTGACCCAGACCCAGCCGTATCCCACGATCGATGCGACGCTCACGGTGCACGGGACGATCTCGGGCACGTTCAGCGCGGCCGATCGCGCGAGCGGCCGCCAGCAAGCCACAGTGGACTGCACCGGCACGGGCTGCATCGGCCTCGCTGGTGGGCAGCTGCCGTGCCAGTACCAGGTGGACTTCGTGGTCTCCGCGTACTGAGAGGTCAGCGCAGCGCGAACAACCGGTATTGCACCTCGGGCGGGACGCACGGCTCGACGACGCTCCACGACACCTCGACGAGCACGCGCTTGCGCCCGGTATCGAACCACGCACGCGTGGCCATCGGCTTCGCGATGCACTCCTCTCCCGCCATCCTCGCGGTGGGCTGGTTGGGGAGATTGTCTGTGCCATGGACGATCCCGCTGGGATCGCTCAGCTGGAGCAGGAGTCCAGCCTCGGTCCGCTGCTGTTCGAGGCGCGCCGGACCGACGGTGGTCGTGCCCATCGCGAGCGCCGGGACGGAGCCCTCGAACGGCGAGAACTTGTCGGTGGCGAGCCGCGCCGTGATCGCCTGGGCCTGCGTGGTCAGGCGATCGCGATCGAAGATCGGCTGCGAGGTCCCATCGGGGGATCCCTCGGCGAGCAGCTTGGCGAGCATCGCATCGACGAGTGGGATGGTCTCGACCGAGTCCCACGGCCCGCCGGCGCCCACCGGCAGGAACATCACCGCGTAGATCGACGCCTCGGTCTGCCGGAGCGGCGTGGCGACCGCGACCGCGGCGATCCCGTTCGCGGCGAGCAGCGGGAACGCCGGCACCTTGCCGCCGAACGCCTGCGCGATGATCGCCGGAGTCGGATCGTCCGAGGGAGGCGGCGTCGGCGGAGAGGGCGTCGTGATCGCGCTGCCTTCACCCACCTGCCCGCTCCCTGATCCCGCGCTCCCCGAGCCGGCACCGCCCGAGCTCCCACCACCGCCGGACTTGGTTCCACACGCGGCGCCCACCAGCGCCACCGCCACGATCCACTTCATCCCGCGAACGCTAACACGCAGGATCTCGGCTCGCCGCACTTCGGTTCGTGACACCCGCGGCGCGGATGGCCTTGGCTCGTCCCGCGATCAGAGCAGCACGCCGCCCGAGGGCACGCCCGCATCGGGAGCCACGGTCGGAGGCTCGGCGCTGCCCGCGTTGCTGCCCTGATCGGGCTCGACGGGGAGGGCGACCCCGGGCGGTGCGATCGGGCGCTCCGAGGGAGGCAGCGGCGGGAACGTGGCCGCGGGGATGCCGCCCGGGCCCGCGCGAAGCTGGTCGATCAGCGTGCGCGTGTACTTCGCCCACTCCGCCGCATCCTTGAAGTGCTGGGGCCGCTGGAGGGCCGCGGCGTCGAACTGCTTCGCGGCCTCGGCGAGGCCATCCGAGGCGCCCTTGAGGCGGGCCGAGGCGCGCCAGTACACGACATCGCCGAGATATCGATCGATCTCGGCGCGCGCATTCTTGGCATCTTCGTCGGAGGACAGCGAGCGCGTGATCAGGAGCGCCTGCTTGAGGGCGGCCTCGGCGTCATCGACCTTGGTGATCTCGCGAGCACCGAGCTGCTTGTCGGCGAACTCCACGAGCATCCCGAGGAACCACTTCGCGAGCTCGCCACGGTTCTCGGTCTCGCGCGGCTGGCACGCGGTCTCGGGAGGGATCTTCAGCGCTTGCCACTCCGCACCGTCGAGCGCCGAGCTGCCCCACGGCGGGAACGAGCGCCCTTGCAGGGCGACCACGCGGTCCGCCTCGCAGGTCAGGAAGTACTTCGCGCTGTTCGCCTTGCCGAGGAACACGAGCGCGGCGATGCCGCTTCCGACGAAGATGCTGAGCGCGGCGATCGCGATCGTCTTTCGGCTCCGCCGCTTGCCGTGCCCGTCGTCGTCGTCACCGTCGTCACCGTCGAGATCGTTGGCCGGCGGCTTCGTCGGAGCGCGTCGCTTGGGCGGCTTGGCTGCCTTGACCTTCTGCTCGGCGCGCGGGGTTGCCCCCACCGCGGCGCGCAGCTCGTTCTCGCTGTACGCCTCGGGCAGGAGCGGCGGTTCCGGCGCTGGCGTCGCGGGTGCCTCGGTCCATGCCTGCGCGGCCGCAACGTCGGGCGCGGACCACGCTTGCCCGGCCGCAGCGTCGGGTGCGGACCCCGCTTGACCCACCGCAACGTCGGGCGTGGACCACGACTGCCCGGCGGGCGTCTCCCAGACCTGACCGCTCGATCCGAGATCTGGTGATGCGGACGGAGGCGCGGGCTCGTAGCGGGCGGCGTCGAACAGCGCAGGCTCGGCAGGCCCTGCGGGAGCCGGCTCGGTCTGCACGAACGCGGTGGGCGGGATGCTCGGGGACGGCTCGCCGCGACGACGGACCGGCGGCAGGCTGGCGAGGGGCAGGGGAGCGAACGGGTCGGGCTTGTCGGGCTTGTCGCCGCCGCCCGCCTCACTCACGGAGCGACCTCGACGCGATTGCGCCCGCGCTCCTTCGCGCCGTACAGCGCGACATCCGCGCGCTCGATCAGATCGGCCATCGGCTCGCCCATCCGCCACTGCGCGATCCCGACGGAGATCCGGAGGATCAGGGCGAGGCCATCTCCCACGTCGAAGGCCCGCTCGCACACGCGCTGCCGCATGCGCTCGCCGACCTCCCACGCGCGGCCAGCATCGGCCTTGGGGAGCACCACGAGGAACTCCTCACCGCCGTACCGCACGAGCACGTCGCCGGTACGGATCGCACTGCGCAGCCGGCGCGCGACCTCGGCGAGCACCACGTCACCGACGCCGTGGCCGTGCTGATCGTTGACGGCCTTGAAGTGATCGACGTCGACCATCGCGACGGACAGCGTGCGATCGCGATCGACGGCCGCTTCGATCTCCTGCGGCAGGCGCTGCATCAAGAACTCGCGGTTGTACGCGCCGGTCAGCGGATCGGTGACGGCCACCCGGTGGAGGCGCACGTTCTCGATATCGAGCGCGATCGTCGTCGAGATGAAGCGGATCAGCTCGAGGTGGTTGGTGTCGAACGCGTTGATCCGCTCGCTGGTGGCGGTGACCACGCCCACCCGCTCACCGCGCGCGAGCAGTGGGACACACACCAGCGACGCGATCGGCGTCTGGTTGGCGTGGAGCGTGATGAATCGCGAATCCTGCGTGACATCGGCGATCAGCGCCGGGGTGCCACGCTCGACGACCCAGCCGGCCACGCCCTCACCCACGGCGAAGCTCAGCGTGTGCATCCGCTCGGTGCGCAGCCCATAGGCGGCCTTCGCGAGCAGGCGCTTGCGATCGGCGTCGAGGAGCATCACCGAGCACGACTTCGCATCGATCAGCTGGCAGATCAGCTCCGCGATCCGCGACAACAGGATCCCCGGATCGAGGTCGGAGCCGATCAGCTTGCCGATCTCGAACAGCGCGGCGGGGAGCTTCTGTAGCCCTTCGGGGTTCACGCCTAGACGCCCTGCACGTACCCGATGAAGGGGAGGTTTCGGTACTGCTGCGAGACATCGAGGCCGTAGCCGACGACGAACTTGTTGGGGATCGTGAAGCCGAGGTACTGGATCTCGATCTGCCGCTCGGCGCGCTCGGGCTTGTGGAGCAGCGAGGCGAGCTTGATGCTGGCGGGGCGCCGCGTGGCGAGGTTCTCGAGCAGGTAGTGCACCGTGTGGCCGGTGTCCACGATGTCCTCGACCACGATCACGTGCTTGCCCTCGATCGGGCGTGACAGATCCTGCGTGATCTGGACCACCCCCGACGACACGGTCGCGTCCCCGTACGAGGAGATGCCGATGAAGTCGACGATGATCGGCACGCCGATATGACGCACGAGGTCGGCGAGGAAGATCACCGAGCCCTTCAGGACCCCGATCACCACCACATCGGCCTGGGTGGCAAGGGGAGCGTAGTCGGCGGTGATCTGGGCCCCGAGCTCGGCCACGCGGACGGCGATGGCCTCCGCGGAGATCAGCTCGGCAAAGGGGTCCGGGGAACGGTTCCAGGGCGGTGGCGACGGGGCCATACCCTGAATGTATCCCAGTCGCGCACCCCGATCGGGGCGCCGAGCCGTCGAGATCACGCTACAATTATCAGGAATGGTCGTTGCGCCCCCGGACCTCGAAGCGCAGCTCGGCGCGCTTCTGGGTGAGACCACCACGGAGATCGACGTTCCGCGGAAGAACCGCGTGTTCTGCAACCGGAACCTGCGCATGGACTCGATCGAGATGATCGGGTTCGACATGGACTACACGCTCGCGCTCTACCATCAGGAGAAGCTCGAGCAGCTCTCGATCGAGCTCACGCTGACGAAGCTGATCGAGAAGCATGGCTATCCCGAGGCGATCCGCGGCCTGCACTACGATCCGCGGTGGGCGATCCGCGGCGTGATGGTGGATCGGCGGCTCGGCAACGTGTTCAAGCTCGATCGCCACAGCCACGTGGGGCGCTGCTTCCACGGGTTCAAGGAGCTCGATCACGAGAAGCGCAAGGCGACCTACCGCAACGAGAAGGTCAACCTCTCGGACGATCGGTGGGAGTGGATCGACACGCTGTTCGGTCTCCCCGAGGCGGTGATGTTCACCACGATGGTGGACTGGGCCGACCGCCAGACCGGCACCGTGGACTACGACAAGCTGTTCGGCGACATCCGCATGGCGATCGACGAGGCGCATCGCGACGACACGCTGAAGAGCGTGATCAAGGCCGATCTGCCGTCGTACATCGTCAAGGATCCGCTCCTCGGCGAGACGCTCCACAAGTTCCGGAGCTCCGGCAAGAAGCTGTTCCTCCTCACCAACTCGCTCTACGACTACACGACCGTCGTCATGAGTTATCTGCTCGATGGAGAGCGCAAGGCGTACCCGTCGTGGCGGAACTACTTCGATATCGTGATCGTCGGCGGCGCCAAGCCGGCGTTCTTCAACGAGCTGCGGCCGTTCGTGCAGATCGATCCTCAGACATTCGCCCAGATCCCGAGCGCCGAGATCAAGCACCTGTCGCGCGACAAGGTCTACCAGGGCGGAAACGTCGTCGGGTTCGAGCAGATGACCGGGATCAAGGGCGAGCAGGTGCTCTACATCGGCGATCACATCTACGGCGACATTCTGCGCCTCCGCAAGCAGCACATGTGGCGCACCGCGATGGTGCTCCAGGAGCTCGAGCGGGAGATCTCGGTCAGCGATCGGCTCGAAGCGCAGATCCAGGATCTCGAGCTGCTCGATCGGCGTCACCGCAACCTCGAGTCCGAGATCGACTACCAGACGCTCCGTCTGAAGAAGATGCAGCGCCTGCTCGAGGACGAGGCCACCCCGGCACCGCTCCGCGCCCGGCTCGAGGAGGAGCGGCGCGTTACCCGTGCGAACGTGGATTCGCTGCGAGACCGCGCGAAGCTGATGGACTCCGAGGTGGATTCTCTCGAGGCGAGGATCGATCGCGCGTACAACTCGCACTGGGGCTCGTGCCTGCGCGAGGGCAACGAGAACTCGCGGTTCGGCGAGCAGGTCAACGACTACGCCGACCTCTACACGTCACGCGTCTCGAACTTCGGGCCGTACTCGCCGCTGCGATACTTCCGCGCGCCGCGTCGTCCGATGCCGCACGAGGTCTGAATCGGAGGCTCAGTCGGGTTGGCCCACGCGGGTCAACTCGAGTGGCTCGACACATCAGAACGAGCCGCCGAGGCCGAGGCCGACGGTGGTGTGCGTGCCGCTCGAGACCATCGTCGGTGCGAGCTGCAGGTGCTTGTCGTTCCAGTGCTCGGCGGCCGAGGGCGCGGTGGCGATGTCGTAGAGCGCGCCGCCGAGGTAGAGGCCGGCGCCGAGGAGGAACATCGTCGCACCGGCATCCCCGCTGTCTCCACCGTCGGAGCTCTCGGAGCTGAACTCCGAGCCGAGCGCCTGCGCGACACCGGCGATCACGAGCACGCCGCCGCCGGCGCGCATCGCCATGCCCGCGGTCAGGTAGTGGCCGGCGTACCAGTGGCCGAGCGAGGGCGTGATCAGCGTCGAGAGCAGGCCGACCGTGATCAGCGAATCAGCGTTGGAGCCGCTCGAGTTGGCACCGGCGACCATCAGCGCCACCGAGCCGGCCGTGCCGCCGAGCGAGAGCAGGACCGCGGTGGTCGGGCTCTTCGCATCGGCCGCGGTGGCGACCGGCTCGTGCGGTGCACCGGCGGGCTCGACCAGCGGCGTCAGCGCGGGCTGCGCGGAGGCGGGCGCGGCGAGAGCGGCGAGCGTGGTGACGCCAACGGTGAGCGACGCGAGGGCGGCGAGCTTCATGCCGAGGGAGGGTTGCAGCGCACGTGCCGCGGCTAACCGGCCGAGACCACATCGACGCACCTGGCAGTTGTCGGACCAGGCGGTGACCTCTCACCAGATCAGCGTGGCAGGTTCGACGGTGGCGACACGCCCAGCCAGCGCGCCAGGATGGTCGCGACACGCACCATCTGGATCGTGGTCTCGCTCGGCCTCGCGAGGGCCGCGTGCGGGGTGCGGCCCGGCGGGAGCATGATCACCGGCACGAGCTGGTCGTAGTCGTTGAGCGAGCCATGCGCGGTGGCGTGCGGATCGTCGGCGCCCATCACGATCCAGCCCGGACGCGGCACGTAGATGATCTCGCCGGTGCGCTGCGGATCGATCGTGAGGCAGAGCCGGAACGCATCGCCGGTGCGGGTCTCGCAGTGCCCGGCGAAGTCACTCGTGCGCTCCACGCGTGCGAGGCCGGGGAACGAGCGCAGCGCGAACACGATCTTGCGGAGGGCCTTCGCGCGATCCTTCTGCGCGAGCGCGGCCTTCGTCAGGTACACGCTCGGGAAATGGGCATCCGCGATCCAGTCGCCGCCGCCGAGCTCGGTGGCCGCGGCCTTGTTCGCGGCATCTTCGATCTGCTGGTAGGTGATCGCGCCCTTCGGCATCGGGCTCGCACCGTGATCGCTCGTGGCGATCATCGCCCAGCGCCCGGCGCCGACCCGCGCATCGAGCTCGATGACGAACGCATCGAGCCGGCGATCGAGGCGAATCAGGGCATCCCACGCCTCCCAGGACTCGTGTCCCCACGCGTGCCCGATGTAGTCGTTCGCGGACAGGCTGACCACGAGGAGATCGGGCACGTCATCGGCGCCGAGCTGTTCCTGCGCGAGTGCCGTGGTCGCCAGGTCGAGCACGAGCTCGTTACCGATCGGCGCTGCATAGATCGCCTGCGCGGGATCCTTGGTCGCGCCGAGATCGTGCGGGAACGTGGGGCCGAAGCCCTTGTCGCCGAGCTCGCCGGGCGCCGCATCGGCGATCCCGGTCAGCGTCGCGAGCCGGGACGGATCGAGAGGCCGCCACACATCCTTGAGGTGCGGGCGGATCGGATGTGCGCGGTTCTCCTCGGCGAGCCACGCGGGCGGGTTCGTGCTCGTCCAGGCGACGGTCTTCGGGTCGTACCAGATCGGGATCCCGGCATGCCCGAGCGGGAGGATCGCCGCGCGATCCTTGAGGCTGACCGCGATCGCCTTGCCCGCCACGGGGCGCGTGGCGTTCGCCGCCGCCATCGCATCGCCGAGGCCCGGCACGCGGAGGTACGCGCTGGTGACCGCGTGCTTGGCATCTCGCACGGACTCGACCACGACCTGCGCATCGCGGTCCCACCACGAGTTCGCGATGATCCCACTGGTGGCCGAGGGCTCGCCGGTCCCGAGCAGAGCGTGCCCGGGCGCCGTGGTGGTCGCTGCCGAGGGATGCCGACCGGTGTGCCACTCACCCTCGCGCAGCAGCCGATCGAAGCCACCGGTGAGCGCCGCACGCTTCGCGGTGAAGGCCCACGCCGGCAGCTGATCCACGACCAGCAACACCACGAGCCGAGGTGCGGCGGTCCCCGGCGCGACGAGCCCGGGCGCGGGCGGCTCGGGCGCTGCGGGCACCGGCTTCGGCGCGCGCGCAGGCGTCGGCGGCGCAGCGTGACATGCGGCGAGCACGGCCAGCAGAGCGAGCAGCTTCACGCGAGGGCGCACGACCGTCGATGTTATCCGCTATCGCAGGCGAAGCACGCGCTGCTCGGCGACGTAGTGCGAGGTCCGCGCTCGTGCGAGGGCCTGCTCGTTGAGCGTGCGCGCGGGTGCCGGCTGAACGCGCTGGAGCCGCGCGACATAGATCGCCTCGTAGAAGGCATCGGGCCGCACCTCGACCGTGATCCGCGCGCTCGTCGCGGCGGGCACGGAGCGCCACGTGTGACGGTTCACGGCGCGGCCGCCCGGAGGGATCCGCGTGTCCGCGCGCTCGTGCCAGGTGCCATCGAACGTCAGATCGCGCCCGATCCGCAGCGAGCTCGTGGTGCCGGGGAGCGGCGCGCCGCGGGCATCGAGCAGCTCGATCGAGAGCCACACCGTCGGGGTCGTGGTGGTCGGCAGGAAGTGACCTGCGCCGCGATTGCGCAGCTCGGCGGTGACGGTGAGCTGGTCACCCGCGCGCTCGGACGTCGTGACGAGATCGATCGCCTGCCGGAACATGTCGCGGTCATGCACGCCGCGCCACAGGTGCGCGCGCTTCACCATGTGGCAGTCCTGGCACATCACGCCGCGCGCGGGGAACGGACTCTCGAGCCACTCCTTGTAGGTGTTGAGCGGCGGCTTGCCATTGACCGCCATCCGGGGCGGGAGCTGATGGCACGGCAGGCAGAAGTCCGCGCGCTCGTACAGTCCTTGCGGCGCGCGCGGATATCCCGTGATCGGCGTCGCCGCGACCGCGGGGTTCGGCGGTCCGTGCCGCGTGAAGCCGCGCACGTGGCAGCCCGCGCACGAGACGCCGGTGGCGCGGAGCGCGAGATCGGTGCGTTGCTCGTCGAGCGGCGCGTGGCATCGCCGGCAGGTCTCTCCCTCGGCCGCGGTGAGCCCGTAGTCGAGCTGCGCGAGCAGACCCGGTGAGGCCGCAGCGCCGTGCACGCTGGTGCGCCACGCGGCGTGCTGGGTGGGGTGACAGCGCGCGCACGCCGTGGGTGCGAGGGACGCGAGCTCGGGCGTGAGACCCGGCGGCGCCGTGCCCTGCGCGGCGAGCTGGGTGCCGAACACGGCGGCCTCGGGATCGGTCGCGGGCCCGGGCCAGGTCCCGACCGCGAGCTTCGCCACGCGATCGGCGGCGATCTCGTCGTCATCGATCGCACTGCGATCGGTCCGCGCGCCATGTGCGCCGAGCGCCACGACATGATCCGCGAGCGCCCAGACATCCGCGTCGGGGATCGCGCCCGCGAAGCCGGGCATGCCGGTCCCGCTGAGGCCGGTGGCGATGCTGAGCGCCGCCGCACCGCGGACGTCCGCGCCCTCGCGCGGGCGACGCAGTGGGAAGGCCACGAGGTCGTAGGGCGGTTCGGTGAGCCCACGGGCCGCGGGGCCGTCTCCTCGCCCGCCCGCGCCGTGGCACGCGGCGCACCCGGTCGTCTGCCACAGCGCGGCGCCCCGCGCAGGATCAGGCGCAGGAGCTGCGCCGAGCACGACGGTCGCGCCGGGCGCCGCGAACGCCGCCGGCGCGAACGCCTTCAGCACCGCGACCAGCGCATCGAGATCGGCGGCGGCGAACCGGAACGCCGGCATCGATGTGCCAGCCACGCCACGGCGGATCGCGAGGCGCAGATCGTCGTCGGTGGGAGGTGCTCCGGTCGGCGTCGTGCGCCACTCGTATTGACCTTCGGCAAACGCGCGAGGGCGGCCCCAGGTGAACGGCGCAGCAGGGCCGCGACCGTCGCCATCGGCGCCGTGACACGCGCTGCACTGGCGTTCGTAGAGTGGCCAGCCGGGCAGGGTGCGCGGCGCCGGTGCGGCCTCGGCGACGGCCGCGGCACCGACGAGCATCAGGGCGACGAGGAGCCTCAGCGATAGATGCTGCCGCACGCGTACGTTGTAACGCCAGAGTCGTCGTCGGGGCTTGTCGTCAACGCCCCGAATGACATATCCAGGTCACATGATCCGCACGAAAGTCCTCGGCCTGGGGAGCTATGTCCCCGACCGCATCGTCAAGAACGAGGAGATCGCGTTCCTCAACGATCAGCACGTGCGGCAGGACACCAAGCAGACCGAGACCGACGACGAGTGGATCCAGCGCCGCACCGGCATCAGCGAGCGCCGCTACGTGCAGAACGACGGCTCGGTGTCCACCAGCGATCTCGCGCTGCAGGCGGCCAAGCGCGCGCTCGCCGATGCGAACCTCGAGGCC
Organism: Myxococcales bacterium; assembly: GCA_043776275.1. GTDB lineage: Bacteria > Myxococcota_A > Polyangia > Haliangiales > Haliangiaceae > JABFXX01. The sequence continues at coordinate 3,464 of JAYVRN010000540.1, read as the reverse complement.
AAAGACATCGACTGCATCATCCTCGGCACGTTGTCTCCCGACATTCACTTCCCCGGCACCGCGGTGTTCCTCCAGCACAAGCTCGGCATCTCGCAGGCCGGCTGCGCATGCTTCGACATCCGTCAGCAGTGCTCCGGCTTCGTGTACGGGCTGCAGATGGCCGACGCGTTCATCAAGACCGGCATGTACAAGCGGATCCTGCTGGTCGGCGCCGAGCTGCACAGCCACTCGCTCGATTTCACCACGCGTGGTCGCGATGTGATGGTGCTGTTCGGCGATGGCGCAGGCGCGATGATCCTCGGCCCGATGGAGACCGACGATCCGAAGGCGGGCGTGATGTACACGTCGGCGCACGCCGATGGTTCGGGGGCGATGAGCCTGTACCTGAAGGTCTTCCAGATCGCGAACCTGCCGTACGTCGACTACGACGCGTACAACCGCGACCAGAACCAGACGATGTACCCGCAGATGGACGGCAAGCGGGTGTTCCTCAATGCGGTGCGAGGCATGGTGATGTCCACGCAGGCGGCGCTCGACAAGACCGGGCTGACCTGGGACGACATCCAGTGGTTCGTGCCGCACCAGGCCAACCTCCGGATCAACGAGAAGGTCGCCGAGGTCGCGAAGATCCCGGAGGCGAAGATCCTCAACTCGATCCAGTTCTACGGCAACACGACCGCGGCGACGGTGCCGCTGACGATCGACCACTGGCGCCAGCAGGGGAAGGTGAAGCGCGGTGACAGGATCCTGTCGAGCGTGTTCGGCTCGGGCTTCACGTGGGGCGCGACGATCTTCACCCTGTGATTCCAGGGTTTGCCGCCTCGTAGATTCTCGAGGAAGCGCTGGTTCGACCGGACGGCGATGTCAGATCGCGGACGTGGGGGTCCGCGTAGGTACGCGAAACCACGTGTGGTCCGGCGCATGCAGCAGTGCTCGCCATGAGTCGCCTCGCCGTCGTCGCCGTGCTGTTCGCCGTGTCGTTCGGTGTGCTCCCTGGGTGCACGCTGCTCTACGAACAGAACGACAGCGCTGGTGACGACGGTCCGATCTCGGGGACGGGGAGCTTCCAGCTCACCAAGACGCGGTCGATCGCCGGTGAGCTTCCGGTGGTCGGCATGGACACCGATCGGCAGGGCGGGCTGTGGATCGCGTATCGCCTGCAGACCGGCGACTACTACTCGCTCGCCGACGTGCGCGTGGTGCACCTCGATCCGAACGGCGTGAAGCTCGCCGAGTTCCGCTACAACGATGAGTACACGAAGGTCAGCGGGCTCGCGTTCTCGGGGGATGCGCTGTGGCTGAACTACGGCGCGACCGGCACCGGCAACAACCACATCCGCAAGCTCGATCCGGTGACCGGTGCACAGATCGGATCGTTCGCGACCGAGGTCGGCATCATCGATCTCACGGTGCAGAACGATGCGCTCCTGCTCTCGAACCTGTGGAACGAGGTGATCTCGATCGATCAGGTGAACGGCGGCGAGCTGTGGCGCGCACCGATCACCGACTTCGACGACAGCACGCAGCGCGGGATCGCCGCGATGGCGGACGGCAAGGTCTGGGTCGCCTCATCGGCGACGAATCGGATCACCTTGCTCGATGCGAGCCACCGCGTGGTGGGCCACGGCACGACCACCCTGCTCGATCCGCAGTGGAATGGGACCGAGGGCATGCAGCTCGCCTGGGACGGCACCGAGCTGCTCCTGGTGGTGAACAATCAGATCGTCTGGCTCGCGCTCCCGCGGTGACACGGCGTGTGGCGGTTCGATCCGCTGGCGAATCGACTAGCCGGTAGGCGCCAAGGGTGCGACGGCACTGGGGAACCACTGGGCACATCGGGTGCAACCAGGACACCCCATGCGCCTTCGCCGTCTGATCCGGTCCCTCGTCGCGGTCGCCGCCCTTGGCACCACTGGCACCACCCTCGGGGCCTGCGCCACGGAGGCCGACAAGGACCCCGGTCGCTGGACGCCCGGCAAGGGCGACGGGGCGTATGACCTGATCGAGGCCGGTCCGGCGCCCGTGGGCAGCAACGTCGATCTCGCGCTCGATCACCGGGTCCCGGCGTTCCGCGTGGAGTCCTATGGTGGAACGAAGCTCGCGATCGCGCTCAAGGGGCACGATGGCGCCGACGGCTACCTGGTCGTCGAAGGACCCCTCGCCAAGGACGGCGATGCGGTCGCGGTCGGCGGCGGGACCGTGGTCGGCGAAGACGACGACTCCGGCTACGGCCGCAACGCCGAGCTCGAGCTGACGCTCGACAAGCCCGGCGTGTATCGCATCCTCGCGGGCACCTACGAGAGCCTCGGTGAAGGCGCCGCGGCCGAGGGCACGCTGACGCTCGAGATCGAGTGCAAGGCCAACTGCGAGCGCGGCGGCGTGGATCAGAAGACGTTCGTGAAGGGGCTGCAGCAGCAGGGCGGTGGTGCGTTCGCGGAGATCGCGAAGGCCGAGCTCGCGGCGCTGATCCCCGATACCGCCGCCGCTTCGGCGATGGGCGCACAGCTCGATGCGATCCTCCGCGATCCCGATCTCAAGGGCCTCGAGCGGTTCCCGACGATCCCGCTGTCGCAGATCGGCGTGCTCCGCCCGGCGCTCGGCCAGATCCCCGCGGATCCCCCGAAGCCCGATCAGATCGTCACCGGCGAGCTGACGGCGTTTCTCGGCGAGTGCAAGGCTGACCGCACGGTCCCCACGGCGATCGATGCCCGGTTGCCGGGCGTGGGCTATGGGCAGTTCCCGAGCCGCACGCTCTCGCCGTGTCAGTTCGCGCACGCGAGCAAGCTCGCGCAGGTGCTGACCTCGCTCGCGAGCGACAACGGCTCCTCCGTCACGTTCAAGGGCAAGACGATCAAGACGCCGCGCGAGTTGTTCACGGCGCTGGTCGACAGCGGCCACACGATCCAGGTCCGAAACGAGCGCATGTACGCCAACTTCCTCTCGGCCACCGTGGGCGATCGCGATCTGATCTGGCCGGTCTGGATCGACACCGGCATCCGCCTGTCGAGCGGCGAGAACCTGACCATCCCGGTCGGCCACAGCCACCACGCGTGGCGGATCAGCGGCCCGATCGTGAACACCCGCGTGATGTTCTATCTCGGCGTCGGTGGCGCGGGCTTCTTCGGCCAGACCGACAACCGCCCGGCGTGGTCGGGCATGACCACGCAGAGCGATGTCACGATCAAGGGCGCGGGCGCGGACCTCGAGTACCTGCTCGCCACCGCGGACGCCGCCTCGACCTATCTGCGCCGCAACCGCGTGGAGCGCACCACGGTGGCGCAGGGCATGCCCGCCGACGGCTACGGCTTCGTCGGGGTCTGCAACGATTCGAACGCGACCATCGAGCTCCTGACCAAGCGCACCACCTCGGCGTTCCCGCTGCTCCGCGCGAAGTCGCTCGATGCCACGGCGAACCTGGGCGATGGCCTCGATGCCACGATCAAGGCGCTCCCGAAGGACGGCGA
>JAYVRN010000539.1:0-4477 GCA_043776275.1 Myxococcales bacterium | reverse complement strand
ACGTTCTATGCGTCCTACGGGCTCGGTGTGGACGCTGGCACCAACTGGAACCGCATCGCGCGGCTCGCGGATCCCGAGGCCGGCGATCCCGACGAGGGCGGCGATTCCGGATCCACCGATGACGCCCAGCGCGTGCGCAGCAAGTTCGTGGCCTCGGCGTACTGGGCGCCGATGTTGCTCACCGATGACCAGGGCGAGATCGCGTTCGCGTTCACCGCGCCCGACAACCTCACTGCGTTCCGCCTGATGGCGGTGGCCGCGGACGTGGCCGATCAGTTCGGCGCCGGCGAGACCCGGCTGACGGTCAACAAGCCGCTGATGGCGGCCCCTGCCCTGCCCCGGTTCCTGCGCTCGAACGATGCGGCCTCGGTGGGCATCGTGATCCACAACCACACCGAGCAGGCCGGGGACGCGGTCGTCACCGCGAAGGCGATCGGGGCGTCGCTCGATGGTGCGCGACAGACGGTGGCCGTGCCGGCGAATGGCTCGGCGCGCGTGCGGTTCGCCGCGAAGGCCTCGGAAAATGCTTCGGCCACGTTCGAGTTCGCCGTGGCACTCGGCAAGGAGAGGGATGCGGTGAAGGTCACGCTGCCGATCGATCGGCCACGGATCATCGACAACCGCCTGGTGGCAGAGGCCACCCTGACCAAGGATCAGACCTGGGCCGGCACGATCGGCGCAGCGCAAGACGTGCTGCGCAAGGAGAGCCAGCTCGTGATCACGATCGATCGCAGCGGCGTGGGCGAGCTGGCCCCAGGGCTCCGCGCGCTCGTGGAATATCCGTACGGCTGCCTCGAGCAGACGATGTCCCGCTTCATCCCGCTGGTCGCCGCGCGCGATCTCGCGAACACGCTCGATGATCCGACGCTCAAGGGTACGAAGGCCAGCCAGTTCATCCGGATCGGCGTCCAGAAGGTGATCCGCCACCAGCAAGGCGACGGTTTGTTCTCGCTGTGGCCGCAGTCGCAGACCTATCCGCACCTCACCGCCTACGCCCTGTGGGGCCTGACCGTGGCGCAGAAGGCCGGCGAGGAGATCCCGCAGGACGTGTTCGACAAGGGCATCGCCGCGCTGTCCACCTGGGCGAGCAGCAGCGCGAGCCTCAAGCCGAACGGGGATGGCGCGACGATGGCGATGGCCGCCTACGTGATGGCGATGCGCGGCAAGCCCGATGCGAGCCTCGACGCGCGGCTGTTCGCGATGCGCGCGGGTCTGCCGAAGTGGGGCCAGGCGTTCCTGCTCCGCGCACTGTTCCTCGCGAAGGCCGATCCCGCGCAGGTCACGGAGCTGCAACAGCTGATCGAATCCAACCTCGTGATCGCGGACGGCCGCGCCACCGTCAAGGAGACGTTCCCCGGCGAGGAGTACGAGCTCTACATGACCTCGGATGTTCGCGCGACCGCGATGACGCTCGCGGCGCTGCTCGAGGTGGATCCGCGCTCGAAGATGATCGAGGCGCTCGCGCAGGGTCTCAAGGCTGCGCGTGGCAAGACCGGAACGTGGGTGTCCACGCAGGAGAACCTGTGGTCTCTGGTCGCGCTCTCGGACTACGGCCGGCGCGCGGCCACGGGCGAGACGACGACGACGGTCAAGGTCGGCGGCAAGCAGGTGTTCAAGCAGAAGATCGGCGGCGCCGAGATCGCGACCGTCAGGCTCGGCCTCGGCGAGACCACCGGGGATGACATCCTGGTCTCGGTCACCGACGGCGCACACCTGGCGGTCCGCGTCACCGAGGCGCGCGTGGACAGCGGCGCTGCCGTGTCGAATGGCTACACGATCAAGCGCGCGTACCTCGATGCCACCGGCGCGCCGAAGTCGCAGTTCAAGGCCGGCGAGATGGTGACCGTCAAGCTCTCGATCACGGCGGACGCAGATCGCCGGTGGATCGCCCTCGTGGATCCCATCCCCGCGGGGTTCGAGGTGGTCAACCCGAAGCTCGCCGCCGGTGGCCAGAGCACGAAGGCCCCGCCAACACCGGTCTCGAGCCGGCAGAGCTGGTGGAACGCGATCACGTTCGACCATCAGGAGATGCGCGACGATCGCGTGCAGTGGTTCGCGGACTCGATGCACCGCGGCGACTACGAGCTGACCTACCAGGCGCGCGCCACGATCGATGGCACGTTCGCGGCGATGCCGGCGACGATCGAGGCGATGTACGCACCCGAGGTGCGGGGTCGCACCGAGCGCACGGTGGTGACTGTCACCAGGTGACCAGGGGAACACCCGCCGGTCCCGGAGCGTTGTGTCGTCGTGCGTGACCGGATCCTGCGCGGGCTGCGAACCTCGTGGCGAGCGGGCCGGTGGGGGCTGGTCGCGGTCCTGCTACCGCTCGCGATCGCGGTGCAGCTGTCGATCGTGGTGGTGCTCGCCTGGCCGTTCGATCCCGACGAGTTGATCGCCACCAGCGAGCCGCTCGTCCTGCTCGATCTGCGAGGCGAGCAGATCGCGGTGCTCCCGGCACGGGGCGCGGATCGCACCCGCTGGACCCACCTCGGCGAGCTGCCCGCCCTCGCCGTATCCGCCGTGATCGAGTCCGAAGATCAGGGGTTCTGGAGCCATGGGGGCGTCGACGGAGCCGGCATCGCGCGCGCCGTGTGGCTCGATCTGCACGGCGGCCGGTTCGGCGGCTCGACGCTGACGATGCAGCTCGCACGCATGCTCGCGACCGCGGATGAGGCGCGGAGCCTCTCGGCCAAGCTCCGCGAGTCCCTGCTCGCGCTCCGGATCGAGCGAGCCGTCGACAAGCGCACGATCCTCGAGCAGTGGATGAACCGCGCGTACTTCGGGAATGGCGCGCATGGCTTCACCGCCGCGGCGCAGCTGTACTTCGGCAAGCCGCCGAGCGGGCTGTCCGATGCCGAGGCTGCCCTGCTCGCCGTGATCCCGCGTGCTCCGAGTGCGTACGATCCGTGGAAGCACCCCGAGGCCGCGTTGCGCCGGCGCGACCGCGTGCTGGCGATGCTCGTCGAGCGCGGGGTGATCACCGAGGATCGGGCGACCGCGGCGCGCGTCACGCGGGTGACGATCGGGCGCTTCGTCCCGAACAACCTTGCACCACACTTCACCCAATGGATCGCGGGTCAGCTGCCGAGCGAGGTCCGACGCGCGGGCGGGACGGTGCGCACCACGCTCGATCTGCGCCTCCAGCGAACGTTGCAGCACCGGGTCAGCGAGCAGGTGGCCGCACTGCACCGCCGGAACCTCGATCAGGCGGGCCTCGTCGTGCTCGACACGCAGACCACCGAGGTCCGCGTGATGATCGGCTCGGTGGCGTGGGATGGCCTCGGCGGGCAGATCAACATCACCACGCGGCGACGGCACCCGGGCTCGGCGCTCAAGCCGTTCGTCTACGGCGCGGCGATCGAGCACGGTGACTCGCCGGCGACGATCGCGTGGGACACACGCGACACCGCGGATGACTACTTCGCGCCCTCTGGCTCGATCGAGCACGGACCGGTGCGCTATCGCGAAGCGCTCGCGAGCTCGTACAACTTCGCCGCGGTCGACGTGCTGCAGAAGGTCGGCATCCCGCGCGTGATGAGCGTGCTGCGCACCGCCGGGGTCGCCGAGCTCGCCGGAGCCCCAGACGACTACGGGCTGCGGCTCGCGCTCGGCGCCGCGAAGGTCCGCTTGCTCGATCTCGCGGCCGGTTATGGTTTTCTCGTGAAGGACGGCTTCGCCGGTGCGCCGCGTGGCATCTCGGTCGCGGTGATGCCCGATGGTGAGCGATGGTCGCCGGCGCGCAGGTCGGAGCGCAGGGTGTTCTCGCCGGAGACGGCGTGGCTGGTGATGGACATGCTGGCGGATCCGGAGGCACGGCGTCCGGGGTTCGGGATGGAGCTGCCCTTTGATCTCCCGTTTCCGATCGCCGCGAAGACCGGCACGGCGCGCGGGTTCGCCGATACCTGGGCGATCGGCGCGACGCGCGAGGTGATCGTCGGTGCGTGGGCAGGCACGTTCGATGGCACCGCGACCCAAGGGATCGTCGGGATGGATGCGGCCGCGCCGCTGGTCCGTGATGCGATGCTCGCGATCGCCGACGGCTCACCCCTGACGCTCCCGCCACGACCCGCCAAGATCGAGGAGATCGAGCTATGTGCGAAGTCCGGTCTCACGCCCGGTCCGCGTTGCCCACGGATCACCGACTACGTCGTCCGCGGCCACGCGCCGATCCCGGCCGATACCTGGTACGACGCCGACGGCAACGTTCACTATCCGGCGCGCGCTGCGGGCTGGTTGCGACGTCGCGGGTCGCTGTCACGGCGGTGAGCCAGCTCACGGCTGCTTCAGCCACGGCAACCCGAGTAGCCACCCCTGCGTCGTGCGTGTCTCGATCTGCACGGCGCCAGCACGCAGAAACGCCGCCTTGCGAGGGGATGACCGCGGAACGGAACTTGCTCCAGGCGCGCGCATCTAATGTTGAAGAATTGCTTAGTTCTGTTCACGGTCCTCGGCGCCACGGCGTGCGCCATGGACA
>JAYVRN010000538.1:0-4480 GCA_043776275.1 Myxococcales bacterium | reverse complement strand
CGGCGAGGAGGATGCCGGCGAACCCGGTGAGCATGCCGCCGGCGAGATACCTGCCGGTGCGGATGCTCGGGGGGCCGACGTGCTGACGGAGCGCTGGGTGCATGACCGTTTCATCAGCAACCCGCGGACCAGGCCGGATTCCGCGCCAAGTCCGTGATCGCTGGCGCACCGCAAGACATCGCGACACGCGGGCGTGATCGCGGCCCTGCCAATCCGGCACCGCGTTCGTGCTAAGGACGCCTATGCCCGAGACGATCCGAGCCCCGCGCGGCACCACGCTGTCGTGCAAGGGGTGGCAGCAGGAGGCCGCGCTGCGGATGCTGATGAACAACCTCGATCCCGACGTCGCCGAGCGACCGGAGGATCTGGTGGTCTATGGCGGAACGGGCAAGGCCGCGCGCAGCTGGGAGGACTTCCACGTGATCGTCCGCGAGCTCCGCCGGCTCGAGAACAACGAGACCTTGCTCGTGCAATCGGGGCGCGCGGTCGGCGTGTTCAAGACGCACGAGGAGGCGCCACGCGTGCTGATCGCGAACTCGAACCTGGTCGGCAAGTGGGCGACCTGGGAGCACTTCCGCGAGCTCGAGAAGCAGGGCCTGATGATGTACGGCCAGATGACGGCCGGCTCGTGGATCTACATCGGCTCGCAGGGGATCGTGCAGGGGACGTTCGAGACGTTCGCGGCCGCCGCCAAGGTCCACTATGGACCGCACGCAGATCTGACTGGCCGGTTCGTGCTGTCGGGCGGGCTCGGCGGGATGGGCGGTGCGCAGCCGCTCGCGGCCACGATGGCGGGCGCGGTGTTCCTCGGCATCGAGATCGATCCCACGCGCGTGCAGCGGCGACTCGAGACCCGCTATCTCGACGAGCTCGCACCGGATCTCGAGACGGCCTTGCGCCGCGTCGAGGAATGCAAGGCGGCGAGGCAGCCGCGTTCGATCGCGCTGATCGGCAATGCGGCCGACGTCTATGCGGAGCTGGCCCGGCGCGGTGTGACGCCGGACCTCGTCACCGATCAGACCTCGGCCCACGATCCACTCGTCGGGTACATCCCGCAGGGGCTGACGCTCGCCGAGGCGGCGGAGCTCCGCGAGCGGGATCCCGATGACTACGTGCGGAGATCACGCGCGTCGATGGCCGTGCAGGTCCACGCGATGCTGGCGATGCAGCGCGCCGGCTCGCACGTGTTCGACTATGGCAACAACCTGCGCGCCCAGGCCGAGATCGCGGGCGTCAAGGATGCGTTCGCGTTCCCGGGCTTTGTCCCCGCGTACATCCGCCCGCTGTTCTGCGAGGGCAAGGGTCCGTTCCGCTGGGCGGCGCTGTCGGGCGATCCGGACGACATCCGGGTCACCGACGAGGCCGTCCTCGACGAGATCAAGGACGACCCGATGCTGCATCGCTGGATGAAGCTCGCGCGGGAGAAGATCGCGTTCCAGGGTCTCCCGGCGCGGATCTGCTGGCTCGGCTATGGCCAGCGTCACCGGGTGGGGCTGCGGTTCAACGAGCTCGTGCGGACCGGCAAGGTCAAGGCGCCGATCGTGATCGGCCGCGATCACCTCGACTGTGGCTCGGTGGCCTCGCCCAACCGCGAGACCGAAGCGATGAAGGACGGCACCGATGCGGTCGCCGACTGGGCGATCCTGAACGCGCTCCTCAACACCGCGAGCGGCGCCACGTGGGTGTCGTTCCACCACGGTGGCGGCGTGGGCATCGGCTACTCGCTGCACGCAGGGCAGGTGATCGTCGCCGATGGCACCGAGCGTGCGGCGCGCTGCCTCGAGCGCGTGCTGACCTGCGATCCGGGCATGGGCGTGATCCGCCACGCCGACGCTGGCTACGATGAGGCGATCCAGGCGGCCGAGGAGCGCGGCGTGGTGATCCCGCGTCGGCGCAAGGACTGACCATGAACGCCGACCTCGTGATCCGGAACGCCCGCGTGCTGACCTGCGATCCCGCGCGCTTCGGCCTGGGCATGGTGGATCGCGGGGCGATCGCGATCCGCGGCGGTGAGATCGCGTGGGTCGGCCCCGAGGCCGATCGTCCCGGCGCGACCCGGGTGGTGGATGCCGGTGGCCGGCTCGTCACGCCGGGCCTCGTCGATTGCCACACCCATGCGATCTTCGCGGGCGATCGCGCGAACGAGTTCGCGATGCGCGCCGCCGGCAAGACGTACCTCGAGATCGCCGCGGCCGGTGGCGGCATCGGTGCCACGCTCGGGCCCACGCGGTCTGCGTCCGACGAGGCACTCCTCGCGCTGCTGCTCGCTCGTCTCGATGCGGCGCTCGCCGGGGGCACCACCACGATCGAGATCAAGAGTGGCTACGATCTCACCGTGGCTGGGGAACAGCGGCTCCTGCGCTGCATCGCCGCGGCAGGGCAGCGGCCGGCGCCGCGCTGCGTGGCGACGCTGCTCGCCCATCTGGTGCCACCGGAGCGGGCGGCGGATCGCAGCGCGTTCGTGCTCGAGCTGTGTGAGCAGCTGATCCCGCGAGTCGCCGCGGACAAGCTCGCGAGCTCCGTCGACGTGTACTGCGACGAAGGTGCCTTCACGCTCGCCGAGGCGCGCGCGATCCTCGGCGCGGCCAAGGCCGCGGGGCTCGCCGTGCGCGGGCACGTGGGGCAGTTCGCGGATCTCGGCGCCGCCGAGCTGCTCGCGGACCTCGGGGCGCTCTCGGCGGACCACCTGGAGCAGGTCTCGGACGGCGCGATCGAACGGCTGGCCGCTGCCGGCGTGGTGGCGGTGATGCTCCCGGGGGCCTGCGTGCAGCTCCGGCTCCCCGTGCCTCCGGTCGGCAAGCTCCGCGCCGCGGGCGTGCCGATGGCGATCGCCAGCGATCTCAACCCGGGCTCGAGCTACTGCGAACAGCTCCCGCTCCAGATGTGGCTCGCCACCACGCACTACGGCATGACCGTCGAGGAGGCCTGGCTCGGGGTGACCCGGCACGCGGCGCAGGCGCTCGGGATCCCCCGCGGCGGCACCCTCGCGGCGGGTTCCCCCGCGGACCTGATCTTGTGGGGCTGCGACGACCCGGCGATGGTTCCGTACCGGTATGGCACGGCGAGCTCCCTGATCGACGCCGTGTATGTCGGCGGGATCGAACGGCGCGCCAGGCCCCTCCCGATCGCGACTTGACATACTAGCAATATGATATCACTTTGCTGTCAGACCTCCAGGAGGATGCTGATGGCGATGAAAGAACGTGACGCGATCTCGATGTCGGGCTGGCTCGCCCTGTTGCTCGGGCTCGGGTGTCTCGGCGGGGCGATCTATCCGCTGACGATGATCCGGCAGCACCCGCTGGATCCGGCGATGTACATCCTCGCCGCCGTGGGGATCTTCATCGTCGGCATCATCCTCCTTGCGGGGTGCCTCGTGATCGGCCCCAACGAAAGCCGGGTGCTGACGTTCTTTGGCCGGTACACCGGCAGCGTCAAGACCTCGGGCCTCCGCTGGGTCAACCCATTCACCTCCAAGCGCGAGGTCTCGCTCCGCGCGCGCAACTTCGAGAGCGCGAAGATCAAGGTCAACGACATCGACGGCAACCCGATCGAGATCGGGGCGGTGATCGTGTGGCGCGTCGTCGATACCGCGCAGGCGATGTTCGATGTCGAGAACTTCGGCACGTACGTCCAGATCCAGGCCGAGTCCGCGGTGCGCAACCTCGCGATGCACCACCCCTACGATTCCCATGAGGAGACCAAGGTCAGCCTCCGTGGCCACTCCGAAGTCGTGGCGGATCTGCTCCGCCTGGAGGTCGACAAGCGGATCCGCGCCGCGGGGTGCGAGGTGGTGGACGCCCGGATCGCGCACCTCGCCTACGCACCGGAGATCGCGCAGGCGATGCTCCAGCGCCAGCAGGCGGGGGCGATCATCGCCGCGCGGACGCTGATCGTCGAGGGTGCGGTCTCGATGGTCGAGATGGCGCTGGAGCAGCTCGCGAAGCGTGGGATCGTCGAGCTCGACACCGAGCGCAAGGCCGCGATGGTCTCGAACCTCCTGGTCGTGCTGTGCGGTGAACGCTCCACCCAGCCGGTCGTCAACGCGGGCTCGCTGTACTGAGGCGATGTGGCCGAGCGCAAGCCATTCCTCCTGCGCATGGATCCCACGGTGCTGGAGGCGCTCCAGAAGTGGGCCGCCGACGATCTGCGCTCGCTGAACGCGCAGATCGAGTTCGTGCTGCGCGACGCGCTCGCGCGAGCCGGAAAAATGCCGGTTGCGAAAAAGCAGCGTGGGTGACCGATCCCGCTGCGATTTCCCGGTCCGGATGGCCGGGGGCAGCGTATAGGCTAGCCCCATGAGCACGAAGGACGACCGTGCGACCCGCGAGTTCGACCGCGATCAGCTCCTGAAGCTGGCGCGGGAGACCCGTGGCGAAGCCGCCGCGCCCGATGCGCCGCAGGACGAGATCCCATCCTCCCCGCGGACCGCGACCGTCGACGACCCGATGACCATGGCGCTGCTCGCCGAGGTCGCCCG
>JAYVRN010000537.1:0-4496 GCA_043776275.1 Myxococcales bacterium | reverse complement strand
ATCTCCGCATCGTAGATGCGCGCGAGCTTCTCGACCTTGAGCGTTCGATTCGACTGGACCGTCACGGGCGGGGCCGGGCGCGGATTCTACGGCGACCGGCCTCGATTGTACCGAGCCAAATATCGGTTCACTAAGGGTTTCTTGACGGTCGCCGACGATCCCGGATCTGCCGTTTGATTTCGATGACTTGGCCCGTGGGCACCGCGACCGGGAGCCGGACCTCAGTGATGTCCGTCGTCGCCCTTCTCGTACAGCCGCTGCCCACCCTCGCGGAACTCGGCGGCCTTCTGGGCCATCCCCGCCTCCGCCTCCTGCTTCGCGTACAGCTCACGGACCTCGCCCGTGATCTTCATCGAGCAGAACTTCGGGCCGCACATCGAGCAGAAGTGCGCGCCCTTGGCACCCGGTGCCGGGAGGGTCTCGTCGTGGAAGTCCTTCGCGGTGTCCGGATCTAGCGACAGGTTGAACTGGTCCTGCCAGCGGAACTCGAAGCGCGCCTTCGACAGGGCGTCATCGCGCTCGTGCGCGCCCGGGTGACCCTTCGCGAGATCGGCCGCGTGCGCCGCGATCTTGTAGGCGATCACGCCGTCCTTCACGTCATCGCGGTCGGGCAGTCCGAGGTGCTCCTTGGGCGTCACGTAGCAGAGCATCGCCGTGCCGAACCAGCCGATCATCGCGGCGCCGATCGCGCTCGTGATGTGGTCGTAGCCGGGCGCGATATCCGTGACGAGCGGTCCGAGCGTGTAGAACGGCGCCTCTTTGCAGAGCTTGAGCTGGAGATCCATGTTCTCGCGGATCTTGTGCATCGCGACGTGCCCCGGGCCCTCGATCATCGTCTGCACGTCGTGCTTCCAGGCGATGTCCGTCAGCTCTCCGAGCGTCTCGAGCTCCGAGAGCTGCGCGCGATCGTTCGCATCCGCCGTGCACCCAGGGCGCAGGCCATCGCCGAGCGAGAACGCCACGTCATACTTCTTCATGACCTCGCAGATCCGCTCGAAGTGCGTGTAGAGGAAGTTCTCCTGGTGGTGCGCGAGGCACCACTTCGCCATGATCGAGCCACCGCGCGACACGATGCCGGTGACGCGGTTCGCGGTGTACGGGATGTATGCGAGGCGCACGCCGGCGTGGATCGTGAAGTAGTCCACGCCCTGCTCGGCCTGCTCGATCAGGGTCTCGATGAACAGATCGATGGTCAGCTTGTCCGGATCGCCGTTGACCTTCTCGAGGCACTGATAGATCGGCACGGTGCCGATCGGCACCGGCGAGTTGCGGACGATCCACTCGCGGGTCTCGTGGATGTTCTCTCCGGTCGAGAGGTCCATCACCGTGTCCGCGCCCCACTTGACCGCCCACCGCAGCTTGTCGACCTCCTCGCCGATCGTCGACGACACGGCCGAGTTGCCGATGTTCGCGTTGATCTTCACGAGGAAGTTCCGGCCGATGATCATCGGCTCGGACTCGGGGTGATTGATGTTGGCCGGGAGGATCGCGCGCCCCCGAGCGATCTCGTCGCGGACGAACTCCGGGGTCATCCGCTCGCGGAGCGCGACGAACTTCATCTCGGGCGTGATGATCCCGCGCCGCGCATAGTGCATCTGCGAGCGGTTGCCGCTGTCGCCATCGCGCATGCGCGCCTCGATCCAGGGCTTGCGCAGCTTCGGCAGGCCCTGGTGCGCATCGACGCCCTGCGGCCCGGAGGTGTCGTAGACGTCGAACGAGGGCTCGCCGCCCGACAGGTGGATCCGACGGACCGGCACCGCGAGGCCCTCGGCCTCGACATAGACCTTCTCGGAGGCCGGGAACCCGTCGATCACGGGGAGGTTCGCGACCGGGTCAGGTCCCACCTGTGCCAGCGAGCGCTTGCCGTTGCCGTTGCCGTTGCCGTTCGATTCGTTGGTACCCATCGCAGACTCCCTTCGCGAGCATTACCTCGAGCAGGTTTTGGGGTCGTGCAGGATGCACCTCTCAGCCTCTCGGAACGAGAAGCTCCCCCGTCGATATGACGGGCGTTCTTACCGCGAATCACCCGCGACGCACAGGTGTTACGCTGGCCTCCGTGGAGGAGGCTCGACAGTTCGGCCGCTACCGCGTCACCGGCACCCTGGGGGCCGGCGCGATGGGTGAGGTGTTCACCGCGGTCGACGACGTGCTCGGGCGCGAGGTCGCGGTCAAGACGTTGAAGGGCCACCGCAACGGCCTCGCGGCGCGGATCCTCGATGACCGGTTCCGGATCGAGGCGCGGGCGATCGCCGCGCTGTCCCACCCCGGGGTCGTCGCGGTGTTCGACATCGATCTCGAGGCCGATCCGCCCTACCTCGTCATGGAGCGCGTCGTCGGCCCGTCGCTGAAGGAGCGGCTCGTGAGTGGCCCGCTCACGCCCCACGAGGTGCGCGTGCTCGGGATCCAGATCGGGCGCGCCCTCGCCGCGGCGCACGCGCAGAAGATCATCCACCGCGACGTCAAGCCCGCGAACATCCTCGCCGCCGGCGACGGCGCGTGGAAGCTCGCAGATTTCGGCGTCGCCCACGTTCCAGACTCCTCGCTCACGATGACCGGCCAGTTCGTCGGCTCGCCGGCGTACGCCGCCCCCGAGGCGCTGCTGCGCGGTCAATGCGACGCCGAGGCCGACATCTACGGGCTGGGCGCCACCCTGTATCAAGCCGCGTCCGGAACCTGGCCGCGGCTCGATGCAGCGCCGAGTGGTGCGCTGATCCCACCCGTGCCGCCCGTCCGGACGCTCGCGCCTTCGCTCCCTGCCGAGATCGCCGACGCGATCGATCGGGCGGTCGCACTCGATCCGGGTGCGCGGCCCACCGCCGCGGCCCTCGCTGATGCGCTCGCCGGTGCGAGCTCGAGCGCCGGTGCCAGCTCGAGCGCCGGCGCCGTGCCCGTCGCGCCACCCGCACGCCCCGTCCGCTGGCAGCCGTGGGCGATCGGCGCAGGCGTCGTGATCGTCCTGATCGCCGTGATCGCCGGGTCCCGCGGCGGTGGTGCCGGGAGCGCGACCGAGGTTGCACCGAGCATGAACCCGACGGTCGCGCCCTCGTCGGAGTCGCCCGCCTCCGAGCTGCGGATCACGCCGCCCCCGATGCGCGACGGCAAGGCCGAGAAGGACTTCCGGAAGGTCCTCGACCAGATCGGCCGCGGTCACCTCGAGGAGGCGAAGCGCAAGCTCACAGACTGGGAGCGCAAACATGGCGGCGCCACGCCCGAGACCACGGCGCTGCGCACGCAGCTCGAGGCGCTGGGGCCCGATCGATCGGATCCGGACCGTGGGCCCGGCCGCCGTCGCGACGAGGACTGATCACGCCACGTGATCGATCGATCGGAACGCGTCGTCGAGCGCCATCATCATCACCTGCGCGTTCGGGAACCGATCGTTTGGATCCTTGATCAGGGCGCCCTCGACCAGCGCCACCACCTGTGGCGTACACCACCGCTCACCACCCGCCAGCTCGTCGAGCCGGGGCGGCGGCTGCTTCGCGTGGAGCCGCATCATCACCTGCGGGTCCGGATCGCGGAACGGCAGGCGCCCGGTCAACATCTCGAACAGGATCACCCCCGCCGCGTAGACATCGGCCCGCCCATCCACGAGCCGACCGAGCGCCTGTTCGGGCGCCATGTACGCCGGCGTCCCGAACACGAGACCCGTGCTGGTCAGCGCCTGGGCACCGAACGCCGCCGCAGCGTCGCCGACGAGCTTGACCAGGCCGAAATCGATGATCTTCACGCGCTCCCAGCCGCCCATCGGCACCAGGATGATGTTGTCGGGCTTGAGATCGCGATGCACCAACCCCTGCGCGTGGGCGTGCCCCACGCCGTCGAGGATCTGGTGCGCGAACACGAGCGCTTGCCGCGGTGGGAGCGCGCCGTGATCGCGGATCCGCTCGCCGAGCGTGGCGCCCGCGACCTTCTCCATCACGAGGAACAGCACCCCTCCCTCCACGAACACGTCGATGGCGGCGACCAGATTCGGGTGCTCGAGGAGCCGGAGCGCATTGGCCTCGCGCGCGAACCGGGCCGTCACGTCATGGGCGCCGTTGGTGTCGGCGAGCGGCGACTTGACCGCGTAGCGCGCCCCGCTCGCATCGACGACCTCCACCACCCCGCCCATGCCGCCGCGGCCGAGTGGTCCCACCACACGGTAGTGGCCGAGCTGCGTCCCAGGTTCGAGAGAGGGGTACACGAGGCACCATCGTAACGGATCCGCGCCGCTCGGAGCGAGGGCCGCCTACTGGATCGAGTAGCTGAGCGTGTACGCGCCGTTGCCGGTCGTGCCGAAGCCATCGACGATCAGCCACACCAGGTTCGCGCCACTGACCGAGGCGTTGACGACCTTGGGCTGCAGGCCGTTGCCGCAGCCGGAGACATCGTCACTACACGTGAGATCCGCCGACGATGCCGCGCCGGTGCGCAGCGACAGGATCGCGTCGAACGCCGTGGCGCTGCAGGTGTTCGCGCTGACGAGGTTGGACCCCGGGCAGCTCGCGAAGAAG
>JAYVRN010000536.1:0-4501 GCA_043776275.1 Myxococcales bacterium | reverse complement strand
GCAACACCGGCAAGGACGCGGTCCGGATCTCCGCGCGCGAGACCGCGGACGGCGTCGAGCTCTCGGTGTGGAACCGCGGCAAGGAGATCTCGCCGGAGACCTCCGGGAAGCTGTTCGAGCCGTTCTATACGACCCGCGAGAAGGGCACCGGTCTCGGCCTGGCGTTCGTCCGCGAGATCGCGATGGACCACGGCGGCCGCGTCGACCTCACCAGCGCGGGTGGCGAGACCACGTTCACGATCGTGCTGCCGGCGTAGCTGCAAGGCGTGTGCGCTGGCCCACGGAACCGCCCGAAACCTCTGATCGACTTCGCCCGCGACCTTGTGTAGCTTGCGCCATGTTCAGCGCCCGCGCCGTCCTCGCCCTCGCCGTGCTGGCTGGCTGCTCCGATGCCCCGGCTGCGGACGGTCCCGATGGGGGGATGCCCGACGGCCCGGTCACCCCGACCTGCGACGGCACGCCCACCGAGTGCGCCACGCGCTGGGAGGAGCAAGCCGCGGATCGGTTCGACATGGTGGTCGGCAACCCCGGCGACCTCGCCGCGTTCCTGAAGGGCATGCCCAAGGGCGCTGACCTTCACCACCACCTCTCCGGTGCGGTCTACGCCGAGACCTACCTCGACTGGGCGAAGGCCGACGGCGACTGCATCAACTCCTCGACCTACGCTGCGGTCTACGGGAACCAGTGCTCGACCAGCACGCAGCCGGTGCCCGCGCCCGGATCGTTCTACGACGCCACCGTTCGTGCGTGGTCGATGAAGGACTTCGTCCCCGGCGCGCAGAACGGTCACGATCACTTCTTCGCCACCTTCGGCAAGTACGGCGCGGTGGCCGGTGCTCACCGCGATGACGCGATCGCCGACATCCTGACCCGCGCGGCCGACGAGAATCAGCTCTACGTCGAGACCATGTTCAACCTCGGCAAGAACCTCGGCACGCTGGCCGCATCGGTGTGGACGCAGCCGGTGACCGTCCAGACCCTGCCGCAGTTCTACGATGCGCTGCTCGCGAGCCCGACCTTCACCCAGCAGCTCAACGCGGACGTCGCCGTCGTCAACGGCGCCGGCGCGGCGTACAAGACCGTGCTCGGCTGCAACGATGTCTCGCCGCCAGCAGCGTGCGATGTCGGCGTGCGGTTCATCGCGCAGATCTCGCGCACCGGCGCGCTCGACACCGTGTTCGGTCAGCTCGTCAGCTCCTACGAGATGGCGGCGAAGACCGGGCAGATCGTCGGCGCCAACCTGTCCTCCCCCGAGGACGATTCGACGTCCCTCGCCAACTACGAGCTGCACATGGCGATGATCGACTTCCTGCACACCAAGTACACGCTCACGCAGAAGAGCCCGCTGCACATCACGCTCCACGCGGGCGAAGTCGTCCCGAAGTACCTGCCCGCCGGTTCGAACCACAACACGTTCCACGTGCGCCGCGCGGTCGAGGTCGCCCACGCCGATCGGATCGGCCACGGCGTCGACATCGCCTCGGAGACCGACGCAGACGCCCTGATGACCACGATGGCCGCGAACGGCGTCGCGGTCGAGGTCTGCCTGTCGAGCAACGATCAGATCCTCGAGGTCCGCGGCGCGGCGCACCCGCTCGCGGCGTACCTCGCGCACGGCGTCCCCGTGGCGCTCGCCACCGATGACCAGGGCGTGTCGCGTTCGAGCCTCGCGGGCGAGTACGTGCGCGCCGCCACGGATCAGCACCTGACGTATCGGCAGCTGAAGACGATCTCCCGCAACAGCCTCGAGCACTCGTTCCTCCCGGGCGCGAGCCTGTGGACCTCCCTCGCGCAGGCCCAGCCGGTCTCCGCCTGCGCCCCGACCGGGGCGATGGGCATCGGCGATCCGGCGAGCGCGAGCTGCAAGCAGTTCCTCGACGGCAGCGAGCGCGCCCGGTTCCAGTGGGAGCTCGAGCGCCGGTTCCGCCTGTTCGAGAGCGCCCAGCCCTAGCGGCTTTCGTGTTACCAAGGTTCGCGATGGCAGTGATCCTGATCGTCGACGACAACGAGACCGTGCGTGAGGGTCTCGCGCACGTGGCGAAGAAGCTCGGCCACACGCCCGTGCTCGCCGCGAGTGGCGGCGCCGGCGTCGAGGCGTTCAAGCAGAAGCGCGCGGACTTCGTGATCACCGACCTCAAGATGGAGGGCGGCACCGGCGTCGATGTGCTGAAGGGCGTGAGCGCGCTCGATCCCGATGTCCCCATCATGATCATCACGGGGTTCGGCACGGTGGAGACGGCGGTCGAGGCGATGAAGCTCGGCGCGTTCGATTTCATCACCAAGCCGATCCAGCCCGAGGTGGTCCGGCTCAAGATCGAGCGAGCCCTCGAGCTGTGCGCCACCCGCCGCGGCCGCCGCAAGGCCGATGCGATGAGCGACTACTTCAGCGCCGAGGCCGACGGGAAGTTCCCGGATCTGGTCGGCAGCGGCGAGAAGATGGCGATCGTCCGCCGCACGGTGCAGAAGATCGCGGCCAGTGACACCACGGTGTTCATCGCGGGTGAGAGCGGCACCGGCAAGGAGCTCGTGGCGCGAGCGATCCACCGGCTCAGCAAGCGCGCCAACGGACCGTTCATCAAGGTCAACTGCGGCGCGCTGACCGAGACGCTGCTCGAGAGCGAGCTGTTCGGGCACGAGAAGGGCGCGTTCACCGGTGCGGTGAAGCAGAAGCTCGGCAGGTTCGAGCTCGCCGATCAGGGCACGCTGTTCCTCGACGAGATCGGCGACATCCCGCCCGCGATGCAGGTCAAGCTGCTCCGCGCGCTGCAGGAGCAGGAGTTCGAGCGCGTGGGCGGCGAGCACCCGATCAAGGTCGACGTGCGCGTGCTCTCGGCGACCAACAAGGATCTCGAGACCGAGGTCGCCAGCGGGCGATTCCGGCAGGACCTCTACTTCCGGCTCCACGTGCTGCCGGTGAAGCTGCCGCCGCTGCGCGAGCGCCGCGAGGACATCCCGCACCTGTGCACGCACTTCATCGCGAAGCTCGGGCCGAAGACCAATGCGCGCGTCCGCGCGGTCGGCGATGCGGCCCTCGGCCGGATCATGGCGTACCACTGGCCCGGCAACGTCCGCGAGCTCGAGAATGCGATCGAGCAGGCGCTGGTGTTCGCCGAGAGCGACGAGATCACGCCGAACGCCCTCCCGCAGTTCCTCCAGGGCGGCGCTGAAGAGGACGCGCTGAGCGTGCCGCGCGAGCTCTCGCTCCCCGAGATCCTCGACGATCTCGAGCGCCAGCTGATCCTCAAGGCGTACACCAAGGCCGCCCGCGTCAAGACCGAGACCGCGCGCCTGCTCGGCATCAAGACCTCGGCGCTGTACTACAAGCTCGAGAAGTACGGCATCGAGTAGGCAACGGTGAGTTCCGCCTCGGGGACGAGCCAGGGTGCCCAGCGCATGCCATCCACCCGAGATGGATCGCGTCAAGCTTCAGAACCTCACCTACGCCGCCCTGCGCATCGTCAGCGGCGTGCTGTTCGCGTTCCATGGAGCGCAGAAGCTGTTCGGGGTGCTGGCCACCCACCCCGGCCCCCCGGCGATGTCGCAGATGTGGTTCGGCGGCGTGATCGAGCTGGTGGGAGGCATCCTGATCGCGCTCGGGCTGTTCACGCGGCCCGCCGCGGTGCTGGCGTCGGGCACGATGGCGGTGGCGTACCTGCAGTTCCACTGGAAGGGTGCGCTCGGCGCGAAGCTGTTCCCGATCGCCAATGATGGCGAGCTCGCCGTGATCTATTGCTTCGTGTTCCTCGCGATCGCGGCCCACGGTGCGGGGATGATCTCGATCGATCGCCTGCGCGGTCGGGTCTGATCCTATGATGCCCGCGTGCGGTCGGCGCTGCGGCTCGTCCTGACCCTGGCCTCCCGCGGCGGGAGCCCACGCCCGTGAAGCCGCGCCTGCACGTGTTGCTGGCGCGCGATGGCCACACCGGCGTGGTGCTGCGCCGCGGGCCCTCGCGCGAGGTCGCCGCGATCGCATGGAACCGCGACAAGGACACGTTCCAGCTCGGTCAGTGGCTGCGCGGGCGGCTGTACGAGCTGCGCGCCGATCTCTCGCCGGATGGGAAGTACCTGATCTACTTCGCCATGAACGGGCACTGGGGCTCGCGCGCGAAGGGCGCGTGGACCGCGATCTCGCGGGCGCCGTACCTGACGGCGATCGCGCTGTTCGCCAAGGGCGATTGCTGGAATGGCGGCGGGGTGTTCACGGATCGCACCCACTACTGGCTCAACGAGGGCTACGGTCACGAGATCCTCGAGGACACCACCGAGGTCACCCGGGGCGGCGAGACCACGCTGACGCGGGGCTGGGGCGGCGAGTGCCGCGGGGTCTACTTCCCGCGCCTGCTGCGCGATGGGTGGACCCTCCGCGAGGACCTCGCGCACGCCGACGCCGTGGTGTTCGAGCGCCCGCTGTGGCACGGCTGGGTGCTGCGCAAGCTGTCTCGCGCCGCGGTCGGCGTGCCCGGCAAGAGCGTGTACTTCGACGAGCACGAGCTCGTGCACC
>JAYVRN010000535.1:0-4524 GCA_043776275.1 Myxococcales bacterium | reverse complement strand
CCTTCTCGCCGATCCGCACGTCGCCGATGGTGCCGAGCAGGTGCACCTCCTTGCCGACGTTCGCCTCGAGCTGATCGAGCGCGTCCCAGTGCGTGATGTCGATGTAGTTGGCCTTGCCTTCGCCTTCCTTGCGGAACTCGTCGACGAAGTTACCGCGCGCCGACCACCACGCTTCACGCTCGGGATAGTCCGGATAGCCCGGCATCCCCGGCGCCCAGATCCCGCGCTTCGCGGCCTTGGCCTCGTCCTGCGCGGCGACGAACTCGGCGTGGAACCGGCGCGAGTTGCCGTACTTCGGGAAGTACGGCGACATCCCCGCGCGCACGACCTCGACGTTGTAGTTCATCCACGTGCCGTTCTTGTTGGCGACCACGTAGGCCAGGTAGCGGTTGTAGCGATCGCGGATCTCGGCGGGGTGATCGCGCTCGATCCGGACCTTCTCCACGCCCTCGAAGAAGTGCTTCGCCCACAGCTTGGCCTGCTCGCCCATCGGCGTGGCCATCTTCACGGGGCGTGGCGAGCTCCCGCGCTTGTCCTTCATGTACTGCTCGAGCCCGGCCTCGGCGCCGCGCCGATCTGCTTCGTTCTTGAACGTCTCCTCGGTGTCGTCGCCGATCAGGCGGAGCGAGCTGTCGAGGCCGTCGACCTTGATCGTGTCGCCGTCGACGACCTTCGTGAGGTGGAACTCCCCGACGACGATGCCCGGTGCCTCGAGCTTCTGGAGCGACTTCTGCGCGAGCTTGCGGGTGTACCGCTTGCCGCCGACCGGAGCGCACGACAGCGAGCCCAGGCCAACCGCGGCGGCGAGGACGAGCGCCAGGGACCTGCGAGATCGGCGAATGGTCTGGATCACGGGCATGCGTGGTTCGCTTTCTGCGGTGTGCCCGGGAAGCTGCCGGGGGTCGCCGTGAGGTCGGTGCACCAGCTCGCGGGGAGGTCATTGGCCTCGGCCGTGGGGGGCGTGATGCCGAGCGAATAGGTGCCGGTCCGCGGCAGCGAGCTGTACTGCGCGCGATCGATCCGCAGGTTGCAGACCTCGACGTCGACGGCGGCGGCGCTCGGCCAGCTGGCGTGGAAGTCACCCGAGATCCCATAGTCGAGGTAGGTCTCGCGATCGGTATCGTCGTCGAGGCCGAGCACCACGTACGCACCGGCGGCCACCACGAGGGACCGCCGGATGATCGTATCGGTCTCGTCGCTGCCGTCGGGGCGGCGGAACCGCAGCTTGACGCCAAGCAGATCGACGCTCTTGCCGCTCGCGTTGTACAGCTCGATCCACGGCTGCAGCGTGTCCATGCCGGTCTGCGGGCCGCCGACCTCGGTGACCACGAGATCGCCCACGCCGAGCTCGGGGCACTCGGCCTCCGCGGGATCACGGAGGCAGCCACCCGCGACCGCGGCGGTGGTGAGCACGAACAGGCCAGCGGCGCGCACGAACCCTATGGTAGCGCAGCCGCGGGGTGGCATGCTCGTGGGGTGACCCGCGAGTTACGGATCGTCGGCGAGATCGCTCCCGAGCGTGCCGCGCTCGTGGCGCACGCGTCGCACCTCGCCACGCTCGAGGACGTGCTCGATCACGGGCTGGTCCGTCACTGGGACGTCGCCGAGGTCATCGTGCAAGACGAATACACGCACGATGTGATCGTGGCCACGCCGTGGTCGGTGATCCTGGTGTTCGACACCACCTGACTCGGCGGCGTGAATGCGGTCTCCGTGTGGGACCATCGCCCGACCGCCGACGAGCTCCTCGACGATCGCGTTCGCCGTGGCTGGGTGGCGACGGCGACCGCGACCGTGGATGGGCCCGTCGTGCTCGGTCACGCTGCGTGCCGGTTCGGGGGCTGAAGTCAGCGCGTGCTGAGGTAGATGTTCTTGCTACCGCTCGCGCTCGAGACGAACACGAAGCTGCGCCCGTCGGCCGCGATCCACGGATCCTCCTGCGCGCCACCGAGCGTGGCGAAGTCGGTGATCGCGGTTGGCGTCTGCCACGGCGCCGCCTTCGAAGCGCGATGGGCCGTGTAGATGCCGGTGGGGACCACGCGCGCCGAGGCGAAGTACACCGTCAGACAGTCCGCGGTGAGGAACGTGCCGGTCTCGGCCTGCGGTGAGCTCAGCTCGGCGACCATCGTGGGCGTCACGCCACCGACCGTGCCGGCGGCGAGATCGGTGCCCGCGACGACGAGGTAGTCATTGCCAATGCCGCACGGCATGAACCACTTCTCGTTCAGCGTGGTGTTCGGCCCGGCGACCAGCACAGGCGTGCTCCACGGGCCCGTCGCGGTCTGACGGGTGGCCTGATAGATATCGAGGCCGCCCGGCCCGCCCGCACGATCGGAGGCGAAGTAGATCGTCTTGTCGTCGGGTGCGAGCCGCGGCGTCTCCTCGCTGGTGCCCGTCAAGCTGAACGGCAGCTTGGTCGGCGGGTTGAATGCCGCACTCGTGGTCGCGCGCGTGGCGACGTAGAGATCTTTGCGATTGGCGTCCGCGGTGTTGACGATCGAGAAGAACAGCTCGAGGCCGGTGGAGCTGAGGGTGCCATCGTCCTCGTCGGCCAGCGTCGACGCGATCGGGATCGGGACGGGCGCGCTCCACGGGCCGAGCATGAAGGCATCGGGCTGGGCGCCATCGCTCGCATCGCCGTGCGAAATCGACCCATCCGTGGCCGTGTCGCTCGGGTCCATCAGCTGGGCATTGCACGCGCTTACCAGCACGAGCCCCAGCACCAGACAGCGCCCCATGGTCTAATGATACCTCACTGACTGTGGGAGCCGATCGCGCAAGCAGTGCGTTGGTCGCGCGATTGAATGTCGGGTAGTCGCCCACCGTCGGACCGGGGCATACTGCCGAGTGTGGTGTGAAATCCACAGGACAAGCGCTCACGATCCGATGCGCTGAGCCTTGTAACCACCTGGGGACCCTCGGCATTCGACATGGTCTAGCGTTTGCTCAGGTGACTCACCTCGAGGAGGATTAGAAGATGAACTGGAAGAACGCACTTGGTAGCTTTGCTCTGGTCGCGGCCACCGTCGCGGGTTCCGCGGGTTGTGTGGTCCGTGCTCATGGTCACGTCGGCGTACCCGTCGCCGTGGTCGAGGTCGATGAGGAGCCGCCGCCGCCGCGCGCGGTGGTCATGGAGACTCGCCCCGGCTTCATCTTCATCCAGGGTCGCTGGACCCGTGGTGGGAACCAGTGGGTCTGGCGTGACGGATACTGGGAGCGCGAGCGCAACGGGTACATGTGGGAGGACGGTCGCTGGGAGCGCCGCGGTCGTGGCCACATCTGGGTCGAGGGTCGCTGGCGTGGTGGTGGTGGTGGCCGCGTGGACAATGGTCCGCAGGTCCGCGACCACCGCACGAACAACCCGCCACCTCCGCCGCAGCCGCAGGGTCCGGTCGTCCGCGACCACCGATAGCCGGCTGATGGCATAGTCCACGGCGTGAAAGCGCTGTGGCTCGTTCTCCTGGTGGCCTGCAACTCGAACGCTGCGCCACCCTCCGGCAGTGGCACCGCGCCGCCGCCTTCGCCTGCATCCCGGCCGACCGCACCGGTCGCACCGGTCGCCGAACCCAATGGGATGCAGGGGAAGGAGCTATACGCGGCGTTGTGCTCCGCGTGTCACGGCAAGGCCCTCGAGGGCTACGCCGCGGATCACGCGCCGTCCCTCATCACGCCGACGTTCCTCGAGAGCGTGACCGATGAGTTCCTTACCAAGTCGATCACCACGGGCCGACCAGGCACGTCGATGGCCGCATATGGCAAGGCGCTCGGCGGCCCGCTCGATGATGCGGCGATCGCGCGGCTCGTCGCGTACGTCCGCGCACGGGGCAACGTGCCGCTCAAGCAGCTCGCCGCGCTGACCAAGGCCGGGGATCCCAAGCGGGGCGCGGGGATCTATGACTCCACCTGCCGCGTGTGCCACGGCGATCTCAAGTCGCGCGGGGAAGCCGTCCACCTGGCCAACCCGATGTTCCTCGCGCAGGCGAGCGATCCGTTCCTCCGGCACGCGATCGTCAACGGCCGCGCCGGGACCAAGATGGAGGCGTTCGCGACCAAGCTCGACGAGCAGAAGCTCGCCGACGTGATCGCGTACATCCGCACGTTCGTGAACCCGGCGGCCCCGGCGATCTCGCAGCTCCCGGCGCCGACGGGCAAGGAGCCGCTGCTCCTGTTCCCCAAGGGCAAGGAGCCGGACTGGACAGCGCGCGAGGATCGGTTCGTCCCCGTCGATATCGTCAAGAAGGCCTACGACGAGAAGCGGAAGTTCATCATCATCGATGCGCGCCCGCCGTCGGAGTGGATGCGCGCGCACATCACCGGCGCCGTCTCGATCCCGTATCACGACCTCAAGCGGCTCGACGAGATCGCCCAGGACACGTGGGTGATCGCGTACTGCGCATGCCCGCACCACCTCTCGGGCGACGTGGTCGATGCTCTGAAAGCCCGCGGTCACACCAAGGCCGCGATCCTCGACGAGGGCATCAACGACTGGCACCGCAAGGGCTACCCGATGACGGTGGCCGAGGG
>JAYVRN010000534.1:0-16495 GCA_043776275.1 Myxococcales bacterium | reverse complement strand
TCCCACAGGCCCACGAAGTCGAACGTCAGCACCGTGATCGCGGAGGCCGTCTCGCCGATCGCGAAGTTGGTGACCTGATCCGTGGTCGAGACCAGCTTCCCTTCGCGCCACAGCCGCAGGTGATCGGAGGCGACGACGACTGAGCCCGCTCGCGGCGCGACCTGCCGGATCATCTCGAGGTTGCCGGAGGCGTGCCGGACCGTGCCGTTCGCGAGGTCGACGGCGATCACCACGTTGTCGGCGACGATCACCGCGCTCTTGTTGTCGATGGCGATGGCGGGGACCGAGGTCGGGAGATCGATCTCGCGTTCCTTGTCGTCATCGTTGGCTGGGCGGATCGTGAGCGTCCCCATCCGGATCCCCACCACGTACGCGCCGTCGGGCGTGAACTGGACCTCCTCGTAGTGCGACCGGTTCCGCCGTTCACGGAGGACGGCACCGTTCGCGCCGAGGATCTTGTAGCGCTCGTCGCCGAGGACGAACGACCGACCGTTCGGGCCCTGCGTCACGCGGGCGGCGCTGTCGCCGATCTTGGTGATCGCGCCGGTCGCCAGGTCCACGAGGCGCGGCTCGGAGGACGTGCCGAGCATCACGTGCCCGGCGTCGGGGAACCACGGATCGCGGCACTCGACGCCCTTGACCACGCGGATCACGTCGAGCGTCCGCGTGTCACGGATCGTCGGCCAACGCTTACCGGTGCAGATCGCGATCCGCGCACCATCGCCCGAGACCACCGCAGCATCGCCCCACAGGGTCGTCGGTTCGTCGGGGACCGGATCGGTCAGCGGGACGTCCACGGCCTTGACGGGTGCGGTCGAGATCTCCCAGGCGATCGGCTTGTCATCGCGCATGCCGAACGCGAGCACGCGGGCGCCGACCCGGGCGACGCCTTCGAACCGGCCGCTGGTGATCACCTGCACCGGGCTGGTGACCGCACCGGTCTGGAGATCGATCACCATCGCCTCGTCGAAGGTGAGCGCCACGGCGTGCTGTCCGTCGACCATCGCGACATGCATCGCATCGGCCGGGAGCCGCCACGGGCCGGTGGTCGGCGTGGTCCACGTCCACGTGGGGAGCAGGTTCGTCGGAGAAGGGGCCACGCGAGCAGAGCCGGTCCCTGCGGCCTGGACGATCGGAGGTGGCGTGCGCTCGACCTCGGTGCGGCCGGAGATCCTCCAGGCGACGACCGCGGTCAGCGCGATGGCCGCGGCGCCGATCGCCAGCCACGTTCGTCGCGAGGACCGCGGGGGCCGCTTGCCCTCGAGCGCATCGACGAGCGGGGACAGCTCGGCGAACCGCGCGCTCGGGCGGGTAGCGAGGCCGCGCGCGATCGCGGCCCATGGTGCATCGACGCCGCTCGCGGCGAGCTCCGCCGCCGTGGGATCCGGCCCGGGCTGCTTGCCGAGCAGCGCCTCGGTGAGCGCGAGGCACAGGCTGAACTGATCCGCGCGCGCATCGACCGCCGTGGAGTGCTGCTGCTCGGGCGCCATGTATGCCGGGGTCCCGAGCCGCTCTCCGTCGTGGGTGAGCGTCGGCAGCGGGCTCCGCGCGGGCGTCACGGAAGGCGGGCGTTCGAGCGAGGTCGCCGTGGCCGTGGTCGCGAGACCGAAGTCTCCGACGCGCACGCGGCCGTCGCGCGCGACGAGGATGTTGCTCGGCTTGACGTCACGATGCACGAGCCCGAGCGCGTGCGCGGCCTGGAGCCCGCGCGCGGCCTGAGCATACGCGTCGAGGATCTCCGCGGCGGACCGCCCGCGCTGCCACTGATCGAGGGATTCACCGTCGATCAGCTCCGTGGCGATGAACACGTCCCCCTCGTGCTCGCCGACGTCGTGGACCGCGACCACGTTGGGGTGCTGGAGCCGCGCGAGGGCACGCGCCTCGCGCACCGCGCGCTCACGGCCGGAAGCGTCGTGGAGCTCCGGGTGCAGGAGCTTGATCGCGATGTCGCGCTCGAGCGCGGGATCCCAGGCCTGCCACACCACCCCCATGCCGCCCGCACCGAGCCGCTTGTCGAGCCGGTAACGGCCGATCTGCTGGGGGCCGTCATCCACCATGGAGGCCACGTGGCCGATCGCCTCCCGACACGTCACGCAGCCGTCGACGTGGGCCTCGAGCTGGCGGCGACGCGGCTCGGGCAGGGCGTGCTCGACGAAGTCGGCGAGCTCCTCGTCGGAGGGGCAGCCGCGCGCGTCAGCCGTGCGCACCCCGGAGTCCACCCCTGGATGATGACACGACTCCAGCGCAACCGTGGAGGACGCCCCGGGATCCGTGGTCATGGAGGTCCGGACGCCGGCGTAGCGCCACGCGTAGCGCGCGCCCTGTGCGGCGATCCCGCGGAACGGTCGCGCTTCTCACCGTGCGCTTACGGTGAACATCCCCATCGGGGCAGGGCGAGAGGGCTAGGGTGATCCTGTCATGAGCACCACCCGCGCCGAGGCTCGCATCCTGATCGTCGATGACGATGAGGACACCGCGATGCTGCTCCGCGATGCGCTGCGGGTGCGTGGCTTCACGGCGGATGCGGTGTTCTCGGGCGCCGCATGTCTCGCTTACTTGCGGCAGGACCCGGCGGACGTCGTGATCTCGGATGTCCAGATGCCCAGCATGACGGGCATCGAGCTGTGCGATCAGCTGTACCGCCGCTATCCTGATTGCGCGCCGATCGTTCTCACCGGCTTTGGCCAGCTCGACACCGCGATCGCGGCGCTCCGCGCGGGCGCCTGGGACTTCCTGACCAAGCCGGTCAAGACGGATGTGCTGGAGGTGGCGATCGATCGCGCTCTCGAGCACTTTGCGCTCCAGCGCGAGGTCAAACGGCTGACCCGCCAGAGCGAATCGAGCGAGCCGATCGAGGACATGCTCGGGGAGAGCAGCGCGATCCGCGAGCTGCAACGTATGATCCGCACGATCGCTGTCACCGATGCGACCGTCCTCATCCAGGGCGAATCGGGCACCGGCAAGGAGATGGTGGCACGGGCGCTCCACAACCTCTCCGAGACGCGCAAGGACGAGCCGCTGGTCGCCGTCAACTGCGGCGCGATGCCCGCCGCACTCCTCGAGAGCGAGCTGTTCGGCCACGTCGCAGGGGCCTTCACGGACGCGAAGTCGGCCCGCGAGGGGCTGTTCGTCCAGGCGGGCACGGGCACGATCCTCCTCGACGAGATCGGCGAGATGCCTCTCGAGATGCAGGCGAAGTTGCTGCGCGTGCTGCAGGAGCGCGCGCTCCGCCCCGTTGGAGGTGACCGGGAGGCTCCGTTCGATGCGCGCGTGATCGTCGCCACCAACCGCGATCTCGAGACCGAGGTCGAGGAGGGTCGGTTCCGCGAGGATCTGTTCCATCGGATCAACGTCGTCTCGATCCAGGTCCCGTCCCTGCGTGCGCGAACGGGCGACGTCCTGATCCTCGCGAACCACTTCCTCGAGGGCGCCGCGACGCGCAAGCAGGCCTTCCTTCGCGGGATCTCGCGCCGTGCGTCGCAGCTCCTCGTCGACTACGACTGGCCGGGGAATGTGCGCGAGCTCGAGAACTGCATCGAACGCGCCGCCACGCTCTGTCGCGGTACCGAGATCGACGTCGAGGATCTGCCGCGCAAGGTGGTCGAGTACCGGAGCACCCGGCTCGAGCTCAACACCGCCTTGCCCGCGGATCTGATCTCCCTGGACGAGATGCAGCTCCGCTACGTTCGTCAGGTGCTCGCGGCGGTCGGCGGCAACAAGACCCAGGCCGCGCACATCCTCGGCATCGATCGACGCTCGATCTATCGCCGGCTCGAGACGGTGGCCTCGCCGGCCGTGCTCTGATCAGCCGCCCGTCATCAACCCGCCGACGTCCTCGACCGCCTTCATCCCGACCCCCATCGCGCAGCCCGCAGCGGCGGTGAGCGCGGCGCTCTTCGCGTTGCGCGGCCGCCCGCCGTAGATCAGCGCCTGGCCGGCACCGGTGACGCACGCGGCGCCGTATTCGCCTGCGACCTGCTTCCAGGAGCGGCTCTGCGGCGCCTCTTCGGGGCTCTCAGGTTGTGGCCGCGTGGCGGCGCCGCCGAGGACAGCTTCGAGTGCGATGAGGTCGATGGTCTGGAGTGGCATGACTCCGAGACAGTGCAGCGCGGATGCCACGGCGGCGCGAATCGGCTATCCGCGCGAACCCTGGCGCGCGGCCGAGGCCCGCGGCGTTGCGACTGCAGTGCGCCTCACGCTTCGTGCACCGATGCGCTTCGCGTGATGGCTGGCGGAGTTGCGCTGCTGTACGGGACAGCGCCCCTCGGGGTCTGTCTACTGCGAGTGACATGGGGTAGGTTCCGACCGTGAGCGGCAAGCCTCAGCAGACCTATATCCTCCACACCGTCGGTATCGCGATCGTGCTCGTGGTCGCACTCGTGTTCTTCCTCCGCTCCCAATGGGGGTGAGGTCGTACCTCTGACCCGAGCTGCCCACCGCCAACGTCGTGGGCCTCACGGTGGATCGTCGTCGAGACCTCGGATTTGGGTAGTCACCGCTACGCGTTCTGCGCGTGACAACGGTTGTCCAGGGTAGAGGTTGCGCTCGTCGGCGACGGGCGCTCTAGTGGTGGTGATGGGTCATGTCGGCAGCAGCGGTGCAGCGCCCAGTCGCCCCACGGTGATGATGCGCGGCACCGTGGCGCACCGCCCGTGGGCGGCGACCTTGGCCGCGATCGGGATCGGTGGACGCAGTGGTCAGCTCACGCTCCGCGCCGGCGGCAAGACCTACCGGGTCGCGTTCTCGCACGGCATCGTGATCGGCGCGAGCTCGCCGATCGCCGCTGATTCGGTGTCGCGGATCGCGCTCGCGCACCACATGGTGAGCGCGGCGCAGGTGCAGACGATCACGCGAGCGCTCGGCCGTGCGAAGGCCGATGATGTCGACCGGTTCGCCGAGGCGACCGGCCTGGTCGCCGCGCAGGTGCAGCTGCTCAAGCGTCGCGTCCTCATCGAGCGCACCGCGCGGACCTTCGAGGTCGAGCAGGGCGACTACACGGTCGACGATCGGATCGGGATCCCGGTCCTGCTCGGCGTCGAGGTCGACGTGCGCTCGGCGATCTACGTCGGCGTGCGCAAGCACCTGTCCCAGGAGCGCCTCGCGGTGGACTTGCGCCAGCTCGGCTCGCGCTTCCAGCTCCGCCAGGAGGCGCAGGCGGACCTCCCGCGATTCGAGCTCGGAGAGGCCGAGCAGCCGGTGGTCGACGCGCTCCTGAGCGGCACCACGTTGCCCGAGCTTGAAGCGGCGCACCGCGAGCTCGATCCGCGCATGACGCTCGCCGTGATGGTGTCACTCGCAGCGTGCGATGCGATCGTGCACGTGGAGCTGACCAGCCGCGTACCGACGCCCCAGGAGGCGTCGCTGCCGCGAGCGCCCACCCCGCGCGAGCCCACGGTGACGCGGGTGCCCACGCCGCGGGATCCGACGATGTCGTGTGTGCCGATGCTGATCCGGGAGGATGCCGAGATCGTGCCGCAGCGGAGCCGCCCGGAGACCCGCCGTCCGCCCACGAGGCCACGGGCGATGACCTATCGCGCGGTCACCGATCCGTTCCTCGAGATCCAGGCGACCTCACAACGTCCGAGCCCGCTGTCGTTCGCCCAGGTCAAGCGCTTGATCTCGTCGCGTGCCGCCCTGCTCGGCAAGGGTGTCGATCACTTCGAGTTCCTTGGCATCCCGTTCAATGCCTCGATCCAGCAGGTCCGCGCGGCGTACCTCGAGCTCGCGCGCTACCTCCACCCCGAGCGGTTGAAGGACCTCGGCTTCGTGGATACGCACCACGATGCGCGCAGCGTGTTCGCGCAGGTCGTGATCGCTCACACCGTGCTCACCGACCCCGCCCGCCGCGCCGAGTACCTCGCCGCACTCCACGCCTCGCTCCGCTGAGTCAGGCGCTCGCCGTCCACGCGACGCTGCGCGCCCACAGCTCGGTGGCGAGCGCGAGGTCCTGCGCGGGCACGCTGGGCGTCTGCTCGCGCGCCCGCCTGTCGAAGTAGCGGCCGCTCTCGGCCTCGAGATCGAGCGCCGCGCGGATCGTCGAGAACGCGCCCTCCGCGGTGGACAGCATCGTCAGCTTGAACAGCGGTCGGAACGGCCACGGCATCCGCTGCCAGATGTTCGAGGCGACCCGCCCCGGGTTGACCGCGTACGTCGTGACGTTGGTCCCCGCGAGGCGACGCGCGAGCTCCGCGCTGAACAGCACGTTCGCGAGCTTCGACGCGCCGTACTCGGGCAGCCCGGTGATCGACGCTGTGGGCCTCTTCACGGCGTCCCAATCGAGGCCGGGCGCCTTGTAGTGGTTGCCGCTGGCGACGTGGACGATCCGCGCTGGCGCCGAGGCCCGCAGGCGCTCGAGTAGCAGCGTGGTCAGGAGGAAGTGGCCGAGGTGGTTGACGCCGAAGTGCAGCTCGAAGCCATCGGTGGTGAGCCCGCGCTGCCCGGCGACGCCGGCATTGTTGACCAGCACGTGGAGCGGCTCGTCGCGCGCGAGGAGGGCTTCGGCGGCGGTGCGCACGGTCGCGAGGCTGCCGAGGTCGCACGCGATCGCGATCACGTCGTCGTGGCCCGCGCGCGCACGAAGCTCGGCGACCACGGGCGCGGCCTTGTCCAGCGAACGGCACAGCAGGCGGAGGCGCGCGCCCCGGTCTGCCATCGCCTCGGCCACCGCGCGGCCGATACCGATGTTCGCACCCGTGATCACGACGACCTTGCCTGCGAGATCTCGAAGCTTCGTCACGCGCGAAACCTAGGACCACCCCCGCGCTGGGTCGAGCCCAGAACGGCGCCCGTCCGAACGTATCGAGCGTGAACATTCACCCACATTCCTCCGCGCAAGGCCCCAGGATCGAGACCACCGGTTCACGCCCGCGGCGCCGAACGGGCACCGGCGGTTGGCACGGACCCTGCTCGAGCGGCGGTATGATGCGGGTCGTGATGCGGGTCGTGATGCGGGACATGCTGCGGGACATGCTGCGGGCAGCATTGCGCGGGAGGTCGTTGCTCGCCCTCTGGGTGCTGGTCGCGACCGTGGGCCTTGGATGCGGTGGTCGGAACCCAGCGCCGCACTACCGGCTCGAGGACATCCGGCTGGTCGAGAGCGTCACGGGGCAGCAGTGGTTCCGCCCGGCGCAGAGCTGCGCACAGGGTCCGTACGAGCTCGAGCTCCCCGCGAGCGGCGGGCGGTGGGGCGAAGAGGTGCGCCTCGCACTGCACACGCCGCGCAAGATCGCCCTGCACGCGGTGGTGCTGGTGGACGATCGCGAGGTCGAGACGGCGGATGCCGTGTTCGACGCCGGGGGGCGGGTCAACGCGAGGCCCGACAACGCTCGATGCATCGCCGATGCGCGCGAGCGCCTCGTGCTCGGCCGTACCGGTGGCGGTGGCAACGGGACGCCGGGCCCACCGGGGACGCCGGGCACGCGCGTCGAGCCGCCACCGCAGCTGCCCACCACGACGGCCCGGCTCGATCTCGACACCACCGTCACCACCAGCTCGATCACGGTGGTCACGGTTCGCATCCAGGATCGCCCACCAGGCACACCACCGCCGCGGATCCGGATCCGGTTCTGGTCCGTCGAGCCCAACGATCTGGAGGGCGTGCTGTTCGGGTGGCTCCACCTCGAATCGCACCCCAACGTCCCCGAAGCGGAGTACGAGGCCCACCTGCGCTGGCAGGTGGAGGAGCGCGAGCGCGAGCGCGTGCGTGCCGACGAGGACCAGCGTCGCGCTGACGAGGAGTGGCGCCGCAAGCATCCGCCGCGGCCGGTGAAGGCAGGTGCCGTCGTGGTCGTCGATGTCGAGGCGGAGCGCGCGAGAGCTTTGGACCGCGAGGCCGCGCGTCGTCGTCGCGAGGCAGCCGCCGCGGAGCGCGCACTGCGCCGCGAGGAGTTCTGCGCCGCGCACCCAGGGGATCGTGATTGCTGGGGCGCGGGCGGGCTCGAGGTCCACCTCGATCTCGAGCGACATCGCCGCGAGCGCACGGACTACTGCGCGGCGCACGCCGAGGACGCGCGCTGCTGGACCGACGCGGAGTGGTCTCGCCGGCGCGGTGTGTGGCGCCAACGCGCCGAGGCGGCGCTCGCTCCTCCGCCGGCTCCCGACGGTCCGCCGCCGTCGCCGCTCGCCGAGCAAGTCCCGCCGCGGCTCAGCGTGCACGCCGACTGGCGCCCCGGGTACTGGCAGTGGACCCTCGGGACGTGGGTCTGGCTCGCCGGCATGTGGCGGGTCCCCGACGAGGACATCGCCTCGGAGCAGACCACCACGGCGCCCGCCGCACCGCCGCCGGTGCAGGCCGAGGTGGCTCCAGTGGCACCTGTGCGAACCGCGATCTGGATCGCTGGGTTCTGGCAGTGGACTGGTACCGCGTGGATGTGGATCGGCGGCTCGTGGCAGCTGCGCCCGGAGCCGCGCGTGACCTGGCGTGTTCCCGAGTGGCGCGCGCGCGGCAACGTGCACGTGTTGATCCCCGGTGGCTGGGTGCGGATCGGAGGTGGGCGATGAGCAACAACGCGCTCCGCTTCGCGATCACACTCGTCGTGGGTGCGTCGCTGACCGGCTGCGCCACCACCTGGATCATCACGCAGGCCGCGGGCCGGCCCGGTGGCTGGGACGAGGGCGTCCGCGAGGCCACAGTCCCACTCCCCGGCGTGGTCGAGCGGCTCGCGGTGAAGCTGCCGCTCGCGATCGAGTACCGCAGCGTGCAAACGCCCGTCGCACCGGGCGCCGCCGGGACGCCGGCCATCGCGACGAGCTCGGTGGCGGAGCCGTTCGCGCTCGCGTGCAGCACGGATCAACAGGCGCGCGACGTGGTCTATCACTCGGCGTTCCGTTATGGCTCGCGGTGGAAGTGGATGAGTGGCGTGATGGCGCTCGTCGAAGGCGGGCTCGCGACGGCGCTGCTCCTCGGTCGCAGCGAGCACCCCGAGTACGTGATCTACGGTGGCTACTTCGGGCTGGACGCACTGATCACCGCCGGGCTGTTCTTCCTCCCGCGCAAGGAGATCTACCGCAAGGACGAGCACCCGAGCGTCACGCACGTGCGCTCTGATTGCCCGGAAGGCATGACGCTCGCGATCGGTCAGGATCGGTTTCCCGTCGACGCCGCCGGTGGGATCGGGGAGGTCGGCGAGGTCGCCCTCGACGCATGGATGAGCGCGCCGACAGGGCCACTTCAGCTCGAGGCCGCGGGCCAGGCGCGCAGGTTCGAGATCGGACAGGGCGAGCAGTGCATGTGGATGCGGGAGCATCACCCGGAGAGCCGCTGCCTCGCGGGCATGGCGCTGCGCTCGGTGCTGGTCGCGATTGACGTCCCGGCCGGAACGCTGAGCGGCGTCGCCGTCAGTCCGTGATGCCGTCGGTGTCCGGCAGCTTGAGCGAGCGGTTGGTCGCGACCACCTTGGCGGTCACGATCGAGCGCACGTCGCCGGTGGTCAACTTGCGAAGCGCCACGAACACGTCCTTGGCCCGCGCGAACTCGCCGCGACGCACCAGGATGTCGCCGTACAGGACCTTGGCGTCGACGGTGTACGCCCCGCTCTCGCTCGCCGCCTTGAGCGCGAACGTCTTCGCGGCGTCGAGATCGT
This sequence comes from Myxococcales bacterium, assembly GCA_043776275.1. Taxonomy (GTDB): domain Bacteria; phylum Myxococcota_A; class Polyangia; order Haliangiales; family Haliangiaceae; genus JABFXX01. The sequence goes on along the minus strand of JAYVRN010000534.1, from coordinate 6,914 downwards.
CCTTCTGGAACGCGGCCACTGCCTGGCGATAGAGCTCGCCGGCCGCGGCGGTGTCGAGCTTGGGCGCTGCCGGCGGGGAGGCCGGTGGTGAGGCCGCTGGTGAGGTGGGCGCAGCGCCGGCAGCGCGGACGCCCAGATCATCCTCGGGGAGCTTGAGCTGACGGTTGGCTGCCGCGATCTTCTTCCGCGCCGCAGCCTTCGCCTCGCCAGCGGTCACGGCGTGAAGTGCGAGATAGACCTCCCGCGCACGCTGGTATTGCCCGCTGCGATACAGCGCGTCGCCATAGAGGAACTTCGCGTCCTGCGTCCGGGGGCCTCCCACCTGCGCGGCCCGCGCCGCGAGGGTCAGCGCGGCGTCGTTGTCACCCGCGGAGAACGCGGCCCACGCCTGATGGAACAAGGCCTCACCTGCATAGCGCTTGTTCGCTTCGAGACGGACGTACACCGCGCGCGCCTTGTCCCACGATCCCGCGTTCTCGAGCGCGCGGCCTTCGGCGAGCAGCGCCTTCGGATCCTCCGCGGGTGTGGCGCGCGCAGCCGGCGCACGTGACAGGACAGCGGCGAGCGCGATGACGAGCAGGCGAGGCGTCATGGAGAACAGCATGCCTTCAGCTGCCGGAGGCCGCCAGCACTGCTTCGAGCCTGTCGAGGAACTGCGAGGTCTCGGAGGGGTTCGACGATGTAGGTGCATAGCGTTCGAGCTGGATCACGAGCTCATCCGTGTTCGGGGCCCGGCCGCGGAGCCGCTGCGCTGCCTGGTACGCGCGGTCCATCATCTCCGCGGCGGTGCGCGGCGAGATGTCGACGAGCTGGCGTGCGTTCGCGAGCGATTCGCGCATCTGCTCGAGCGCGCGTTGATCGTGGACGAGCAGCACCTCGCGCTGATTGATCGATCCGAGGGAGTCGAGGTACTTGACGAGGCCTTCGCTGGTCAGGCGCGCGAGCGAGGCCGGCTGCGACGACAGATCGCGCTCGAACTCGACCATCTACCAGCGATCCACCGGCCGCATCGCGCGGCACACCACCGATCCGACGAACGTCTTCAGCGTCTCGCGGATCGTGGCGAGCGCCTCGGGATGGCGGCTGGTGTCCTCAGCCTGCAGCACGTCGTTGTACGGCCCGAGGTTAGTGGAGAGCTCGGCGAGTCCGCGCCGGACGAGCAGCGCGCGGCCGAGCGAGGTCAGGTAACCGGGCACGACGGTCGCGGGGTTGATGTCGGGAACGAACGCCTCGTAGACCGCGCCGACCAGCGCATGCACGCCCTCGCTCGCGGAGCTGCAGGTGTCATCGAGGAGACCGAGGACCTGGTTGGTCTCGTTGGCGCCGAGCGCCACGTCCATGCGTGCGAGCGCCTCGACCTGCTGTGAGCGCAGGCCGTATTCGATCGACAGCACCTTGTCGATCACGCGGGCCCACTTCTCCGTATCGCCTTCGGGACCCTGCTCTCCGAAGCCCTCGAGCAGGTTGCCGACGTCGAGTGAGCCGAGGTCGAGCTCGGTGCTGCCCTGCGCGGGGGCGCCGCCTTCGAGATCTCCGAAATCGAAGTTCGCTGCGTCGTCGACAGGCGCGGCGGTCTCTCGCTTCTCGCCCTCGAGCGAACGGATGAACGTCAGGAGGCCGAGCAGTCCGAAGAACGTGGTCTCCCACAATTTCCGCAGGCTCACCGCGCTCGCGGAGGGATCGAGCGGAGCGTCGCGGCTCCCGACGAACCGCTCGTACAGGCTCTCGTCCAGGCGCTTCAGATCATCGAGCGCGCGCAACGCGAGCTGCACCAGCTCGCTGGCCTGGCTCTGGATGCGTGGAGTGGCGATGGCCTTCTGAAGTCTGGAGTCCACCGGCAGCCAAATCTTCGCACGGCCCGCCGAGCCGGCCAACTTGCCGGACCGCTCTTGGGGCCCCGTCGGGCAGGGCGCTCCGGGCGCAACCTGCTGCTTTCACCTGCAGTTCGGCGGCCGGGCGTCCCCCCACGCCGTCGTTCCATCCGTGAGCACGAGCCCCATGCAGACGCCGCGGGCGGCCCGATCGAGCCTCCCGAGCGGGTACATCTCCTCGATCGTCAGCCGATCCTTCACCCATTCGCCGCACGGCTGACAGAACTCCAGGATCGCGAAGCGCAGCTCGTCGTCGGCCACCTTGATGTCGCGTGGGTTCTTGCCCTGGGCGACATCGCTCTGGTGCTGGCGGACACGGGCGAGCAGCCTCTGCCCATCCATCGGTGCGTCCTCGTGCACGGTCTTGGTGCGCGAGGTGTTCGCGGGCGAGCAGGTGCAGGGCCCGTCGCTCGCCTGTTGCTTGCCGCAGGCGACGAGCATTCCCAGCAAGATCACCAGGGCGAGGAGGCGGCTGCGCACTCGCCCACTCTAGCTGAGCGGGCGGGGCGAGATCCGCGCGAACCACTCGCCGAGGCGCTGGACGAGGCTCCAGGTCTGGACGCGTGCGGCCGGAGCGGTGTGAAGGTGGGCGCGGAGCTTCGGGAGCATCGCCTGCGTCGCGGCGATCAGGGCCTCGGTGCGGAGCTTTGGCAGCGCGGCGGCGCGGTAGGTGCGGGAGGGGATCGAGACCTTCGAGTTCCCGGAGACCACCGAGACCAGCTGTCCATGATCGTCGGAGATCGCGATCCGGAGCTCGGCGAGCACGACGATCTCGGTGTCGCCCGGATCGACCGCGAGGCTCACCACGCCGACGTCGATCTGGCGATCGGTCTCGAGCGATTCGTTCTCCACCCAGACGTCGAGGACGTGCTTGATGGTCTCGGCGTTGGCCCGGCGATCGCTGTCCGAGAGGCCGCTCTCGGAGTTGTCGGTGGAGGTCACGACGATCCGATCCGCAGCGGCCGCTCCCGCCATCCAGCCGCAGAGCACGGTCGCGAGGAGCAGGCGGGACAGGAGCGACGACATGCCCACCGAAGTGAGCAGCTTCCGTGCCGGTCAGAACCCGGAGATCTCGGCCAGGGTTCGCATAGTTACGGCCAGCAGCGGGGGCTAGCCGACCCCCCTGGCGACTGGTCGTGTAGCCGTGTACGGCATCCGCACAGCCCGCCGGTGGCCGTCGCCGGAAGCGGGTACGCTACGGCATGCGCTTCACGCTCGTGCTCGTCTGCTTCCTCGCGGTTGGCTGTGGCAAGGACGTCACCAAGGACATTGAGGCCCTCGCCGATCGTGCGTGCGCCTGCAAGGACGCGGCATGCGCCGACAAGGTCGTCGATGATCTGCTGACGCTCGCCCAGAACAACAAGAAGGCCAAGGGCGACTCCGACAAGACCAACGCCGCGGCGAAGAAGCTCGGCGAGTGCGCGATCAAGGCGGGGATCGATCCCGAGAAGTTCGTCGCGAAGATGAAGCGCCTGCAGGCGATGGACGAGTAGCCTGCGAAGGTTCTTACCGCTCGTACTCCTGGGCGTCGCGTGTAGTGGTGACGCGAGAGTCACCGGCGATCCACCACTGCCGGGCGTCACCTCCATCGATCCGGTGCTGATCGCGCGTCTCGCGGCGGCGACCGCAGCGCGCCACGATCCGGTGCACCCGTTCACCAACCGCCTCGCGCTCGAGACCAGCCCCTACCTGCTCCAGCACGCTCACAATCCGGTGAGCTGGAACGCGTGGGGCGACGAGCCGTTCGAGCGCGCACGGCGGGAGCACAAGCTCGTGTTGATCTCGGTGGGGTACTCCACCTGTCACTGGTGCCACGTGATGGAGGCCGAGTCGTTCGACGACGTGGAGGTCGCCGCGTACCTCAACGCGAACTTCATCTGCATCAAGGTGGATCGCGAGGAGCGCCCGGACGTGGACGCGGTGTACATGCGCGCGCTCCTCGCGATGCGCAGCAGCGGCGGCTGGCCGATGAACGTGGTCGCGGATGCCGATCGCCGCCCTGTGTTCGGCGCGACGTATCTGTCCAAGGTCCAGCTGCTCGGCGTGATGCGCCAGCTCCGAGGGCTCCAGGAGACCGACCCCGCGCGCCTCGCCGACTCCGCGAGCCAGCTGGTCGCACAGCTCGCGCGCGAGGAGGCCGCGCCCCCTGCGGGTGCGCCCGGGCCCGAGGCGATCGAGCAGGGCGCGCGCAGCCTCGCACGTAGCTTCGACACGGCCTCGGGCGGCTTCGGCCGGGGCACCAAGTTCCCGAGCCCCCCCGAGCTCGAGCTGTTGCTGCGCTATCAGCGCCGCACCTCGGACCCCGACGCGCTCGCGATGGTGACGTTCACGCTCGACAAGATCGCCGCGGGCGGCATCCACGATCACCTCGCCGGCGGGTTCCATCGCTACGCCACCGATCGCGAGTGGCTGGTGCCGCACTTCGAGAAGATGCTCTACGACAACGCCCAGCTCGCGGTGCTCTACCTCGAGGTGGCGCAGATCACCGGCGAGCTCGAGCACGCCACCACGGCCCGCACCACGATCGACTACATCCTCCGCGAGATGACCTCTCCCGAGGGCGGCTTCTACTCCGCCACCGATGCCGACAGCCGGGCGCCCGACGGCAGGCTCGCCGAGGGCTGGTTCTTCACGTGGACTCCGGCGGAGATCGACGCGGTGCTCGGCGCGGAGGACGGCGCCCTCGCGCGCGCCTGGTTCGCCGTCGGCGGCTCGGCTGCGGTCGAGGGCCGCAGCGTGCTGCACACGCCGCGCACGCTCGCCGATGCCGCGGCGACGTTGGCGATCCCACCGGCCGAGCTCGCCGCGAAGCTCGAGACCGCGCGCGTGGCGCTCTATGCCGCGCGCGCGCGCCGCACGCCACCCTCGCGCGATGACAAGATCCTCGCGGCGTGGAACGGCCTCATGATCTCCGCGCTCGCGCGCGCCGGGTTCGCGTTCATGGACGACAGCTACCTGCATGCCGCCACGCGCGCCGCCGAGCTGGTGCTCGGTCGGTTGCGCACCGCGGATGGTGGCCTCGCGCGGAGCTACCGCGCGGGGCAGGCGCGCCAGCCCGGGACCCTCGAGGACTACGCGTTCATGGCGCAGGCGCTGCTCGATCTGTTCGAGGCCACCTGGGAGCCGCGCTGGCTGGTCGCCGCGATCGAGCTCGCGCACCAGCTCGAGGCGCGGTTCGCAGATCCGGCGGGCGGCTACTTCACGACCGATGCGGGCGGGGAGCGCCTGCTCGTGCGCGAGAAGCCCACCGATGACGGTGTGCAGCCGTCTGGCAATGCGGTGGCTCTCGAGGTGCTGCTTCGGCTCGACGAGCTCACGGGCGATCCGGCGTGGCGTGCGCGTGCGGATCAGGCGTTCGCCGCGTTCGGTGGCCTGCTCTCCCGCGAGTCCCGCACACCCGCGCTGCGCGGGGCGCTCGATCGGGCGCTCGATACCTCGCTCGAGATCGTGATCGTCGCGCCACACGATCTGGCGGAGGCGGAGCCGCTGCTGGCCGAGGTGCGCCGGACGTACTTGCCGCACCGCACGCTGGTCGCCGTGACGGCCACGCGGCTACCGCAGCTCGCGAAGCAGGTCCCGATGCTCGAAGGTAAGACCGCGCTCGGCGGCGTCGCCACGGCGTTCGTGTGTGAGCGCTCGAACTGCAAGCAGCCGACCTCTCGGCCGGCCGAGCTCGCCGCGCAGCTCGCGAAGGTCAAGCCGCTGTTGCCCGACCGAACGCCGGCACCGCTGCAGCCGCGCTGACGCGGTCCCGGGGGCGACTCAGGGCTTGTAGTGGTTGTCGCGGACGCCCGAGACGCCGAAGGTGGAGTCGCCGACGGCGGCGCGCACGGTGAGCAGCACCGAGCGCCACGAGGCGCGGTTGCCGTGCTCGATGGCCCACACCAGCTTCGCGACGGCGGGGCCGGCGAAGTCATTCGCGCTCGCCGTGACCTCGACGACGCTCGACATGATGTCGAGCTTGGCCCACGAGTCACCCTTACCGTGGAGGATCGGCTTCACGTAGTACTCGAAGCCGAGGCAGCCGCCGTAGAGGAAGATCTGGTAGAAGCTCGGGTACGTCGGGCGCGACCAGAAGTCGGAGGCGCCGAGCATCGAGTGACCATCCCACGCGACGACCTCGTGCTCCGAGAGCGCCTTCTGGAAGTTCGCGAAGTGGCCGAAGTCTGAGAGGCCCGAGAACTCGCGGGGCGAGTACAGATCGATCTGGATCAGCGTGCCGTTCGTGAGCTTCTTCTCGTAGCGCTCGCCGAGCGGCGCGGTGACCTTCTTGTACTGGGCGTCGGTCAGCCAGCGCGCGTACTGCCGCAGGTTGCGCATGCCGGTCTCGTTCTCGGTGATCGCGCCGCCGTCGATCTGACCGAACAGGATCACGGTGGTCAGCTTCTTGTCCGCGAGGAGCTGATCGAACTCCGGGTAGACCGCGCTCTGCGTCTTGGGGAACACCTTGCTGACGGTGACCTTCAGGTCCTGCAGCGGGATCGTGCAGGAGGCCTGCTCGGGATCCCAGCGGTACCAGTACACGGACTGATCGAGTCCGATGTGATCGTCGTCGTCCGCGCAGGTCTTCGCGGCATCCGTGTACACGCTGAACGGCTTGGCCGGCGCCTTCGCCGTGAACGTCTGGCCGACCTTGGCGGTCTTCGCCGCGTTGAACAGCAGCACCGTGTTGAGGCCACGGAGTCGCCAGTGCTTGCGCTGCGCGCCGGTCGGGAGGGTCGCATTCGAGTACCACTGGCCGTTGACCTGCCACTCGGCCCGGTCGGGCGCGCTGGCGTCCTCGGCGAGCGACTCGATGAACATCGTCTGCTTCTTGCGGAAGAACGTCATCGCGAACTGGCCGAGCGCGGCGGGGCCGTCGTCGAGCTGGTAGGCGGCACCCTGGACATCGCCCTCGAGATCGATCTCGACCTCGGCGCCATCCGGGTTCAGGTACGCCGAGTCCTCCTTGCCGTCATCCGTGAGATCCGCCGTGAACGGGTTGTCGCCGGAGGCGCTCGGGCCTTCCGTGCTGCAACCCACCGCCATCACCGCGAGCAACGA
>JAYVRN010000533.1:0-16517 GCA_043776275.1 Myxococcales bacterium | reverse complement strand
GCCTTCCACGCGGCGAACTTGGTGCGCGGCCGGCTGATCTCCTCGAACGAGAGCTTGCCGAGCTCGCGGCTCACGTTGCCCGCGCTCGAATAGATCACGACGAACACGGTGCAGATCGCCACGATCGCGATCGGCAGCGACTTCGTGAACAGCTCCGTACGCCGCGCGATGCGCCGATTCTGATCACTCAGGCGTTGAGCGATCAGCGTGCTGCCGGCGACGACCACGCCGATCATGAGCGCCAGGGTCGCCCCACGGGACACGGTGGCCACGGTCAGCGAGCCACACAGCCCGATCGCGGCGATCCAGCCCACGCGCATCCAGTTCGGCTGGAGGCGATGCGCGGCGAGGCCGATCGAGAGCACGGTGCCGGCCGCCATCAGGCAACCGAGGTGGTTGAGGTTGAGGAGCGGCCCGAGGAGGTGGGGGCGCGCGTACGCCGGCTCGTAGATCCCGTAGACGCTCGTCGCGCCGACCAGCTCGTGGATCCAGACGACGGCCGCCGTGACGGCGCACAGCGCGGCGATGCTCGCGAGGATCCGGTAGCGCCCGCGCTCCGAGACCGCGATGCGGAGGGCGACCAGCGCGATCCCCAGGACGATCGCGAAGAACGCGAGGGCGCGCAACGTGCCAGCGGAGTCGAGCGTGATCGCTTGCCACGGCGAGGTGTCGAGCAGGGCCGCTCCGTCGGCGCGTAGCGCCATGCCCGTGGGGTTCAGCCAGTCGAGGATCCCCTGCGGGATCGGCAGCAGCTGGAGGGCGGTCAGGCCCATCGCGATCCCGATGATCGCGACCAGCGGAGAGCGCACGAGCACGCGCCGCGAAGGGATCGTCGGGATCAGCGCCACCGCCACCAGCACCGCGACGAGCCCTTGCGTCCACCGGAGCGCGCCACCGATCACCAGCACCGACGTGCCGACCGCCGCGAGCCCGACGACGGCTGTGACCCACTCGCGCGTCCGCAACGTGCTACCAGGCGCGCTCGGGGACGAAGACCTCGTCACCCGGCGCCATCGGGAAGTTCGGACGCTTGCCCTCGGCGATCATCTCGACGGGGATCTTGTACGTCTGCTTCTTGCCCTCGATCAGCCGGGTCACGCGCACGAGGTTCTTGCGCGCCAGCGGCGTGAAGCCGCCGCTCTGGGCGATCGCCTCGACGATCGTCATCCCGGGCGTGAACTTGATCGAGCCGCTGTGGGCGACCTGGCCGAGCACCGCGCAGTGCAGCGAGTTGATCTCGACCACCGTCAGCGACACCACGGGCTCCTTCAGGTACCCGTCGGCAAGCCGCTCCTGGACCTCCTTCTGGACCTCGCTGGCGGTCTTGCCCGCCGCCGAGACCCCTCCGATGTAGCGGACCTCCATCCGGCCGGTCGCATCGAGGCTGTACGCCGACTTGGTCTCGTTGGAGCCGTGGAAGATGGTCAGCTCGATCTTGTCACCCGGTCCGAGCACGAGCCTGGTGTTGTCGAACGGCGCGACCGTCGGATAGATCACGGGCGGATTGTCTCCGCATCCCCAACCTGTGAAGATCACAGCAATAATCGCAACAGCAATCGCGACGCGCATCGAGCTACGAGAGATGCCAGTGAGCACGCGAACGTTCATGCCAGATCTCCGTGAACAGTGTCACCCTCCTGGACATCGAACGAGTGTCGGAGATTGACTCCCCCGGCCCCCGGACGTACCGTCAAACACCTGGAGCGACATGCGCTTTGCCTCTAAATACCTGCCGCTGCTCGCCCTTCTGGGCGCGGTGGTGGCGCACGCCGATGACGCTGCGGGTCCTGCCAAGGATGCTGCCAAGGACGCGCCCAAGGCGGCCGCGTCGAAGAAGCCTGCGAAGGTCCTGACCCTCTCCGAGATGACCTCGAGCACCTTGACCATCGAGGCGCAGCTCAAGGCGGACCTCCAGTTCATGGAGCACCTGCGGACCGTCGTCCGTCGGGACAAGGACGTCATCAAGCTGAACTGCGTGAACGACAAGTACGTTCAGCTCAAGGTCGCCGTGAACATGTTCGACCAGGCGCGCGATCTGTTCAACGGCGCTGCCGGGAACGAGGCGGTCGCGCGCACGCACTACGAGAGCATCACCAAGGCCAGCGCGGACGGCTCGTCCCTGCGCAACGAAGCCTCCGGTTGCGTCGGTGTGCCCGAGCTGTACAAGCAGGAGTCCGGCATCGAGGTTCACCACCCCGACTTTCCGGATGATCCCACGACCGCGACGCCCTTCGATGACGTCGTCGTCGAGGTCGAGCCGCCGGGCTACGCCTCGCCGTACAACTGAGCGGCCGGTTGTCCGCTCGCGGCCGTGAACGTTCTCACCCGCGGCACTCACTAACGGGTGTCAGATGACTCCGCGCGTCCTCAATCGGGCCATCCAGGCGGGCCTCGACATCCTCGTGATGGCGATGTCGTACTGGCTCGCGTTCCTGTTCCGCTTCGAGTTCATCATCCCGGCGGACTGGATGAGCGTGTTCCTGACGACGTTGCCGATCGTCGTTCTGCTCCAGTACGGCGCGCTCTACGCGTTCGGCGTGCCGCGGGTCTCGTGGCGCTACATCAGCATCTCGGACATCAGCGGTGTGCTGCTCGGCCTCCTGTCCTCGGCGGCGATCCTCGCGGTGTTCCGGCTGGTCAGCCCGTCCGTCAGCGACGGGCTCACCGTCGTCGTGATGCCGCTCGGCGTGCTCGCGATGAACTTCGTGCTCGCGCTGCTTGGCTTGATCGGGATCCGCGCGCTTCGCCGCTTGCACGGCGAGGCGCTCGATCGTGGCCGGCAGGCCTCGGGCGGCGATCTCGATCGCGTGCTCCTGATCGGCGCTGGCCAGGCCGGTGTCCTCGTGGCGCGTGAGATCGCCCGGCGCCCGGATCTTGGCCTTCACCCGGTCGGCTTCCTCGACGACGACCCGATGAAGAAGGGCACCAGCATCGGCGGCTTGCCGGTGCTCGGCACCACCGCGGACATCGGTGACGTGGCGGAGCGCAAGCATGTGCAGCGCGCGCTGATCACGATCGCGAACGCTCCCGGCGAGCAGATCCGCCGGATCACCGAGGTCTGTCGCAACGCGCACATCAGCACGAAGATCATCCCAGGGATCTACGAGATCGTCGGCGACAAGGTGAACCTCTCGCGGATCCGCGAGGTCGCGATCGAGGACTTGCTCGGCCGCGAGCCCGTGCAGCTCGACGAGGCGATCGTCAGCGCGGCGATCGGTGCCAGGGTCGTGCTGATCACCGGCGCCGGCGGGAGCATCGGCTCCGAGCTGTGCCGGCAGGTCTGTCGGTTTGGTCCCGAGCGCTTGATCCTGATCGAGCGGTTCGAGAACGCGCTGTTCGAGATCCACCGCGAGCTCGCCTCTGCGTTCCCGCACCTCCGGATCGATCCAGTGATCGCGGACGTCACCGATGCCGGCCGGATGGCGCAGATCTTCGGCGACAGCAAGCCGGAGCTCGTGTTCCACGCCGCCGCGCACAAGCACGTGCCGATGATGGAGTGGAACCCCGGCGAGGCCGTGAAGAACAACATCGGCGGGACCCGCATCCTGGCGGACCTCTCCGATCGCTGTGGGGTTCAACGCTTCGTGCTGGTGTCCACGGACAAGGCCGTCAACCCGACCTCGGTGATGGGCGCCACCAAGCGCGTCGCCGAGATCTACACGCAGGCGCTGTCCCGCCGGTCGCAGACGAAGTTCGTCACCGTCCGGTTCGGCAACGTCCTCGGCTCCGCCGGCAGCGTGATCCCGATCTTCCGCGAGCAGATCGCGAAGGGCGGCCCGATCACGGTCACCCACCCCGACATGCGCCGGTACTTCATGACGATCCCCGAGGCGAGCCAGCTCGTGCTCCAGGCGGGCGGCATGGGCGAAGGCGGCGAGATCTTCATCCTCGACATGGGCGAGCCCGTGAAGATCGTCGATCTCGCGCGCGACCTGATCACGCTCTCTGGCCTCCGCCCCGAGGAGGACATCGAGATCCGGTTCAGCGGCGTGCGCGCCGGCGAGAAGCTGTTCGAGGAGCTGTCCACGGACGCCGAGCACGCGGACAAGACCAAGCACCCCAAGGTGTTCATCGGCCGGATCAAGGCGCACGCCTGGGAGTCCGTCACGCACAGCGTGAATGCGCTGCTCGAGCTCGCGCACGGCCCGCTCCACGATCGGATCCGCGGCGCGATCGGCGCGCTCGTCCCCGAGTATCAGGCCGCGCGTCCCTCGTCACCGGCGCTGCCGCGCGTGGAAGAGCGCTCCGAGCGCGTCGATCGCCCAGAGCTCTCCGAGCGTGGTGATCGCTCGCAGACGGCCCCCGCTGAAGAGCACCTTGGCGGCGGCGGCGATCGCAAGAGCGGCTCGCAGAACGTCCCGAACTGAGCCGAGCCCACGGCACGACGAGCTTGCCGATCAGCGGGCCCCGCCGTCGTGCCCGGCCGGGGCGTTTGATCACGCGCGCACGATGCACCACCGCGTCGGGCGTGCGCCTACGCTGTGACGAGGGCCGTGACGAGCTGCGCGAACAACGCCGGGCTCGCGCCGAGCACGCTGTCGTAGTGGGTGCGCGTCCCGGCGTAGTCGAACGGCTGACCGTCCCAGGTGCCGAGCTGCAGGCCGAGCTCGCGGAGCAGCGCCTCCCCGGGCGCCACGTCCCACAGCTTGGGCTGGAACCGCTTCGCATAGACGTCCGCGGCGTCATCGAGGAGCCGGCAGATCTTGAGCCCCACACTGCCGCACTCGACGAACACGCCCTGAACGTCGTCGAAGATCGCGCGGACCGGAGGGCTCGGTAGGGTGCTATCCACGAACCGCAGGCCCGTGGTCAGCGCCGTGGCGCGCGAGCCGGTGAGCTGGACCGCCGCGTCTCGGGTCACGCGCCACGCGCCACACCCTTGGGCGCCGAGGTAGAGCGCGTCTGCCACTGGCTCGTAGATCACGCCGAGCCGCGGGACGCCGGCCTCGACGAACGCCACCTGGACGCAGAACCCGGCGAAGCCCTCGACGAAGCTACGTGTGCCGTCGAGCGCGTCCACCGTCCAGTACGCGGGTGCGCCGGGCCACGGAATACCGGCGCGATCGAAGCGCTCCTCGGCGAGGAACACGTCGTCGGGGAAGCTGCCCTCGAGGAAGCCGAGCACCCAGCCCTCGGCGGCGAGATCGATGGCCGTCTTCAGCTGACCGCCGGCCGCTTCGGTGCCGGAGATCGTGCCGCGAAGCTCGAGGAGTCCGCGCCCGGCACCTCGCACCGCGGCGCTCGCGGCGGCGAGGCGTGGGCCCCACGGCGTGCGGGTGAGCGGCTCGGGGAGCGTGATCATGGAGCGTCCGCTCCGTAGGCCGCGAACAGCGCCGCGAGGCGATCGTGGAGTGAGGGTGGCGCCCAGCCGAGCCGGGCACGTGCACGGGCGATATCGAGGCAGAACACGGGGTGGGTGACGCCGGGGAGCTGCTCGACGACGGAGCCGGCTCCGGCGTGGTCGGCGAGCCAGCGCGCGATCGCGGACAGCTCGACGGGGTGGCCGTACGAGACGTTGATCGCGTGGCCGGGGGGTGAGGCTGCAGCGAGCGCGCTCGTGATCGCCGTCACTGCATCATCGACGTGCAGCAGATCCCACGGCGTCGCGACGGGCGCGCTGACCTTGACCGGCTCACCCGCCCGGGCGGCACGACAGAAGTGATAGAGCGCGCCCGAGCGACGGTGCTCGGAGAACAGCCCCGGCAACCGCAGGACCCAGGTGTCGAGCGTGCGCGCCGAAAGCCAGACGTCCTCTGCCACCGACTTCGCGAGCCCATACAGGTGGCGCGGCAGGCGCGGGTGCTGCTCGTCGATCGGGGAGGCCTGCGGATCTCCGTACACCGTCATCGACGAGGTGTGGATGATCCGCGTCCCCTCGGCCGCGAGGCGCCGCAGGTTGAGCGCGATCATGGCGTGCGCGTGGACGACCGCGACGCCGGTCGCCCACACCTCGGAGCCGCCGGAGACCGGCCCGGCGAGGTTCACGACCGCATCCCAGCGCCACGGTGAGAGCAGGCGCTCGGCGAGGAGTGGATCGACGAGATCACCGCGCAGGTGATCGAGGCTCGCCGCGAACGGCGAGGCACTGGCGCGGCCATGCACGGTGACCGTCGCGCCGCTGGCGAGGAGGCGGGGCACCAGCGCGCGTCCCAGGAAGCCGGTCGCGCCCGTGACCAGCACGCGACTCAAGCGTCGCGGCCCCGGAGATCGATCGGCTGCCAGTCCGCTTCCTTCACGTAGACCTGCGCCGTGTACCGGATCATCATCAGATCCGGTTCGAACGTCAGCCGACCTGGATCTTCGCCCCGCGCGTGGCGGAGCACCGCATCCACCTCGTTGACGCCGGCGGCGAGCGTCAACGCCATGGTCGTGGAGTAACGCGGGTTGATCTCGATCACGCGAGGCACGCCATTCTCGCCGAGGATCAGCTGCACGTTGAACGGTCCGCGCGGGTCCAGCGCCTGGGCGATCGCGCGGCACAGCTCGTCGATCGCGGGCACCGCGCGCGTGATCCCGACCTGCGTGATGCCGCGCTTGTCGACGGCCTCCTTGGGGATGATCGCGAGCAACGTGCCATCGAGCGCGACGACCACGCTGGTGGTGTACTCGGGCCCGAACAGGCGATCCTGGACGATGTAGTAGTCCGCCGGCTGCGCGGCCGCGGCGAGGTAGCGCGTCAGGTCGTCCGGGCCGTCGAGGAACGCCAGCCCGCGACTGCCTCGGCCGTGGCGCGGCTTGACGATCGCGGGATAGCTGGCGGCGGCGGCCTCACTCGCGAGGTAGGTGCGCGCGACCCCGAGGCCGTGCTCGGTCATCGCCTGGGCCATCGTCCACTTGTCGAGCACCAGCTCGCAGAACGCCAGGGTCGGCGCGATCACGCGGAGCGCGGGCCACTCGGCGACGACCAGGCGGTGGACCTTGGGGAGCTCCTCGTCGACGAGCGGGACGATGAAGTCCGGCTGCTCGCGACGCAGGATCTCGCGCAGCGCGTCGTCGAACCGCGGATCGGCGCCGAACGGGATCACGTACGAGCGATCCGCGAACGCGAACCCAGCGGAGGCCGCCGTCGCATCGGCCGTGATGACCTCGTAGCCGCCCAGGGCCTTGAGGGCCCGGACCGCCTCGATGGTCCCGGCGCCGCCGCCACCCGTGAAGAAAACCTTGATCGTCATTGCTTGCGTCGCCGGGGAGCGACTGTACCTTAGGAACACGATGGCGCGTGGCCCGGGAACCCTCTACGACCGGATCGTCAAGCGAGCCTTCGACGTGACGATGTCCGCCACGGCGCTCGTGGCGCTGTCGCCGCTCCTCGCGGGCGTGGCGGTCGCGGTCATGCGCCGGCACGGTCGCCCGGTCCTGTTCCGCCAGACCCGCACCGGGCGCGGAGGCGAGCCGTTCGAGATCATGAAGTTCCGGACCATGACCGACGAGCGAGATGCCTCGGGCGCGCTGCTCCCCGACAAGGAGCGGATGACGGCCCTGGGCCAGTGGCTGCGCTCGACCAGCATCGACGAGCTGCCCGAGCTGCTGAACGTGCTCCGCGGGCAGATGAGCCTGGTCGGGCCCCGCCCCCTGTTGCACCGCTACATGGCCCACTATTCGGCGCGCCAGCATCGGCGCCACGAGTGTCGGCCGGGGATCACGGGCTGGGTCGCGGTCAATGGTCGCAACACCGGCTCGTGGGCGGAGCGGTTCGAACAGGACGTGTTCTATGTGGAGAACCTCGGCTGGCTGCTCGATCTGCAGATCCTGCTGAAGACGGTGCTCACGGTGGTGAGCCGCGAAGGCGTGGATCCCGGGTTCGCGGATCAGATGCCCGAGTTCGGCGGCACCTGAGCGTCCCGTCGCGCGCATGAGCGCGTCGGACCTCGCCTGACCATCACATGGTTCCGAGCAACTCTCGGATTCGAGGGCGCCTAGCCGGGAGCGGTGCGGATGGGGCTGGGCGGAACGAGCTTGCGAAGGCCGAGCAACGGCTTCTCGACGAGAAACCATGACAGCGCCGAGAACGAGAGCGTCGCTGCCAGCGCGAGGGTGGCGGCCGGAAGTTTCTCAAATGACTTGGAAAACAGCGCCAAGAAGAGCAAGTGAGTCAGATAGGCCATGTAGCTGATCCGCCCCACGAACTGCAGCGCCGGAGTTCGAAGAGCTCCGTACAGCCATCCGACTTGCGCGCTACGGACATACGCGATCACCGAAGCGCAGAACGCTACGGAGAGCGAGTAGCCAACGACGTTGAAGAGCGGATCGTTGAGCTGCGAGCGGAACGTCTGGTGAGTCGCGGCAAGTGCTACGAAGGTGATGGCCGAGAGCACGGCCATCCTAGCAAACCAGGCCCGGCGATCGCGAATCCACCCCGCGTCACGGCCGTCGACGTAGGCGAGTAGCGCCCCAGCTGCGAGGAGGTCCATGCGGCTCGTCGTCAGGCGATATACGGCCTCGCGATCGATCGACTGCACCAACAGGCGACAACCTGGAGCGGCGACGATCAACATCGCGAACGCGAATGGCAACGCACGACGCGGCAGGAAGAGAATGAGAAACGGCCAGACAAGATAGAACTGCTCCTCGACCGCGATCGACCACATCGCGCGCAACTGACCACCGTCCATATGAACGAACGCGTCGTGAATGTTCGACGTGAAGGTGTAGTACCAGCGAGGGTCATACGTGTACGCGTGATCGAACAGCAGGACCATCGTCACCGCGATGTAGTAGGGCGGAGTGATCCGGATGAGGCGTCGGAAGTAGAACGCGCGGAGCGAGCTACCGGCTGTGGATTCAGCCTTCAGCTCGAGCAGATTCCGGGTGATCAAGAACCCGCTCAACACGAAGAACACATCCACGCCCATCCATCCCATCGGCATCGAGATGCCGTGATGGAAGAAGACGGCGAGGAACGCGAGTGCGCGGATGCCGTCGAGCTGGCTGATCCTCTTGTCCGGCTCCGCCATCAGGCGTCGATTCGACCAGACGAGGTATCGTGAAACAATGGTGCTCGGCGTCAATTGCTTTGGCGGATCGCGGGGATGTCGTTCCCGTGGGCGGTCACCTCGACGCGAATGCACTCATCGGTCGGATCGCCAGAGCCTGCGTGGCACGGAGAAATGAGGCGGCGGCGAGGATGCGCTCCAGTGTCTGGAGCTGGCCCGTCATGTTGGAATAGAAGTTGGACGGATGAAACCAGAGGTGGAAGCAGCCGCCGTCCTTGGCCGCGGCTTCGAGTCCACGACGAGCTTTGGCGACTACGACGGACGGCCGGAGCGCGCGGCGCACGCCGCCGAGCCCCATCAGCAGCATCGAGCTCGGTAGCTCGACGATGTCGCCGTGACCGATCGGGTGGACGACGGCCGGCGTGGTCGGCAGGAGCTTGTCCGCGAGGTTTGCGATCCGGCCGGCACTACGTCCGAGCTTCTCTTTCACCGTCATGTGCCAGCCCTGATCGACGCTGCGAAACACCTTCACGCCTGCTTCTCGGAGCAGATCGAGGTGTGCGACCTGGTTCCTGGGAAACACAAACGATGTGAACGGGAGCGAGTTGGCATCGTGAAGCCTGCGTGCAGCAGCGAGGTCTTTGCGAAGGACTTCGCGTGGCGTCTCGTTGAAGTACGGATGGGCGTAGCTATGAGAGCCGATGTCCTGCGGAAGTTGGCTGGTCCGGATCAGCTCGATGAGATCGGGTGCGTACCAGAGCGGCGCCGTCGATTCCTTCCGCCCGGGCTCGAGCTCCATTAGCCGACCGACGATCGCCCAGGTCGCGCGGACCTCGTAGGTCGCGAATAGCGCGAGCAACGCACGGACGATGGTTCGTTCGCGCTCGGCATCCGTGTGCAGCTCGGGGTGCGGCTTGTCCCAGACTCCCCACGCGAGCTCCAGGTCGATAGAAATGCAGAACGAGCCTGCCACCTATTAGAACTAGCACAAGATGCTACGTTCAGACCGATGGGTGTCACCGACCAAGGGTCTCCGGCCGAGCTCGAGATTCGTCCGATGGCTCCGATCGCAGGTGATCTCGAGCTGTTCGCCAACTGCTTCGCCAAGAACTCGTCGCCCAGGCGTCTGGACGCGATGCACTGGCAGTACATCGCGAATCCGACGGGGCGGATGTTCGTCGACTTCGCACTAGCACCCGACGCCCGACTCGCCGCCCTCTACGCCACGTTGCCGGTTCGCTTCCGGATCGCTGGAGACGTCGCGCTGGCGATGCAGTCCGTCGATACGATCACCGATGCGGACTATCGAGGACGCGGTCTGTTTCTCAAGCTCGCGAAGTCTACGTATGCGCGCGCGGCGGCCGACGGTGCCAAGCTCGTGTACGGATTCCCGAACGGGAACTCGGCGCATGGGTTCTTCGAGAGGCTCGAGTGGCAGAACCTCGATCCGGTTCCGTTCCTGATCCGGCCGCTGCGGTCGAGCTACGTGCTCAACCAACTCAAGCTGCGCAAGCTCGAGAAGGTCGTTCCCAACATCCCGCTGCACTTTGGTGGAGGCCGCGCACCCCGTCGCGGTCGCATCGAGATCATCCGCTCGTTCGACGAGCGAGCGAGCGAGCTGTGGGAGCAGTTCTCGCGGCGCGTCGGCGTGGCGGTCGAACGCGACGCCGCGTACCTCAACTGGCGACTGATCGAGAAGCCCGGCGAGGCCTACGAGAACCTCGGCTACTTCGAGGACGAGCGGCTGTCCGCTCTCGTCAGCCACGTGGTCAAAGAGAAGCACGGAGGGCGGATCGGGTACCTGATGGAGTCACTGTGCCTCGACGGCTGCGAGAAGCAGCTGAGGACGCTGATGCGTCGCGCGCTCCACTCGATGCTAGATCAGGGCGCGGACGTGGTGCTCGCATGGTGTCTGCCGTCGTCGCCGACGTTCTCGACGTTTCTGCGTTCGGGCTTCCTGCCATTTCCTGTCAAGCTGCGGCCGATCGAGCTTCACTTCGGCGTGCGGAGTTTTGATCCTGCACTCACCGCGCTCGTCGGGAAGCGTCGGAACTGGTACCTGAGCTACCTCGACGCGGATACGACGTAGCCCGCGCTCGGGCGGTTCCAGTGCCCGTGAGGCTCCACCGCGACGACCTCGTCGAGCACCTTGGCGAGCTTTTCGACGAGATACTTGCGGTTGAAGGAGCGCAGCGGCTCCGCCTCGACATCGATCCGACGGGGTGCAGCGCCCTTGAGCGCGAGGACCGCCCGGAGCTGCTCTTCGACTGCGGTCATGTCGTCCTGTGCCGCGAAGTAGCCAACACCTGCGGCACGCAGTAGCCGGAACGTGTTCCCGTCGCGCTCGACGAGCGCCAGCACGGGCTTGCCCGTGAGCAAGTAGTCGAACACCTTGGCCGCGTAGCTGTTGTCCGCGTAGTAGCCGGGCGTCTCGATCACGAGGAGGGCGTCGGCGCGAGCCAGTGCATCGAACACGCGGTCGTGTGCAACGAAGGGGTGGACCGTCACGTAGGCGTCGAGGCCATGGCGGCGGACGTCATCTAGCGCGAGGTTGCCGACGAACTCGATCTGCAACGACTCGGGTGTAACGCTTCCTCGATCGACGAGGCTTCGGATCGCGCGCCAGAACGGCTCGAGGTTGTAGTGGGCGGTGACCGAGCCGGTGTACATCAAACGAAACGGTCGCGGTTCGCTGTCCCGGCGATCAGTGGCGCGGGCGGCGTCGTCGGGATCGAAGCCGTTGGTGATCGAGACCGCATCGCTGTCGGGCACGCCGTGCGCGGACGCGAGCGACGAGGCCATCTTCGGCGCGACGGCGATGACCTTCGATGCAGCACGGACGATCGATCGCTCCAGGCTTCGCGCTGCCACGCGATGGAATCGCGTGGCAAACACGCCCTCGAGGGGAAGCGTCGCCCACAGGTCGCGGAAATCGACGACGAGAGGTAACTTGAAAGCGCGCGCGAGGATCCGGCCGATCACGAGGTTGGTCGCCGGACCATATGTGGCGAGCACCGCATCGTGCGGGGTGGCCTCCATAGCTCGTCGCGCAGCCGCCACCGCGCCGGGGACCCAGACGACCTCGCGATCGGGAAACAGGACCGACATCATCGCGAGGCGTAGCCCCCGCCGTGCGATCGACGGACTGCGCGACGCTGGCCCTCCACGAGTTGCCACACCGGCTGTCGGGGACCAGCCTCGGACGATCGCTACGCGACCGGTGAGCGCCTCGACGGCCGCCGTATCCAGCGCGATTCCGGCGGCGGGCCGCCCCGTGAGGACAGTCACCTCCCATCCGAAGTCGGGCAATCGCTTCGCGAACTGCGCCATGCGTGGCGCGCCGCCCGCGACG
Organism: Myxococcales bacterium; assembly: GCA_043776275.1. Taxonomy (GTDB): domain Bacteria; phylum Myxococcota_A; class Polyangia; order Haliangiales; family Haliangiaceae; genus JABFXX01. The sequence continues at coordinate 4,232 of JAYVRN010000533.1, read as the reverse complement.
AGCGGGGGGAACACGTGCGAAACCAACAGGAGCCTTCTCAAGCCGACGTCATACCTAACACCTCGATGCAGTGCAAACACCCAGACACGCGCGTCTCGCACGCCGCCACGTGTTGATCGCCCCGGTGGTGACCGCCTCCGCCGAACCGCAGCCGGGGCTCGTCGATGTCGAGCGCCGCCAGCATGCACCGACTGCCGTCAGGCAGCATCAGCACTGTTGCACGTGTCCGGAGTGCAAGTGGCGACGACGCTCCGGAAGCACGCGGACGTGCGTTGGTACGTACACGCATTGACCGCCGTTCGAGCGCCGTAGCAGCCTCACTGCATGACGCGCAAGCAAGCATCGGAAGCCATGACCACAAACGAAGAACTCAAGGACATGTCGCGCCGGAACGCGGCGATGAAGATGCTCGCTGGAGCGGGGCTGGTCGGCCTCGCGTCGAGTTGCGTGTCGGATCCCGAATCTCAGGTCACGCAGGAGCTCGGCGGTGGGTCGTTTCAGTGGGTGGATACGATCGGGTGGCAAGGCAAGTCCACTGGAGTCAGCTCGACCACGCTCACCGACATGACTCAGAACTGGGTGACCAACCGGTTCGTCGGGGACACCGTGGCGACTGGGGGCAAGACCGGCACGGTGACCGCCAACACGGCGACAACGGTGACGGTCTCCAGCTGGGTCGGTGGCACCCCTGCCTCGGCCTTACCCTATACGGTCGGCGGCATCCGCAGCCTGGTCGGGAGCGACACGGCCACCGCGTCGAAGCCGGTGGTGGTGGTCGGCGGCTATTCGAAGGTCGGCGACGGCGGTGGTGGGGTGTTCTACTGGGACAAGTCGTCGAGCACGGGCGACAACGGCGGCACGATCTTCGTACCGCCCGGAAGCACGACCGGACGTTGGGTGCGGGTCGCTGTGGGTCACATCAATGTTCGCTGGTTCGGGGCAGCCGGCAACGCCGTAGGGGCGAGCACGACGATCGGAGACACCGACTGTATCCAGCGCGCGATCGACTACGCCGCCTCACTCGGCGGCGGCACGGTGTTCTTCCCTCAGGGCGTGTACATCGTGGCGTCACCCGACGCCGGCAACACCCTCGCCTACAAGGTGTTGTTGCGTTCGAACGTAAGCCTGTTGGGCGTGGGCATCTCTTCCGAGCTGCGTTCGACTACCAACGCGAACATCAATTCGCGGATCCTCGCGATGGATCCGATGCTCGCGGGTGTGGGCGGCTATCTCGACAACGTCACGATCCAGGGCCTCCACCTCAACGGGCAGGAAGCGTCCCAGACGATGGCTGGGACGAACTATCAGCGCGCGGCGATCTTCATCGACCGAGGGCGGAACATCCAGATCCTCGATTGCGTCATCCACGATTGCTGCGATGGAATTCGTGGGCACGCACTCTTCGAGCGCTGCACCATCGCGCGGAACGAGATCTACAACGTCAAGGACGGTCGCGAGTGCGTCTCGTGCACGGGTGAGATTCGTGACGTCATCGTCGAGAACAACCACATCCACGATTCCCCCGGTGCGACCGCCGTCAAGTTCTTCGAAGGAACCAACCCCTCTCCGGGGACCTACTTCAGCAACGTGATCCACGGCAACGTGTGCAAGAACGTGGGTGGCGGAATCAACGCGGTGTACGGGGCGATCATCTCCGACAACATCATCGAAGCGGTGATCGCCGTCGGCATTCAGTGCGGACCCTCGTGCCACGTGACCGGCAACCGCATCATCAAAGCGGTGGAGATCGGGATCCAACTCCAGGGAGATAGCTCCGGCACGTCGCCGATCGACAAGCTCATCATCGCGAACAACACCATCACCGGCCTCGTTCTTCCGGTCGGGGCACCCTGGCTCCAGGGGATCGCCGCCGCCGGGCTCTCGACGATGAAGGCGAAGTTCGTGACGATCACCGGGAACTTCATCGAGAACCCCGGCAGCTCACCGTTCATGGGCATTCGGTTCGACACGGTGTCGGGGAACCTCATGATCTCGGGCAACACGATCCTCAACGCGAGGTACGGCATCACGATGTCCGTCGGCGTGAACAACACCGTTGAGAATGTTCAGATCAATGGAAACATCGTGACGCTTACGACCAATGGGTGGGGCATCACCTATGGCCAAGATCCGTCGGTGAATGCCTATCTCCGTCACCTGATCGTCAACGGCAACATCATCAGCAAGGTCACTCCCAGCGTGTTCGGCACGATCGGAATCGCGAACAACGGCTCGGGCACTCCTTCGACGTCCGTCATCATCATCGGCAACGACTTCTCGGGTACTGACACCGCCTACTACCAGACGACGGGGACCGTCGGCAATCTTCCGTAGCTCCGGCCCCGGCGTCGGCCTGCTCCGGGACGTCGAGGACCGCGGGGCCGCCCAGCGTCTCGCCACGCGAGCTCGCTTCACAGCCTGGCGAGCCGCGTGTACTCGGCAGCCCACGCCGCCCACACCGTCTCGCGCGAGAACTCGGCCTCGGCGCGGCGCGCGGCGTGATCGCCGTGCGTGCGCCTGAGCTCCGGATCCGCGAGGTAGCGCTGGATCCCGCGGGTGAGCCCTCGCGTGTCGCCCACGTCGAACAGCAGGCCAGTCTCACCATCGAGCACGGCATCGCACACGCCGGTCGCGCGGAACCCCACGGTCGCGACGCCTGCGGCCGCTGCCTCGAGCGGCGCGTTGGGGAAGCCCTCGCGATGCGAGGGGAATGCGAGCACGTCCATCATCGCGTAGTATGGCGCGGGCTCGTCCACCCGACCGACGACGACTACGTCGCGACGGGCGGCGAGGCGCCGCGCGAGATCCACATCCACGTCATCCGCGGCAAAGCCGGCGCCCACGATCACGAGGCGCGTGGTGGGGTGCGCCGCGGTGGCCTGCTCGTACGCGTCGAGCAGCTCGCCCATCCCCTTGTCGCGCACGGGCCGGCCGACGAAGCCGATCACGGGAGCCTCCGAGGCGATGCCGAGCTCGGTGCGCAAGGCGAGCGCTTCGCGGCGGCGCAACTCGGTGCGTGTAAACCGGGCGATCTCCACGCCGTTGGACGATCCCGCGCCGAGCACCGTGCATTTGCGAGCCGGCGCGAAGCCCTGTTCCACGTAGCGAGCGCGCAGGCTCTCGCTGACCGCGATCACGCGGTGCGCACACGCGGCGGCCATCCGCTCGGTGGTGCCGAGCACTGCGCGCTTCACGCCGCGCTCCGTCTCGAGACGCAGTCCACGGAGCAGATAGATCCGGTGCGGTACGCGGGCGGCCGTGGCGGCCAGCATCCCGAGCAGGCCGGCCTTCGCTGTGCTCGCATTGACGATGTCGGGTGCGATCTCGCGCAGCGCGCGGGTCAGCTGGGCGAGCGAGCGCGCATCGGCCACGGGATCGATCTCTCGCGCGATCGGGATACCGATCACACGCACGCCCTCGCGATCGCGGACGAGCTCGAGCTCCGGCCCGGGCGAGCTGATCACCGTCACGTCGAAGCCCTCCGCGCGGAGCGCCGCGAGCTGGCCGCGCAACAGCACCTTCGCGGTGATCGGGACCGTGACGATGAAGACCAGGCGAGGAGGACGCGTCACGCCGCGTCCACGCGCGCGGCGCGCACGCGCTCCGCGATCTCACCCATCGTCGTCCACCACAGGCTGTCGCCGTACTCGGCGTGCAGCCGCGCGAACACCATGTCGAGGAAGTTGCAGTAGATCGGATCGATCCCGTCGAGGGCCACGTGGCCAAGCGCGTCCTTGATGATGTGCGCCTTGACCGCGAGCAGGCCGCCGGCCTCGACGATGTCTCTCGCGCGCTCCCACGGAGACGTCGCCTGGAAGTTGCTCGCGAAGTGGACGAGCCGGGAGCCGTCGGTCCTCGATGGATGAATCAGCGAAGCGCCCTTGAGGCCGCTCATGTCGGTCTGCGCGGTGGCGCTGATCGGGGTGCGGATGTCCCGCGCGCTCGCCACGAATGCGAGATCGAGATCACGCATCGCCGTCAGCAGGTGGGGCGGCGCGTTCCATCCCGGAGGGCACATCCCGCGCACGTAGCGCAGGCCAGAGGCGTCGAAGATCTGGAGCATCTTGCGCAGCTTCGCGGTGTGCGCGGCGACGCTCTCGCCCTGGAACTCGACGTGGAGCAGCGGGCCCCGATGGATGTGATGCAGGCCGTGCAACCCGATCTCGGTGCGCGGCATGCTCTTCAGATACGCGACGAACTCCGGGTGGCGATCGATCCGGCGCGTGCCCTCG
>JAYVRN010000532.1:0-4544 GCA_043776275.1 Myxococcales bacterium | reverse complement strand
GTTTGTACCATGGATCCCCCGACGGCAAGCCCGGCGGATGATTCACCACATCGTGACGAGCCACAGCACGGCCAGCGACGCGACCAGCGACGGGATCGTGACGATCAGGCCGACCCGCACGAACACGCGGAGGGGCACGCGGACGCCCTGGCGCCGCAGCTGGTGGGTCCACAGCAGCCCGGCCAGCGAGCCGATCGGCAGCAGGCGCGGTCCCAGATCACCGCCGATCAACGCCGCGAACACGTAGCGGTCCGGCGCCCCGTGCAGCGCCAGGGAATGCAGCAGCGCCATCGGGTGGTTATCGATCAGCGCGGAGCCTGCCGCCGCCACCGCTCCGACGGTCGCGATCGGCAGGGGCGTCTGCGCGTACAAGCCGGAGAGCGCATCGGTCACGCCGGCGCGCGCCAGTGCCGTGGCGACTACGAGCACCCCATAGAGGAAGGGCAGGAGCTCCCAGCTGATCCCACCGGCCAGCGCGCGTGGCGCTGCGCCTGCGCGGAGTGCGACGACCACGCTGAGGATCGCGGCGGTCGCGGCCACCGGCCAGATCGGCTGGCCGAGCGCGGCGAGCACCGGATACGAGGCGATGCTCGCGAACGCGATCACGAGCACGAGCTTCGCGCTGCCCGATAGCGGGATGGTCGGCGGGGCGGCGCCGAGGGCGGGCGCTTCGTCCGCCAGCACCTCGCGGTAGCACCACGCGAGCATCAGGTACGCGACGATCCATCCCGCGATCGCCACCGGGATCATGTGGAGCGCATAGGTGTTGAACCCGATGCCGGCGCGGGACGCGACGACCAGGTTCATCGGGTTACCGGTGGGAAATGGGGCCACGCCCGCGGCGACGAACGCGGCGAACCCGAACGGGAGCAGGAACTTCGGGTTTCGCCGCGGGTACACCGTGCGGAGCAGCTCGATCACCACCGGCGTGAGCAGCAGGATCGCGGCATCGTTCGAGAGGATCGCCGCCGTCAGCGCCGCGATCACGAACACGAACCGGAACGCGTGCTTCACCGGCCCGCGCGTCCGCGGCTCGATCCACGCCGCGAGCCGCGTGAAGATGCCGACCTCCGCGGCCGCGGCCGTGGTCGCCATGATCCCGACGATGCTGATCATCGGGCGCCACAGATCGCCGAGCGCGTGCTCGAGATCGTCGCGGCTCGCCACGCCCGAGAGCAGCGCCACCGCGAGCCCACCGAGCGCGCCGACGGCTGGCGCCCACGGGTTCCGCCACACCAGGGCGATCACCAGCGCCACGGTCATTGCCGTGATGGCGAAGATCACGCGGCGACCTCGGGCTTCACACCTCGATCGTACAGGAGGTGCGGAGCCGATGCAGGGACTGCGCTAGCGGGTCGCCTTGAGCTTCTTGATCTCGGAGATCAGCTCGGGCACGGCCTTCTCCCACTCCTGCACGATCCCGTAGTCGGCGACCTGGAAGATCGGCTCGTCCTTGTTCTTGTTGATCGCGACGATCGTCTTGCTGCCCTTCATGCCGGCGAGGTGCTGGATCGCACCCGAGATCGCGACGGCGAAGTACAGGTTCGGCGCGACGATCTTGCCGGTCTGGCCGACCTGCCAGTCCGCCGGGACCATGCCCGCATCGGTGGCGGCGCGCGAGGCGCCCATCGCGGCGCCGAGGAGATCCGCGAGCTCTTCGAGCACCTTGAAGTTGTCGCCGTTCTTCATGCCGCGGCCGCCAGAGACCACGACCTTCGCATCAGTCAGCTCCGGGCGATCGCTCTTCTGCGCATCGAGGCGCTCGAACGAGGCGCCGAGCGCATCGACCGCGCCCGCGGAGGCCGACGTCACCGTGCCGGGGGCCGGCAGCGGCGCCGCGGGCTCGAACTCGGTCTGGCGCACGGTCGTGCAGATCACCGCGGTGGACACCTGGATCGTCGAGTTCGCGTTGCCCGAGAGGATCGGGCGCGTGAACGTGTCCTTGGCGTCGAGCTTGGCCACGTCCGACGCCATGCCGGCGTCGAGCAGCGCGGCCACGCGTGGCATCAGATCCTTGCCGACGGCCGTCGCGGTGGCGGTCACCAGCGTGGCGCCGTGCTCCTTCGCGAGGCGCGCGACGATCGGTGCATAGGTCTCGGCGAGGTAGTGCGCGAGCGCAGCGTCCTCGACGACGATCACCTTGCCGGCGTACTTTGCGGCCTCGGCGCTGGCGCCCTGTGCACCGGCTCCGATCACGAGGGCGATCACCTCGCCACCGTGCGCGGTGGCGGCGGCGCGGGCGAAGGTCAGGTTGGCGAGCGCGCTCGAGCGGAGCTGGGCGCCGTTGAATTCACAGAGAGCGAGGATGTTACCCATGGTGGTTGTCCTTTACGTCGTTCCGCTCAGAGCGCCTTCGCCTCGTCGGCGAGCTTCTTCACGAGGGTGGGGATGTCCGCGACGATCTGGCCGGCCGCGCGCGCGGGCGGCAGCGTGACCGAGAGCTCCTTGATCACGGGCTGCGGCTCCGCGCCGTAGTCCGCGAGCTTGGCGACCGTCATCGGCTTCTTCTTCGCGGCCATGATGCCCTTCAACGACGGCAGCCGGGCGCCCTCGCCCGAGTAGCTGTGCGAGTCCGGCGTGACGCCGTTCTTCACCGACTTGGGGCCGACGATGCGGAGGTCGACCGTGACGACGCTCGGCACCGGGACGCGCTTGTACTCGACACCGCCATCGACCTCGCGGCCGACGAGCAGGGACTGCTTGTCCGCGGCGACCTCGATCGATGCGGCGAACGTCGCCTGCGCCCAGCCGAGCTTGCCGGCGAGCATCTGGCCGACCTGGTTCGCATCGCCGTCGACGGCCTGCTTGCCCATCAGCACGAGGTCCGGCTTCTCGGCGGCGATGATCCCCTGGAGGACCTTCACGACCACCAGCGAATCGATCTCCGCATCGCCGGTGACCACGTGGATTGCGCGGTCCGCGCCCATCGCGAGCGTGGTGCGGATCTCCTTGGCGGCATCCTCGGGGCCGAGCGAGACCACGACGATCTCGCCAGCCTGCCGGGTGTTGTCGGCGCCGTTCTCGAGCAGGCGCAGCGCCGTCTCGATCGCGTATTCGTCGAACGTGTTGACGATCCAGGACGCGCCGGTCAGGTCGATGTGGCCGTCCTTGATCTTGGCCTTCTGGGTCGGGTCGGGGACCCGCTTCACGGGAACGAGGATCTTCATGGGGACTGCTCCTTGCCGATAGACTTGCCAGGGGACGCGGCGGTGAGGCCATTCAGAACGAGCCCGACGACCCAATCGGCCGCGCGGACGATATCGAACTTCTTCGGACGGGTACCAGGTGTGCCGGTCGAGATCGACGGCTGCCGCGCGAGCACCCATGCGAGGGCGAGCTCGTCGATCATGCCGAAGATCATGCGCGCCGCGACGTGCGTGGGGATCGTCGCATCGAGCTCGCCGCGCTCCTGGCCCGCAGCCAGGATGCCGCCGAGCATCCGGAGGAAGTCGGCGAACTGCGGGTTGTCGTACTCCTTCATGAACTTGCTGCTCTGCCGCAGCTCGATCGTGAGGACCTCGGCGGCGCCGGGCTCGTCGTGCACGAGCTGCAGGTACGCCTTGATGAAGGCGCGCAGCTGATCCTTGGGCGGCACCTGCGCGATCGCGGCCTTCAGCGCCTCGTTGACCTGCGTCATCCGCTGCTCGAACAGCGAGATCAGGAGGTCGTCCTTGCTCTTGAAGTAGAGGTAGATCGTCCCGTCCGCGACGCCGGCTTCCTTCGCGATCTCCGACACCCGCGCCGCGAAGAAGCCATGGCGCGCGAAGATCCGCTCGGCGGCGAGCAGGATCCGCTCCCGCTTGTCGCTACGTTCACTCCGCTCGCTGGCTGAATGAACCGTCATTCAGTCGGTAGATACCTCCCATGACGCGCAACGTCAAGATGCCTCGACGGGACAGTCCACCCCCCTCCCAACCCCTCCCGCTGGTTGAAAACGCCATAGGCGTGCACTACAACGCACGGGTGTCAAACACGCGCGTTTCGGGGCATTTAGTCGTGGCCTTGTTGCTCGCACCACTCCTCATGGGTGGTGCGTGCGAGAAGAAGCAGCCCAACGACACCGGTGCGGTCAACGCGATGGATCGCGCTGGCAGCGGTAGCGGCAGCAGCACCGCCGCCGTCGGTCCGGTCGACACCACGCCGATCAAGGGCGTGGATCTCGCGAAGCTCGATGCCGACAAGCAGAAGCTGTTCTACGCGCTGGTCGCGTCGCTGAAGTCGCCGTGCGGCAAGACGCACTCGCTCCGCACCTCGTACGAGCAGGACACCGCGTGCAAGCGCGCGCCGTTCGCCGTGCGCTACGTGTCGTCGCTCCTCGAGGACGAGGTCAAGGAGGCCGACATCCGCGAGTTCTTCGCGTCGAAGTACGAGAAGAACCCCACCGAGAAGCTCAAGCTCGATGTCACCAAGGCGCCGCGGTTCGGCAACGCGGATGCGCCGGTCCGGCTCGTCGAGTTCTTCGACTACGAGTGCCCGCACTGCCAGCTGTTCTCGCCCGTGATGTCCAAGGTCGAGGAGAAGGAGGCGGGCAAGGTCGTCGTCTA
>JAYVRN010000531.1:0-16548 GCA_043776275.1 Myxococcales bacterium | reverse complement strand
ATCTCGTACAGCGGACACGGCCGCGGCATGTGCTCGACCTGACCACTCTCGATCTTGATCGAGATCGTGTCGCCGCGTCCCGAGCGGTAGTAGTTGGTACGGCGGGTCGCCTCGAACAGATCCATGAAGTACCGGAGGATCAGGTCCTCCTGGATCACGGTGACTCTCTGCAGCAGCTCCTCGTACTTGTAGGCGAGCACGGGGAGCAGCTTGTCGGCGCGCTCGAGGGCGGTCTCCCGGCGGTTGGTGGCGAACTTGGTCTCGAAGTACTCGACCAGGAGCGAGGCACACGTGGGGTGCTTGAGCAGCGCGTCGTCCGTGGTCTGCGTGCCGAAGCCCTGGAACACCTGCACGAAGTAGTTGCGGTAGGTGATCAGGAGATCGATCTGCTTCCAATCGAGGCCGGCCAGATAGCCGAGGCCGAGCAGCCGATCGTCGAGCAGCTGCCCCACGAGGACGCGCTGGATGATGGTGCCGAGCCGATCGAGCGTGGCGTCGTCCTCGATCTTGCGCCCGTCGGCGCCGGAGACCTCGAACGTGGTGACGTAGACATCGGGGCCGGCGCCGGCCTCGAGCCGCTCGGCGAGGCGGCTGGTGGTGCGCAGGGCCATGCGGTGCAGCGAGGGCACCACATCGTTCAGCAGGAGCTCCTTGCGCGAGACGATGCGCAGCGAGGTGTGTCGGGCGGCGCCGACACCGACGACGACGAGGGCGACGCGCAGCTCCTCGGTCTCGTCCAGCTTCTCCATCAGGCCGATGTCGAGGAGGGCGATGTCGGGCTCGAGTGTGCCCTTGTACGAGGCGGGGAACCGGCTCCCGTAGCGGGTCCAGATCTCCTGCGCGGTGGCCGTGGTCGCGAGGTAGATCGCCGAGCGCGACTGGGCGCCGCTCTCGTTGCGGCCGCGGTAGCGCTTGAAGATCAGCGCGCGCAGGTGATCGTCCCAGCCTTCGAGCAGGTGCTCGAGGTCCTCGGTCAGCTTCTGGAGATCCGCGTCCGACACGTTCGGGCGGTACTTGCCCACGGTGAAGTGCAGGCGGATCGGAGACTCGTCATCGGTCTCCTGGCGATACTCGCGGAGCTGCGGCACATCGAGGAACTTGCGGATCTGCTGGCTGATCTTCTCGCGCAGCTCCTCGGAGAACCGCATCCGGGGCACGATGCACACCACGGTGATCCGGCGACCGCTCGGGCGGCGCCACACGAACACCTTGGCCTGATCGCGAGACTCGGCGAGGCGGAAGCTCTCGGCGACGTTCCGGATCTCGTCGATGTTCCAGTAGAACAGGTCCTCCACGGGGAGCGAGTCCAGGATCGCCACGCTCTTCGTGAACGCGTAGCTCCCGGGCTGATCCTCGAGGCCGCGCAGGACCTCTTTGATGCGCTTGCCGACGACGGGCACGCGGCGATTCGCCTGCTTGAGCGCCTTCGTGGACTGCTGCCCGATGAACACGTGCTCGCCGGTGACCTTGCCGTCGGCGCCGCGCTCCGCCACGCCGAAATAGCGGACCTGCGCGACCGAGCGGACCACGGTCATGTAGTCCGTGCGGTAGTACGAGTACACCTCGGCGCGCTGCTTGCGGGTCGAGACGATCTCGCCGATCACCTCTTCGAGGTTCTTGCGCTCGGCGGCGAACAGGCCCAGCGCGCGCTCGGCGTGGCGGGTGCCGTTGCCCTGCGTGGCGCCGTTGCCGTTCGCCGTGCCGTTCGGAGTCGCCGCGTAGGGGAACCACGCGTAGCCGAGCAGGATGAAGTTGTCGTCCTTGAGCCAGTCGATCAGCTCGACCGCCTCGTGGGTCTCGGCTTCGCGCTGATCGACGGCGCCGAGCGCATCGCGGGTCGCGTCGAACACCACGGGCAGGGACTGCGATTCGCGCGGGCTCGGCGTGGACGGATCGCGCCCGGCGAGCAGGCACAGCTGCGCGCGCACCTCGTCGAGCCGCTGGACCATCGCGGACCGGTCACGGTTGACCTGAAGCGTGAGCTCGAGCCGCTTCTCCAGATCCTTGGCGAGGGCTTCGCGCTTCTCGGGCGCGATCGGGCTGACCTGCAGGTAGACCTGCGAGTACTTCGTGCCGCGGGTGGCATCGATGCCCGTGATCTGTCCGTGGTCCTGGACCACACCGTGGATCGGGTGCAGCACGAACTGCAGCTGCAGCCCGAGCTCCCGGAGGAAGGACTTGATCGTCCGGATGACGAACGAGCAGTCCGGCAGCCGGGTCTCGATCACCGTCGACGGATGCTCGTCGCCGAGCAGCGTGGCCTCGGGGTCGTGGATCGTGACCTTGACCGTCCGCGCGAAGTCCTCCTCGAGGAACGCGAACCGATCCATCACGAACGCGAGCAAGTGATGGGGTTCGACCTCGCTCAGGACTTCCGGGGGAATCGCCCGGCAGTACGCGCGGATGTAAGACTCGAGTCGGTCGCGATGCGACTCCTTGACCGACTGATGAGCGAGCGAGAGGACCTGCCTGACGACCTCGGCCTGCATGTTATGCGGCGCACCCTAGCAGAGCCCCAGCACGAGAGACATTCAACAACTCCGCGATCTTGCGCCGCGCCGCGTCAGCTGTGGTTGAATGCGCGCGGATGCTCGGCTCCGCGCTCTCGATCGGCCAGCTGGCCCGCTGGCTGGGGCCGTGGGCGGACTCGAACAAGGCCCCCGCGGTCGCGACGGAGGACACCGCGGTGGACGAGCTGCGGGTCCGGCTGTACCGCCCCCGCGGCGCTCCCCGCGCGACGTACCTGATCGCGCCGGGCCTCCACTATGCCGGCGCCGATGATCCGCGGCTCGACAGGTTCTGCCGGATCCTCGCCGCGGGCGGCCACCTGGTGGTGGCGCCGTTCATCCCCTCGTACCTCGCGCTGACGCCGGATGCGCAGGCGATCGCAGACTTCGAGCGCGCGTTCCTCGCCCTCCCGCGCTGGTCGGCGCAGCGGCCCTGCGTGTTCTCGATCTCGTTCGGTTCGCTCCTCGCGTTCGCCCTCGCGGCGCGCCACGGTGCCGCGCTCGACGGCCTCGTGATCTTCGGCGGCTACGCGGACTTCCACGAGACCTTGCGGTTCTGTCTCACCGGCGACGTCGCCTCGGGGCGCGCGGCGGTGCGCGATCCGCTGAATCAGCCGGTCGTGCTCATGAACCTGCTCGCGCACCTCGAGCCGCCGTGCAGCGATCCCGCGGCCGTCCGCGCCGCGTGGCGTACGTATGTCGAGCGCACCTGGGGCCGCCCCGAGATGAAGGCGCGCGCGCGGTTCACGGAGGTCGCCGCCGGTGTGGAGGTCCCGGCCCACGTCCGCGCGCTGTTCGAGATCGGCGTGGGCGTGACGCCGGGCGCCGCCGAGCTGGCGAGATCTGCGCTCACGCGGTTCGACGCGCGCGCGCTCGATCCCACGCCGTACCTCGCGAACCTCCGGGGCCGCGTCGAGCTCGTCCATGGCACCGACGATGACGTGATCCCGTTCGAGCAGTCCCACGCGCTCGCCGCGCAGCTGGTGCACGCCGACGTCCGCACGCACATCACCGGCCTCTACGGGCACACCGGCGCCCAGACCCCGAGGCTCTCGGCGGCGGCGAAGGAGCTATGGACGATGGTGCAGGTGCTCCGCGTGCTCGCGCGTTGAGCTCACGGGCACGGCGGCGTCGCGGGGCAACCGTTGTTCGCCATCGCCGGTGTCGTCTGCTTGCAGCCGGTCACGGTGATCGTGTTGGTGGGCAGAAAGTCCGGCTGGATGTCGGAGCGCCACCCGCGATCGATGCCGTCGCGTGCGCTCTGCGGGATCTCGGTGTCGGTGATGAACTGCGTCGCGGCCGGGCCAGTGATCCGGATCGCCGCATAGTTCGATCCGACGCGCCCCGGATACGGACACGAGTTGCTCCCGCTGATCTGCGCGCTCCCGGCGAACTCGACGACGGTGTGCTGCATGACGGACCGCGCATCGACCGTGCCACCGAACCCCAGGCCCAACCAGTCACCTGCCGCCGAGGCTGCGCCCTGATCGGAGGTGAACACGATCTTGTTCGCCGCGGTCCCGATCGCGATCAGCGCGCCCTGGGCTGGGGCCGGTCCCCCCGCGACGCTGACGTTGAGCACTCCACCCGGCGGAAACTGCACGTGCACGCCGGGCTCGATCGTCAGCACGGCCACGGTGCCAGCGACCTGGGAGTCCACGTCGAGCCGCCCGCCGTCCATCCCGCTGCCTACGTGATACGGCACGCCGCGATCGTGCATCGTCTGATCGGAGCTCACCGATCCACCTGCACCCGCGATCCCGATCGCATCGATCGCATTGCCCGTGTAGACCCCCGTGGGGATCGAGCCGATGACGCGCGGGTAGACATGGACCGGGAACCCTGCGGAGCCGTGTACGCGCAGGTTCTGCGACGACGCATCGAAGCCCACCGGGCCGTTGATGTAGACGCCCTGGCTCTTCGAGTCCGCGATCTCCACGTCGTCGACGTGCAGCGTCCCGGTCTGCAGGTGGATGGCCCCCGCATACGCGACGAGCGTGTTGAGCCGGTCTCCGCCGCCTCGAACGATCGTGTGGGTCAACGAGATCGCGCCGCCGAGCGCGCGGATCGAGGACCACGGCATGCCGCTGACCACCGAATCGATGGTGACCGGCAGCCCGGGCGCACCGGCCGCGATGAACGCACCGTTGGCCTGCACGGTGACCGTCTTGGCCACCGCGATCCGGACCACGGCGCACGGCTCGATCGTCAACGTCGCGGCGATGTTGATGTCGAACGGGATCACGTGCGGGCTGGCCGCGGCCGTCCAGGTCTCGGGTGAGTTGATGCTCTGGTGCATGGTGCCCGTGCCGGTCGGTGCCGCGCACACCGGCGCGTCGATCGCCGCATCGGCGGGCGGCGGCGCATCCGGGAGCTTGTTCACCGCATCGTCCGGGCAGCCCGTGAGGCCCAGCCCGATCACGGCGACACCGACCAGCTCCACGACACCCAGGCTTCCTCGGAGGCTCATGCTCCGCACCCTACGCTGATTCGTCGAACAGGTGCTTGAAGAACCGCCGTTCAGGAGGGCCCGCCGGCGAGCTCAGTTGCTGGAACTACGGACCTTCGCGGCCACGGCGCTCGGGCGGAGCATCTGGGCATCGAGGCTCGGGAGCGTGAACGGCGCGCTGATCATCGCCGGCTGCGGCGGGGCATCGACCGCGAGACCGAAGATCTCGAGGCACATCTCGTTGGTGGTCTGCTCGCCGAGCGTGATGTCGATCGGCTGCGGCGGGAGGTTCGAGTCATGGAGCATGCGCTGCACGAAGGGATTGGCGAGCGTGTTGTTCCACCGGCAGCTGATCTCGAGCTTGTCGCCGACCTCGATGCTGGGTAGCGAATCGATCGGCGCGTCGTAGATGTACGTGCGCTGCCAATCGAAGTTCCAGCCGCCGTTGCCGAGGCACTCGTTGGCCGGGTTGGTGCCGCGCGCGGTGGGTCGGATGATCTTGCCGGAGATGTGCGTGCCGACGAGGTGCATGTGCGGGTTGACCGAGAACACCTTCACGCCGGTCAGGCCGCCAAGGTTGTCGATCGTACGGCTCATGTTCTCCGGGTGGTCTGCGCTGTTCTTCGGGATCATGAACGCCACCGGAGCACCGGGCGCCTCGTCGGGCGAGGGTGCGAGGTTCGGCGCGGCGAACTCGTTACCGAACGCGGCGACGAAGTACATCTTGCGCGGCCACACGCTCGAGAACTTCAGATCGACCGACGTGAAGTCGATGTCGTTGTTCTGCCCGGCGGGGTGGTAGTGGATCTGCATCACGAACTTCGCGCCCGCGAGCACGGGCACCGCGAGCTCGGTCGGGGTGCGCATCGGCTGGTTGCCAGGGGTCCACACGTTGACCACGAAGTCACCGGGCGTGGCGCTCGCTCCGCAGTCCCAAGGCTGACCGATCCCGCGCGCCGCGACGACGGCATCGATCTCGGCCTGCTTGGTGACCTCGGTGATCACCGCGTGGTGGACGACGAGATCGTTGCCGGGGCGAACCTGCAGCCCGGTGAGCCACGCCAGCTGCGTGTTGCCAGGATCGAGCACGTAGCAGATGAACTGATCCTTGGTCCCCGTGGTCGTGAAGCCCTGGGTCGGCGTCATCGTCTTGCTCACGCCATCGAGCGCGGTGGTCGGCGGCTTCGGGATCGCGGTCTCGGTGCCGAGGGCATGGCCGTCCTCGATCCACACGTGCAACGTCTCCTTCTCGGCCGCGGTCAGGCGCGGATCATCCTGCCAGCCGAACCGCGGCGTGCAATCTGCCTCCTCGCGCGCATCGAACGGCGGCATCTCGCCGGCGTCGACCTTCTTCGTGATCATCTGCGAGGTCTCGACCGCGTCCTCGTACGCCGTCAGCGAGAACGGCGCGATGCCGCCCGCCTGGTGACACGACATGCAGTGCTTCGAGAGGATCGGCGCCACATCCTGGAACCAGGTCGCGCGCGGCACCGGCTGGTCCCCATCGTCGCCGACCGCCGTGTCCGTACCGCACGCCGCAGTCAGGAGGCCGACGCCGAACGTGAAAACGACCAGGCTGTTCCGCATGGAACCATCATGCAGCAAGGCGCGTACCGCCTCAACTGCTTGGAATCACGTGGGTGGACGTGGTGAAACTCCACGCACGCTGTGGAGTTCTCCCGCGCTCAGTTGCAGGTGCCGGTCTGGCACGTACAGCCGCCAGCGCCGGTGCACTCGTTCACGATCGCGCCGGTCGAGTAGAACTCGCCGATCTGGCGCCGCGTCGCGGGCTGCTTGCGGGTGAGATCGTGCATCCCGGTATCCGAGGCCGGCACGTTGGTCGCGGGCGGGGAGGGGGCGCCGCCATCCATGATCACGAGGGCCGAGCCCGAGGCCAGCGGGCTTGGCTTCACGGTGACGCCCCAGGGCGTGAACGGCGTGGGCCCGAGCACCGGAATGTTCATCGAGCGCGCCTGCCAGTAGCTTCCGAGGTTCGGGACCTGCTCGTCGCCGATCGCGATCTGCATCAAGAGCTGCTTCGGTGGCGTGCGGGTCGCGGTGCCAGCGAGCACGGTGTCGGCGACGCCGGTGCCCTCGGTCTTGTCCCAGCGCATCTGCATGAGGCCGATCGCGAGCGTGACGTCGAGCGGATCGGGATACGCGCCCGCGAGGATCGTGCGGTAGCGCGGCCAATCGAGCGAGCGCTCGAGCAGCATCGAATAGTTCGCGCCGCCCACGCCGAGCACGGCGCGGGTCACCGTGGGCTCGTATGCCATCACCGTGGTGCCGAAGATCGCGCCCTGCGAGAGCCCGTAGTAGTAGACCTTCGTCGGATCCACGAGCGGCTTCCCGGCCTGGGCGCTGTCGATGAACAGCTGGCTCGCGAACGTGGTGCGCATCGCCCGCACGAGCGCGACGTGGTTGACGATGCCCTGCTCGAGCACCTCCATGACCTCGTCGGCCTTGGTGATCTCGTTGAGCGCGCGCGCCACGGCGGGGAGATCCATCGTCGACATGCCGCGCATGTCCGTGCCCACGAACACCAGGCACAGCTCCGCGGCCGTGGTCCGCTGCACGCCATTCGAGGCCTCGTCCGAGTCTCCCAGCAGGCCGTGGCCGTAGATCACCATGCCGACCGGCGCGGTGGCGGTGTACGCGCAGGCTGGGATGATCGCGGTGAACGGCGCCCGGTAAAAGCCCTGGAGCGCGGGCAGACCATCGGCGTCGCGGACGACGTGCGTGCCGCTGTTGTTGCTGCCGTTGTTCGAGAGGAACAGCGGCGCATCGAACGTGCCCTCGATCTTGCGCTTGATCTCCGTGCCGCTATCGACCGGCATGTCGTACGTGATCGAGAACGTGATCGGGTGGGCATCGAGCGCGGCGATCGTGCGATCACGTGCGGCGAGCAGATCCGCGTGGAGGAACGCATCGGAGGCCACCGTGAAGTCCCACGCGACCACCAGGTCCTCGGAGGGATAGCCCGCCTCGTCGAGCGCATCGAGCACGTCGCCGAATCGCGGCCGCATCGCCTCGAGCAGCTCGTGATCGGTGTGCTTGCCATCGCGCAGCGCCGCGAAGCCGGGCGGCACGGGGAGCTCCTCGCCATCGGCCGCGTGCACCGCGCGGGTGATCCCGACGGCGTAGCGGTGGCCGCCGATCAAGCGGGCGGCCGGCCGGAGGAACAGGGCCTGGGAATCGGGCATCCCATCGGCCTGCTCGTCGATCTCGGCGAAGTGGGCGACGCGCTCGCCCGTGGTCATGTCGAGGATCACCGTGGGGCTATCTGCGGCGAGGCTGCGATCGTAGTTGTCGTTCGGCGGCAGGCCCACGGGCGACACGCCACCGGGGAACGACATCACCATCGGTGCGGCAGGCGAGAACCCATCGGCGATGTTCCAGCCCGCGGGCTCGGTGGGCAGGTCGTCGATGTTGATCGGCAACGTGCGGTCCGGGATCGCGAGCCGGCGGCCGGTGGCCGACCCTGGATCATCGATCTCGAACGCGGAGCTTGGCCACGGGGTCATGCAGGCGTTCGCGCCCAGCGGATTGCACTGGGATTCCACCGGCAGGGCGGTCTGGCCACCGCAGGCGGCGATCAGCACGCAGCAAGAAAGGACGTCCCGCATCGCTTCGGAAGCTACACCCATCCGGCGCCGCGAGGCCCAACAAACGGGGCTCAACGAACGGGCCCCAACCAACGGGGCTCAACGATCGGCCTCTCGAGGGTGACCTGAGCCGTCACTCAGTCGGTGTGCGGTAGATCATGCACGCTGCAGTCATTGCACAATTCCACCGGGGTGCGTGGAGCCGGTGGCGCTACCGGCCGCGGGTGCATAGCGAGGTTCTCACCGCACTGTGCACAACGGCGCTCCAGCAGGTAGAGCGAGGGAGCTTTGTCCGGAGACGTCACGACGTGCTGCATCACGCCCGGGGAGTGCGAACGACGTGCCTCGCAACTGCGCGCCGCGTCATCGCGCGGAACCGATCACAGGCGGGTCAGTGCGCGCCGATCTCGCAGCTCGCGCCGCAGATCACTTCGAGCCCGTTCTTGGACGCGGGGACCGCGGGGCGGCTCACGCGCATCGCTTCGAGCGCTTCGATCGAGAGGCTCGCACGCTGCGCGGAGTGATCCGGGATCAGCTCGACCGCGACGTTCTTCAAGTTGAAGTTCTGGTTCTGCACGACGGCGGGGTTCTGCTCGGCCATGCCAAGACGGTAGCACCGACCGTGCCGCCCATCAGCCCAAAAGTTGTCGCAAGCGCGCGAGGCGCGCATCGCTCAGCGGGACGCTCAGCCGGTAGATGTGGTCGGCCGAGGCCGTGCGTGCGGACCACAGCGGATGGTGCTTGCCGATCACGCCGCGGGACTCGAGGCGAGCGCTCAGGTGCTCGCGGCTGGCCCGCGACAGGACGTACGGCAGGTGCTCGCTCGCCGGCATGAGGGCGTCGACACCGGCGCGCTCGAGGAGCTCGATCACCTCGCGCTTGTGTGCGCCCACGCGCGTACGGAGCGGCGCCGTGATGTCGCCCGACGAGAGGACGCGGACGCCGAGTCGCAACGAGAGGGAGGATGCGAGCAGGGGAGGCAACACCGCGCGGAGACGCTCGGTGAGCGCGGGCGATGCGGCACAGAACCCCAGCCGCAACGCACCGAGACCGTAGGCTTTCGAGAACCCGCGCAGCACGGCGAGGTTCTCACGATCCAGTGCGAGGCCGACCGCGCTCCACGTGAGTGGGCAGTAGTTCGCGTTCGACTCGTCGATGATGACGACGGCGCCGCAACGGGCGGCATCGTCGCAGAGCGCGTTCACCTCGGCGAGATCGGTGAACGCATCACCAGACAGGCTCGGGCGCTCGAGGAACCACACGCTCGCACTCTCGCCGCCGCCTCCGCGACCGCCGCCTTGCGCGACCCAGTACGGGAAGTCTGGATAGACGTCACCGACGATGCGAACCGCCTCGCTCGACGCGAGCCGCGCCAGGCCGTGCAGCAGCGAGACCACGCCCGCCCCACAGGTGATGCGGCCTTGCCACGCGGGGCGCTCGAACGCGGCCGCGACCGCAGGCCCGATCGTCTCCTCGCCATAGGGATCGCGGACGAGGTAGCGATCGAGAGCGTGCGGCTCGCGATCGATCTCGTCGCGCAGCTCGCTCGCAAGGACCGCCGTCAGGTCGACCGCCAGACACGCGCGCTCGTCGCGGGTCCACGCGAGGTTCAGCGTGTCGCCCTCCGGCGCAGCGGGATCGATCTCGTGATACGTGCGGAACGCGGGGCGGAGCTCGTCGGGCATCAGGCGGTCTCCTCGATCCATCCCGACGCGAGCAACGCCGACCACAACCGACCGGCGGCGATCGCGTCGATCGGAAACCGCAACGCCAGCGACGACGCATCGATCGCCTCGTCTCGGCTGCCGCATCCGTCGGCGAGCATCGCGAGATGCGTGAGGACCGCATAGTTGCGCTTGTCGGCGAGGAACAGCGCGACCACGTCGTCGCGATCGTCAGCGGTGAGCTGGGAGAGCAAGCCGCGATAGTTGAACGGGCCCGTCCAGCGACCCACGAACGCCCCCCGGGTGGGGCGGTGGCGTTGACACGCCGCGGGGCCGTCGTCGACCAGCGCACGCAGCACGGTGCCTTGTTCGCGAACGTGGTCGACCAGGCGGCGCGACCACGCACCGTGATCGATCTCGTGGCGCTGGGCGACCGCGGCCGCCGCCCGCTCCTCGCGATCGCTCCAGCACTGCACGATCGGCAGCAGCAGCAGCCCGCAGTCGTTCGGCCCAGCCGCCAGGGTCTCGGCGAGGACGGCACCGGCAACGATGGCGCGCTGGAGCTCGATCGGGGAGACCTTGTCCAGCGTGTCGGCGGCGGAGTGGTTGAACGGATCACCGGGGTGCCAGAGCTGGACCGCCGGGCTCCGCGAGCTCGGGTCGGTGAAGTTCGCGAACAAGGCGTGATCCGAGAAGCCGTAGAACGGCCCGGGCCGCCAGGTGCCCGGGTGCGAGCTGGTCTGGGCGAACACCTCCTCGACGATGTGCTCGGCGAGCGGCGTGATGATCGACGGACACCAATCGGGTGCGCGCTCGACCACCAGCGGCACGCCGCACTGCACGGGATCCTCGCCGACCATGTCGAGGTTGATCACTGCGATCGGTCGGCCGTCTCGACCCAGGCGATCGAAGCGCTCGTGGAGCAGCGCCGCCACGCCGAGGAACTCGGGGCCCCACACGAAGCGGATCGATCGGTCGAGGTCGCGCCGCTGATCGATCAACGCCGCCGCCACGCCGAGCAGCGCCGCCGCGCCCGACGCGTTGTCGTTCGCTCCGGGCCGCGGGTGGCACAGATGCGAGGTGAGCCACACCTCGCCGGTGCCGCGGCCCGGCAAGACCCCGGTGACGACGGGCATGCACGCCGAGCGATCGATGTCGACGACGACGTGCGCAACCGCGTCGGGGGTCGCCTCGATCGCCTCGCGCTGCGTGGCGGTGATGCTGAAGCCGAACAGCGACGTCCTCGCGTCGAGCTCGATGCGCCCGGGATGCTCGCCGCGGCACGGAGCATCGGTGACAAAGCCGATCGCGCCGCGCGCGGCCAGGGTCGCGAGCAGCTCTGGTCGCGCGAACTCGGAAGGACCGATCACCGCGACCGCACCGGCCAGGTCGCCGTGCAGGCTCGAGACCCGTGCGATCGATCCGCCCGCCGGCGTTGGGGCCGAGTAGGTCGCGATGGTGAACGGCTGCAACGCATGATCCACCGCGACCACGCAGCGGCCGGCGGCGCGGATCTCGAGGCGCGCGGTGAGCGGGGTCCACGCGCGAGGCGCATCGAACGTCCACCAGCGCTTCGCGCCGTCCGCGGTGAACCGCTCGACGGTCACGCTGGAGAGGCCGATCGCCTCGGCGGCACTCGCGATCAGCTCCGCGGCCCGCTCGATGCCGAGAGACGCCTGGTAGCGATCGTGCTCCGTGAGCGCCACGAGGTACGCCATCACCTCGTCGATGCGCACGGCGCGCAAGGTGCGCGCGACCATCGCGCTCGTCACGCTCGTCACGTTCGCCACTCCGCGAAGCCGACATCGAGCTCGCCCTCGGTCAGCGAGCCGTGCTCGAACCGGTATCCGTCCGCTGCGAGAAAGCCTTCGCCCTCCGCGATCAGCACGATCGATCCGACCCGGCGGCGGGCGAGCGAACCCGGCGCGAACAGCTCGTCCGCATGATGGATCCGGACCGAGGCGGGCAAGGACCGGGCGAGCTCGTCACGGACGCTCTGCTCGGCGCTCGGCTCGACGTAGATCCAGCGCGTCCGACCTGCGCCACCCATCCGGCACGACTCCCCACCCAGCACCAGCGCGCGTTCGATCGCCTCCGCGACGATCGGATCGTGGCGGGTCGGCACGAGGCCATGATCCGAGTGCGCGATGACCACCGCCTCGCGCGACCACTCGACGGCGATCGCGTCGATGCGCTCGAGAAACTCGAGCAGCGCGCGATCGTAGCCGTGGTGATGGATGTGGCGGTCGGTGTCGATGAAGCACCATACGAGGCACGGACCGTCGTGCGATGCGAGCGCGTGCACGACGGCGGCGACGAGGCGGTCGCCCAGGGTCGCCGGATCGAGCTCGCCACGTGAATAGAACGTGTGACCCGTGATCGCGTGCGCGCGATGCACGAGCTGATCGCGCCACGTGCAGTTCGTATCCTCGAGATCGCCGAGGATCGCCACGGGCGTGTAGCCACACGCGGTCGCATCGCTGAACAGATCTTCCGGGGGTGGATCGCCGAGCGGTCCACGGTAGCTGTAGACGTCGATCAGCGGACCTCCTCCATCGTCGAGCGCGAACACGACACCGGGAATCCCGTGCGCGTCGACGCTCTCGCCGCTGAGGCTCGTGGTCCACGCGGTCGCCGACGTGGTCGGAAACACCGAGCGCGCTCGGGTCATGCGGGCCCGGCGCCACGCGCGACACGCCAGCGAGTACGGGATGCCGTCGACGCCGAGCACGATGACGTGGCGCCGCGGCGCCTGCTGTTCGAGAATCGTCCGGACGTGCCGACGGAACGATGCGATCGAAGCGACCATCAGCTCGTCGCGTCGCGCCCCAGCATCCGGAGGAACTGGGCGCGGAGGGGCAGTGGCACGAAGCGCTCGACGTGAAACCCGAGCTGCTCGTCGAACGTGTACATCGCGGGCGTGCGAGCGGCGAGCTCCGACATGCCGCGCGCGAGCTGCTCGGGGAAGCCCGGGAACTGGGACTGCATCGCGTACACGATGCTGTAGTAGAGGTTGCGTCCCAACGAGAAGCACGGATAGCGCGCTTCGTAGTTGGCCAGCGAGTACTTCGGGAAGCAGCCGTCGATGATCCGCTTGGGACACTGCCAGAGCGGGAGCACCAGCGTCACGTCGCCGATCTCTCGCACCGGGACGGGCGCGGGCGGCAACCCCGTGGAGATGCGGAACAGGTTCTCGCACAACACGTCCTCGAGGTTGAGGCCGGTGCAGATGTAGCGCGTGCCGACATCGCGCGCGGCTCGCGCCAGTGCCAGGCGGATCAGCAGGGTGCCGAGGAACTCGAAGTCGTCGCCGGGGAATTCGCGCTCGAAGCGATCGATGAGCGAGGTGGAGTCCGCGGGAATGCCGAGGAGCCCTTTGACCTCGTCCTCCTCCATGATGCGGAGGGGAAGTCCGTACGACGTGCAGAGCTCCTGCGCGCGCGGCACACCATGATCCCACTCGGCGAGACCCTTGATGATCACCGGGTGGATCGTCAGGCCGTGATCGCGGAGCTGCGACAAGCCGTAGAGGAGTGAGTTGCTGTCGCCGCCGCCGCTGACGCCGACCACGAGGTGGCTGCCGGCCGGGAGCGCCTCGTGCACCGTCTCGGCGACGCGCGCGGCGATCGCCGTGAGGCACTCGGGCGGGCTCAGCTTCTTCAGGTAGACGTCGGCGGTGCCGCGCGCATTGTCGAGGCGCTGGTAGATGTACTCGGTCGCGTCGGGCTCCGTCGGGTGAGCGCTGTCGACGGTCTTCCAGCCGGCCAGCGAGAACAGGAACGGATTGACGTTGCGGTTGAAGTAGAGGAGCAGCTCGGACGTGTCTTCGAGCTCGCTCAACTTGGCGTCGAGCGCCGGGCACAGCTGTGGCGCGCCGCCGGACTTCGGCACGCGATAGATCGAGACCGCCGACCAGGGCACGCCGTGCCGGTTCAGCACGTCGATCAAGCGCTCGTCACCCTGGCTCGCGAGAGGTTGTCGGCCATGAGCAGTGACAACGGAAACCGTGGGGGTCTCTCTCTGCATGGGTGATCGGCAGGCATGGTACGACGAACCCGATGACCGAGCCCAGTGGCGAGGATCCGATCGTGCGCGCGGAGGCACAGGTCCACGTCACGCTGGCCGATGGTCGTGCCTTCTCGCTGTCGGTCGCGTCGTTGCGTCGGTCCGGGACTGCGCACCTCTCGTGGTCGTCGCTGGCGGACGTCGAGCGGCGGCGATGCGCGACGGTCGTGGTCGGGGATCCGAGCGCCCCCGCGGTGCTGCGTGCGCGGCTCGACCGTGCGCCGGGCTCCCGCCATCCGCTGGTGTGCCGCGCACTCCAGGCGGTGCTCGCCGCCGGCCGGCTCCCGTACCCCGACACGATCGGCGATCCGACGGAGATCGTGCGCACGGCCGATGGCATCGAGCTCCGCGTCGCGTTTCCCGACGAGCGGATCAGCTGCGCGCTCGTGCTCGCGCCACGGCGCCCATCGGTGGGAGCGTGGATCCCGCGGTGTGACGTCGAGGGGACGATCGTGATCGAGGGTGTGCCCCACCCAGCGCGCGGCACCGGGACGTACTTCGAAGCCGCCGCCTCGCCAGATGGCTCCGTCCAGGAGCGCGTGATCGTCCAGCTCGACGATGCCACCGACGTCCACGTCTGGCGCGACGAGGCAGGCGTGCGGGCGATCGTCGGTGGTGAACCGCACGACGCCGCGCTCACGGCGCTCGGGACGTGGAATAGCCACTACACGTTTCACGACTTCACCGTCGCGTGGCGCCTCCAGATCCCCGGCGCACAGCTCGAGCTCGAGCTGCGCGCGACCTTCGACGAGCAAGAGCTCGTGACGATGACGGCGGGCGAGCCGGTCTGGCGCGGGCGCTGTGACGCCACCGGAACCGTGGGTGGCCGGCGTGTCGGCGGACCGGCGTACCTCGAGCAGACAGCGCGCGATGCGGCCGCGACGCTGCCCGAGTTCTTCGCCAAGATCCCCCGCGAGACTCGGCGCGCGATCGAGAAGGAGCTTCCACTTCCACTCACCACCGAGAGCGTGGTCTCGATCCTGGGTGGTGACCTCGGTCGCTACGTGCGCGACTTTGATCCTGCGGAGTTCCAGCGCGTCCTGATCCAGCCGATCCGCGAGATCGTGGATCGCATGGGAAAGTCGTGGCGCTCGTACGCCGCGGTGATGTGCTACCACGCGCTGCGCGGGGACAAGCTCCGTCGGGATTCGATCGAGGCGCTGCTCTCGCTCACCGAGGTGATCCACGTCGGTTCGCTGATCGTCGACGATGTCGAGGACAGCTCGCCCACGCGGCGCGGCGGTCCGGCGTGCCACGTCGCCCACGGCGTCCCGCTCGCGATCAACGCGGGGACGTTCTGCTACTTCGCCTGGCAGTCGTGGTTCGCGCGCCTCGGGCTGGGCAGCGAGGCCAAGCTGCAGATCTACGAGCGGTACTTCGAGTTCATGCGGCTCGCCCATCTCGGTCAAGCGCTCGACCTCCAGGGCTTCACGCCCAGCATGACGGAGGAGATCGTGGCGACGGGTGAGGTCGCGCTGCTCTCGCGGCAGATGCACAACGTCTACGTGTTCAAGACCGGGGCCCCGGCCGCGATCTTCGCGCGCATCGGCGCGATCGTCGCCGGCGGTAGCGCGCTTGCCGTACACGCGATCGGCGAGCTGTTCGAGGCGCTCGGGATCGCGTTCCAGATCATGGACGACGTGCAGAACCTCAAGGGGTTCGTCGGAGATCCCAAGCACTGCGAAGATCTGCTCGCCGCCAAGGTGACGATGCCGGTGCTCGAGGCGATGCGCGTGCTCGAGCAGCACGAACGCCGCGACCTCTGGGAGCGGATCGTGCGGTGTGGGCAGGAGCCCGCGCTGGTCCCGTCGATCGTCGACACGCTCCAGCGATGTGGTGCGTTCACCGCCTGTCGCGATCAGGCGGAGGTGCTGATCGAGACTGCCTGGCGCGAGGTCTCGCCCGTGCTCGAGGACTCGATCGCCAAGGTCATGCTGCGCTCGTTCTGCTTCTACGTCGTGGAGTGTCTCGGATAGTGCGCCGCGACCAGTTCGAGATCGGGCTCGAGCGCGAGTACGCACTCCATGCGTGGACCGACGATGGGACGCTCGCCTATCTCCTCGCCAACGATCGCCTCCTCGCGACCTTCGATGCGCATGTCGAGGCCGACGTCGAGCGAGCCCGTCGCTGGCAGCGGATGCGGGCCGACGGTTGGCGCCTCGCGCCCGAGTACTCGCGCTGCCTGGTCGAGATCAGCTCGCCGCCCCAGCCCCGCAGTGGTTGGCTCGGCCTGCTGGCCGGCTTCGCGCTTCTCGAGG
>JAYVRN010000530.1:0-4547 GCA_043776275.1 Myxococcales bacterium | reverse complement strand
GCTTGCTCATGACGATCGTGCGATCCGCGAGGAACACCGCCTCGCTCGTCGAGTGCGTCACGAAGATCACCGTCATCCCGCGCGATTGCCACAGCTCGCGGAGCTGCTCGTCCAGCCGCTGCCGCGTGATCTCGTCGAGCGCGGCGAACGGCTCATCGAGCAGCAGCAGCGTTGGCTCGGTCACCATCGCGCGGGCGAGGGAGACCCGCATCCGCATTCCGCCGGAGAGCTGCGCCGGGTAGCGCTCGAGGGCATCGCCGAGCCCGACCTTCACGAGCGCCTCGGTCGCGGCCTCGCGGCGCCGAGCCCGATCCACCCCCTGGAGCTCCAGCGGCAGCGCCGCGTTGCTCAGCACGGTGCGCCACGGCAGGAGGTGCGCATCCTGAAACACGTACGCGATGTCGAACCGGCCCGCGTTGGTGCTCGTGTTGGAACGATGGATCGTCGCGAGCCCACCCGTGGGGCGCTCGAGCCCGGCGATGATCCGGAGGAGCGTGGATTTCCCGCAGCCGGAAGGCCCGAGGATCGCCAGGAACTCCCCGGCTGTGACCTCGAGATCCAGCTCTTCCACGGCGACCACACCGCTGGGGAAGACCTTCCGCACACCACGCAGCGTCACGCTGCTCCCCTTGGCCGGAGTGGGCGACGCGTCGTTCACGAGAGCGTCGTTCACGAGACCCTCATTGTGGCCGAAACCGGCGGATTGTGGAGCGCGCGGGCCGCGGCAATCGTGTGAACGATTCAGCCCGCCAGCTCGTCGAGCACGCTGCGCAGGTGGTCGTTGAAGGTCGCGGGCTGCTCGAGCATCGGGTAGTGGCCCACGCCCGGCATCAGCCGCATCGCATAGCTGGAGAACCAGCGTTGATTGGCGGCGATGTCGGTGGGATGGAGATCCGAGTTGATCGCGCGCACGGGAACCCGCACCTGCCGGGCGGGCTCGCGGACGTCGTAGCGGTAGAACGGCTCGAGCAGGCTTGCGGCGATCTCGCCCGGCACGGCGAGGAACTCGCGGGTCAACCGAGCGACGAGGTCCGCCGGCGTCTGTGGCGCGAACAGAAACTTCGACACGACGTTCTCGATCGTGGCGCGGAAGTCCCGCCGATACAGCGCGAGCATCGCCTCGGTCTCCGCAGGGCTCGGGACCTGCTCGACGTTCTTCAGCGTATCGACGAGGACGATCGCCGCCGCGCGGTCGAGGTACAGGCTCGCCTCCACCACGTTCGAGCCCGACATCGAGTGCCCCACGAGGATGATCCGCGGGCACTCGACCTGCTCGACCACGGCCTTGATGTCCTCGGCATAGGCCTCGACCGAGCCGTAAGTGCGCTCGCGCCCCGACGCACCATGGCCCGCGAGATCGATCTGCACGATCGTGTGGGTGTCCGCGAACGCTCCTCGTTGCGCATCCCACCAGCGGCCCGAACCGAGCCAGCCGTGGACGAACACCAGCGCGGTCGCACCGCGGCCCGAGACCTCAGCATGAATGTTCACGCCATCGCGCGATCGAACGGTCAGCTCCACACCGCGACCGTACCACTGCGCGGAGGCTTCACGGTGACGGCGTGAGCGCGCTCCGCCGCTCGATCACCGCCTCCACGCCCTCGGCGCGTAGCGCCTCGCGTAACTTCTCGATGACGATGTCCTCGACGCGCGCCTCGAGATCCACGAACGCCCCGACCACGTTGGCCACGAACCAGCCCTTCTGCTTCTCGACGACATCCTGCACGTTCGTGATCGCGATGGTGATCATGCCGTGCAGTGCAGCACGGATCCCCGGAGGTCAGGGCCCCGTGATCACCGCGCTGCCCAGCTTCTGAGTCTTTCCGCTCATTTTGGTCCCCGTGAGATGGACCTGGGCTCCTCCCACGGCGTGGACCGCGAGCGCGGTGGAGGTGATGCTGCCACCCTGCACGGTGACGTTCGCGTTGCCGGTCGCGTCGATGCCGGTCGGCGCGGTGATCGCGACGTTGACCAGCGTGAGCTTGCAGTTTCCGGCGGCGGTGACCGCGGTCTTGTCGAGCGTGGCCGTGATGCCATCGATGGTGATCACGTCGTTGCCGCCGCAGGTCAGCGGCGACTTACCATCCCACTTCTGCGCCGCGGCGGCAGCGGCGCTGGGCTGCTCCAGCGCCTTCTTCACCGTGCGCTTGAGATAGAAGATCACACCGCCGACGATCGCCAGCACGAGCAGCCCCGTGAGCACATACCAGAGCAGCGCGCTCTTGGCCTTCGCGACCAGCTGCTTGCCGAGGTGAGCCGTGTCCACGCCGCCCGAGCTACTGACCTTGATGTTCATGCCGCCGACGTGAAGGCGAGCGCGGACCTCGTGCTGCGGAGGCCCACCGTCGATCGCGAACCGCATCGCCAGGTTGCCGACGTGGATCCCGATCTGTGCGAGCCCCGTCGCGGCCACGATCTCCCCATCCGCGCTCCCGAGTGTGCCCTCGCCGAGGTTCCTGAACGTGAGCTGCCCCGTGGCCATCTTCTGACCGATCACGGTGTTCACCGCGTACATCAGCCGCTGGCGGACGTCATTGTCGAGAGCGGCCGGATCCACCACCGCTGTGCTCGGGGTGTAGTCGCACGTGCCCTGAACCGTGACCGGCACGCCTCGCTGCTGCACCGAATCGAGGAACGGTCCGATCGGACCGCCGAACTGCGTTGTGGGCATCCGCACACGGTACTGGAGCGACGCGATTCCCGATGTAGCGCCGACCGGAGAAACCGGGGACGCGGTCACCCATTGGCCGCCAGGGGCGGTTAGATACGCGGATGGCTCGACATCTCGCTCGCGTTGCGCTCGTCGGGTTCGTGATCGCCGGCACCGCTCTGGCAGAGACGCCCACCCCGCCGGCGCCAACCCCACCGACGGTCACGCCACCGACGGTCACGCCACCGACCACCCCGCCGGCGCCAACCCCACCGACGGTCACGCCACCGACCGCCACGCCACCGATCACGCCACCGAAGCCACCGACGACGACACCAGCGACACCGACGGCAGCACGCCCGAGCGGCCCGGTGACCTGCACGGAGATCGCGACCTGCGATGCCGCGTGCAAGGACGGCGCGGGGTCGCTCGAGTCGTGTGTTCGCCTCGGGGACCTGGTGATCGCCGGGAGACGGGCGGAGCCCGATGGAGCGCGCGCCCTCCGCGCCTATCGCGTGGCCTGCGGGCTCGACGAGGAGCTTCGCCCCGCACGCGCCGGCGTGGCGGCTGGTTGCGTCGCGATGTCCGATCTCCTCGATCGCGGGTGGCTGTTCGACGTGGAGCGCTCGCCGGCGAACGCGACGACCGTGCTCGAGCGCGGGATCGTGCTCGGGCGCGAGCGCTGCACCGAGAGCGATCCGAGCGGGTGCGCCGCGGGGGCCAAGGCGATCATGATGCGCGATCGCAAGTTGCCGCCCGCGAAGGCGGACATCCTCGGCAGGATCGCGCTCGCCGAGCGCGGCTGCACCACGGGGCGCCAGCTCGCCGCCTGCGAGGTCCTGAACGAGACCTCCTGGGGCCTCGAGAGCATCGCCTCGTTCAAGGGCGAGGCCGCGCGGCTGCGCAACGTGGCCAACGCGGGCATGGCCGCGGCCTGCACCACAGACGATGACGTCATCGCGTGTACCCGGTCCGAGACACGGCTCGATGGCGCCGAGCGTGTGGCCGTGCGCGCGGTGATCGAGAGGCGATGCAAGGAGAACGACAAGACGGCCTGTGCCTCGATCCAGATGGAGGCGGTGTTCAAGTTCCGCCGCGAACCCGAGAAGCTGACCGCCGCCGCGAAGGCGTTGATCGCGCTGTGCGAGGGTGATGGCCATCCGCTGTGTGCGAGCATGGCCGAGGCGTTGCTGATGCCGGAGCGGGCGAAGCGCCTCAACATCCCCGTCGATCTCAACGCGGGCCTCGCGCTCGCGGCGCGCCGCTGCGATCTCGGCGAGCCCGACGGCTGCCGGCTCGCGGCCACGGCGCTCGGCGCCACGATCGACACCCCGCGGATCGTTCCCGCGCCGCCTCCGCCCAAGACCGCCCCCGCGCCACTGCCGGCGGCCGCTGTGCCCCCTGCACCTGCTGCTGCTGCGGGCTCGGGTTCGGCGCGCCCTGCGCCCCCGCCAGCTCCGGGAACTCCAGCCACTCCGGCGGGCCCCGCGAGTCCAGCAGCCCCCGCACCCGCGGCGGCTCCCACCCTGCCGCACGATGACATCAAGGCGCGCGGGTTCGCCGATCGCGCGTGCTCGCTCACGCGACCGGATCGCGTGTGCCGCGAGTGCAAGAGCAATCCCACGCTGCCGAGCTGTCAGCGCCGCGCGGCGTACGCGGACCACGACCAGTGCTTCAGCGGGCAGGCCGGTGCGTGCGAGCGTGCAGCGCAGCGGTTCGCCCTCGGGAACGGCGTGAAGCGCTCGATCGAGACCGCCGCCGATCACCTGCGGCGCGGTTGCGATGCAGCCGAGCGAGGCGCGTGCGTCGCGCTCGACGAGCTGTGCGTCAGCAATGCTTCCCTCCCCGCGACCACCTGCCAGCAGGCCCTGATCCACAGCGACCTGTTCTACGAGGC
>JAYVRN010000529.1:0-16600 GCA_043776275.1 Myxococcales bacterium | reverse complement strand
GCAGCCTATCCGATGTCGATCCCGGTCCACGGGCAGGCGGTGAACATCACCTGCAACAGCTACGCGGGCAGCGTGGGCTTCGGGTTCACGGGGTGCCGCGACACGGTCCCTCACCTCCAGCGGCTCGCCGTGTACTGCGGGGAGGCCATGGACGAGCTCGAGGAAGCGCTCCGATGAGTCACACCAACCCCAGCGACGAGCAGCTCCGGGACATCCTGACCCGGGCGAAGACGATCGCGATGGTCGGTCGGAGGACACGCCCGCGATCGCGGACGAGGCGATCGCGCTCCGGCGCGCAGGTCCTGTGGCTCCAGCTCGGCGTCACCAATGACGTGGCCGCGGCGAAGGCCAGCGCCGCCGGGCTGACGGTGATCATGGACAAGTGCATCGGCGCCACGCATCACGCACTGCACATCGCGCCACGCGGCTGAACGGCTTCTGGGGCCGTCTCGAAACCTTTGGGCTCGACGACGCCCAGCTATCAGGGGATCACGAGCCAGCGCAGCGCCGCCCGTGCGGCGTGGGCACGCCGCACCACGGTCACGCCATCGGCGAGCTCTGCGTAGAGCGCCTGCTTGTCGGTGATCCGGTCACGCGCGGCGAGCCGTGCCGCATCGATCTCCGGCACCAGCGTGCGCAGCACGATCTCGAGAGTCAGCGCCTGGAGGTCGGCGTCCGCCGCGGCGAGAGGCAGCGCCGCGGCCAGTGCATTCGCGGCGCGCTTGGCGTCCCGGGGCGTCTCGATCAACGCGAGGGCGAGGCCGCCGTCGGGATCGAACAGCGGCAGCGCCGCATCGAGATCGCGTCCCGTGCGGGTCGCGATCCGGTCGAGGCCACCGCCGAGCACGCGCGCGAGCAGCATGCGATCCGGCGCGGGGAGCGCGAGCTCGACCTGGACCAGCCGCTCGAACGCCGTGGGGTCGGCCCCCATGGCGGTGGCATCACGCAGCGCCGTGGTGCGCCGATCGATCGCGATCACGATCGACGCATAGGGAATCGCGGCATACATCCGCAGCGCCGTGAGCACGCCGCCGAGCTCCGCCGCCGGCAGGCGATCGAGATGATCGATCACGATCACGAGCCGCTTCCCGAGCTGCTCGAGGTTCTGCGCGATCTCTGCACGCAGGGAGTCGGCCGAGCGCTCGAGCGCCCCGGCGACGTCGACCTTGACGCCCGCGAGCTTCGCGATCCCCGAGACGATGCCGCCGTAGCTGGTGAGCGTGTTGCGGATCCTGTCGGAGGCCTCGACCACACCGAGAGCCTCGAACAGGCGTCCGAGCTCCGCGGCGAGGGTGGTCGTGACCGCGGCGGCCGTGGGCATGCTCGTGGCATCGAACGCGAGCAGGGCGAGCCCCGCTTGGGTGCCGAGCCGAGCGGTCAGCACCCTCAACACGGAGGACTTGCCGGCGCCGCCATCGCCCGTGAGGGCGACCAGCCGCGGGGCGGTGACAGGTGCGGCGATCGCGAGCTCGCCGAGCCGGGTGGCGATCGCCGAGCGCGAGAACAGATCCTCCTCGGGGCCGGCTATCGGCACATCGGGGAGGAGCTCGACGTTGGGATCGACCTCGGCGGCCATGTCGACGCGGCCGACTACTCGAGATAGATCAGGGCGTCGTAGTGCGTCTGCGTGTCATCCGCCCACTCCGGCGAGGCATAGATCCGCACCTGGTAGCCGGTGGTCGCCGCGATCGCCGCCGAGAGGAAGTTCTCGTGATAGCCGCTGTCGCTGCTCGGGCCGCCGACCGTCGCGTTGTTGGTCGCGATCTGGAGGTCGACGCGGGTGTCGGTGAAGTCGTCGCCGGGCAGCGTGCGGATCCGCACCTTCTTGCCAGCATCGTTGGCGCCGGAGCTGAACTTGAACCAGTCCTCGTCGGTCTTGGTGGCGAGCTGCGCACCCTCGACGAGGCAGGGCAGGGTGCAGGCGATCGCGCCGGCCGACGTGCTGTTTCCGGGCTCGGTGTCGGCGGCCATCGTCAGGAGCGCGCTGCCGGCCTTGATCGAGTAACCGCCGGACTCGCCGCTGAGGTCGAATAGCACCGCGTAGAACTTCCCGGAGGCCTTCGCGACCTGGCGCTGATCGGCGCCCGTGCCGAGGAGATCCGCGAAGTGACCGCTCGCCGGGAGGATCGCGATGCTCGGCGACCCCATGCCCGAGGTCGAGGCCTGGAACCGCGCGAGCGCCGGGAACATCGCCGGCGTGAACTCGTAGAGGAAGGACTCGTAACCCTTGGTCGCCGTCGCCGTGGCCGGGGTGCCCGCGGTGAGCGGCGTCGCGGTGCGCGCGGCGATCGCGATATCCGCGCCGAGCGGGAACTGCGTGGCTGCGCCAGTGGGGCCGCTCTCGATGTTGAGCGGGCCGCTCGCCGCGTCGATGTCGATCAGCAGATCCAGCTGCATCCCGTACGGCGAGACGCTGGCGATCTGGAGGCGGGTCCCGGTGCCTGCGGTGGCCGCGATGCCGGTGTAGACCAGCGGGCTGAAGAAGCCGTCGCCGGTGCTGGAGGTGTCGAACGGCGTATCGAAGTCGTGGTTCACGACGTCGACGACGGCGATCGCGCCCTGGGCGGCGGTGCCATGGACGGTCACGGTGATCGGCGAGGCGATCTCGAACGCCTGCTTCAGCGTGACGTTGTCACCCCCGGTGACCACGACGTCGCGCAGGCCGAGCGGAGCCGTGGGGGCGATCGTGATGTCCGCGAACAGGGCCGTGGGGCTGGCGACGGTGACCGAGTCCACCGTGATGCCCTCGCCGAAGTTCACCTTCGAACTCGCACCCCATTCGGTGGCATCGCCCGAGATCTCGACGCGCACGTGGCGCCCGAGAAAGCCGGCCGCGGGGAACACGCCGCTGGCGGAAGGATCGGTGCCGCCGCAAGCGGCGAGGCCGAGGATGAGAGCGAGGCTAACGAGATTGCGCATGAGTTCACGGAACGTACACCGCGCCACCACCGGGTAAAGTCAAAACCGTCACCGAACGGATCTCGTGCCGTGCGAGAGGTCACGGGCGGATCCGAGGGTTGTCAGCGCTTCTTCGCGTTGCCCGAGAGCCGGGCCTCGATCGCGCGGACCTCGCTCCGCGCTTCGGCATGCGAGGCCTGGGCCTCGAGCACGATCTGGAAGTGACGGAGGGCCTCGCGGTCGCGGCCGAGCATGCGCTCGACGCGGCCGAGCAGGAACCGCGCGGCCACCGGCTTGGGCGACTTGTTGATCGCGCGCTCGAGGTAGCGCCGCGTCTCGACCGCGGTCTTGTCCTTTTCGGTCGACGCACAGAACTGCGCCCACGCGTGCATCGCGTGCATGTCCACGTCCTGTGGCGCGAGCTCGACGGCACGCTGGAAGTGAGCGATCGCCTCGTGGGGCTCGTCGCGGCGAAGCGCGGCCTCGCCCTTGCGGAACGCCTCCATCGCCGGCGCGCGCCCGAGCTCCTCGGCCGTCGTGGTCCGGGGGGCCTCGGGCTCGGCTCCGGGCTCGGCTTCGGACATCGACGCGACATAGGCCTCGCGGCGGAGCGGATCGGTGAGCACCGAGAACGCGTTGCCCATCGCGGCAAACAGGCGCGTCGCGTTGCCCGCCGGATCGTCGACGTCAAGCTCCGACAGCTTGTCGGGGTGGAGCTGCCGCACGAGGTTCAGGTACGTCACCCGCACGAGCTCGATAGGCGCATCGAACGGAACCCCGAGCAGAGCGAAGTGATCTGCACCTTGCTCCAGCAGGATCATCCGCGCGGCGACCAGCGCCGCGGTCTTGCGCGCCGTGCTGGTCCGCGAGATCGCGGGTGCCCCGGTCGGGGTGCGGGTCTGGCGCGGAGCGCCATCGCTGGGGGCCCGGGTGATCACGGGTGCGGCCGCGGGCACTACCGGGATCTCGCCTGTGGTGCGTGCGCTCGCGGGCGCACCTCCGGGCCGGGGTGTGCGGTTGATCGACGGATTCACGGGGGGCAGCAGATCGATCGCGAGCGGCGTGGTGGTCCGTGGTGGCGTGGTCCCGCCACCGCGATTGCGCGGCACGCCGGCCTCGTCGGGGCCGTTGACCGGGCGTGCACCGCCGCTGATCGTCCGCGACTGCACCGGTGGCGTGGGCATGCGCGCGGGGAACGGGTTGTCCGTGGGCGTGCGCGACTGCACCGGCGGGGTCGGCGTGCGCATCGGGAACGGGTTCTCGGTCGACGTTCGACCGAGCGCCGGCGGGGTCGGCGTGCGCATCGGGAACGGGTTCTCGGTGCCCGCGCGATCGGGTCCGGAGATCGGGCGGCGCCAGTCATCCTGCTCGACCTCCCCGGAGATCGGTGGGGTCGGCGTGCGCATCGGGAACGGGTTCTCGGTGCCCGGGCGCCCGGACTTCGGAGGCGTGGGGCTCCGCACCGGGAACGGATTCTCCGTCGCGATCCGGGGCGCACGTGGATCGGCGAGGCCGGGCGTCGGCGTCCGTGCTGGGTATGGGTCCTGGGTGGCCGTCCGTGAGACGAACGGGCCATAGGGCGCCGGCTCCGGCTGCGCATACAGCGGAGGTGCCTCGACCGGCGGCGAGCTCGGTGCGCGCGGTGGCGAGCTCGGTGCGCGCTTGGGAGGTGCGACGACGGGCACCGTCGACGCGCGCGGCATCGCCGGGGCCTCGGACACATCGCACGCGCCGCATGCGAACAGCGCATAGACGACCGCCTGCACCATGCGTGGATCGATGTCGCGATGCGCGGCCTCGAGCTCGTACAGGCTGGTGCCCGCTCGGAGCTCGACGAGCACGGTGCGCTCCGCATCCGTGAACCCGAACCGATCGAGCAGGTCGAGGGCGTCGGTCTTGAGCTGGAAGTACGTGCCGAAGTGTCGGATGCCGTTGGTCAGCCGCTGCTCGGAGAGGTTCATCCGCGCACCGAGGTAGACCACTGTGCGGATGTCGAGCCCGGGGCCCGGGATGATCGGGATCGTGATCTCGTCCTCGACGGTGAACTCGCCGACATCGACGGAGAACGTGCGGGCGGCGCGTTGTGCGACCAGCTTCTCGCGGAGCATCTCGATCTGCTCCGGGGTCAGCCGCGCCATCTCGGCGACGACGTCCACCTCATCGCGCTCGGGCTGCGCGGCGATCCGTCGCGCGATCGCCGCGACCTGCGATGACGACAGCAGGTGGTTGGTCAGCGCGACGCGGGGCGCCGAGTCCGCGGCGTTGGCCGACCACGCGCCGATCACGCCGCCGAGATCGAACGCGATCGCATAGTCCTTGTCCTCGGCGCGCAGCGTCAGCTGGCCCGTGAGGCCACGCAACCCGAGCGCCCCGAGGGTTTGTCCCCACGGCCGGTCGCGCACTTCACCTTGCACGAGTACAGCCACGCGGGATCAGGCTCCCGGAATTCCGGGGCCGACGCAAGCACCTAAGCGCCGGCACCGCCTCACGGATCCTCCGGGGTGGCCGGAATTATCGCCCTGACAGATCGTGAGGTGACCTCGTGGACCTCCGCCCTCCCATCAGGCCCACGGAAGCCTGTTGTGACCCGTACGAACGGGGAGGCACGTGATGTGTACGCTCCCGGGACACCTACGATCTGGTTTCCTTGGATCGTTCGCGGGGGCAGCGCGTTTGGGCCCCATGCGGAAGCCTTGTCTCGCCCTCGCGCTGCTCGTTCCCCTGGTGCCGATCACGGCCGCCGCCGATGAGGACGAGGCGCCGCCGCTCTCGATTTATGGGTCCGCGCGGCTCGACATCCTCGCCGACGACTCGCGGATGTCCGACATCCACGCGCCGCTGTTCGTCGAGAACGAGCCCAGCACGGGGCGGCTCGATGGCGAGCTGACAATGACCCCGCGCCTGTCGCAGATCGGCCTCGGGATCGATGAGTGGCAGCTCGACAACCGCGGGCACTACCTGGGCGAGGGCAAGGTGGAGATCGACTTCGGCGGAGGGACCGGCACCAATGTGATCCGGCTTCGCCACGCCTACGCGACGATCACCGTGCGCCACAAGTTCGAGATCCTCGCCGGGCAGACCTGGGACCTGATCTCTCCGCTGTATCCCACGGTCCAGAACGACACCCAGCTGCTGTTCGCCGGAAACACCGGCGACCGCCGCCCCCAGCTCCGGCTGTCGGCGCTCCCGATCGATAACGTCCGGATCGCGGTCGCCGCTGCGGCCTCCGGATCGCTCGATCAACGCGATCTCGATGGCGACGGTCAGGTCGATGGGATGGCCTCAGGGACGCCGATGCTCCAGGGCCTGATCGAGCTGCGGCAACCGATGCGGCGCGGGCAGGTGATCCTCCTCGGCCTGTGGGGGCACCTCGCGCGCGAGGAGCTCGCGGACGGCACGCGCTATCCTTCGCGCTCGATCGGCGCGCACCTCCAGGTACCCAGCTCGGTCGTGACGTGGAGCGGCGAGTTCTACGGA
Organism: Myxococcales bacterium; assembly: GCA_043776275.1. Taxonomy (GTDB): domain Bacteria; phylum Myxococcota_A; class Polyangia; order Haliangiales; family Haliangiaceae; genus JABFXX01. Next base: position 10,225 of record JAYVRN010000529.1, on the reverse strand, counting down.
GGGACCAACGCGTCGGACATCGGCGGCGGGGTGGGGCAGGGCGCGAACCCCACGAGCAAGCGCGCGGTCCATTCGATCGGTGGCTGGCTCGAGGTCGCGCTCGCGCCGACGCGACGCCACGTGGTGGCGCTCGGGGGCTCGGGTGACTTCGTGCGCGGTGATGACGTGATGACGGGCGAGCGCTCGGGCAACGGCACCGCGTACGCGGCGATCCGCTACAAGCCGAAGTCGTCGCTGCAGCTCGGCGCGGAGTACCTGTACTGGAAGACGCTGTATCGGGGCACCAGCCCGGGCGTGGCCAACCGGTTCGATCTCCACCTCAGCGTGTTCTTCTAAGACGCCTCGACGGGAGGCAGCGCCTGCTCGTCGACCTTGCGATCGGCGCGCAGGGATTCGTTGTCCCAGCCAGCGTCGCGCTCGTCGTAGACCGTGGGGTCCTCGTCGCGCATGAGGCGCTCGGCCTCCTCCATCCCGGCTCGGACCTTCTCGAAGTAGCCGTCCCGGTCCTTGCCCCACAGCTCGCCCAGCTCCTCGAGCGCCTGCTCCTCGTGATCGCGCCACTTGCGCGCGAGGCGATGGGCGGTGTGCGCGCGATAGCCGAGTTGCTTCAGGGCCTCGATCCCGGTCTCGTAGGCCGCGGCGAACGTCTCGCGGAACACCTTCTTCACGCCGAGGGCGCGGAGCTGCCAGTAGTGTTGCCGATCGCGTGCGCGGGCAATGATCGGGACGTTCGGGAAGTGGTGCCGGACGTTCTCGGCGATCTTCGTGGCCTCGGCCTTGTCGTCGACGGCCAGCACGAACAGGCGCGCGTGGGAGACGCCGGCGGCGTGGAGCAGATCCGTCCGCGAGGCATCGCCATAGTAGACCTTGACGCCGAGGCGCCCGAGGATGTCGACCATGTCCGGATCGAGGTCGAGGATCGTCACCGGGATGCGGTTCGCCCGCAGGATCCGGCCGACCATCTGCCCGAACCGGCCGTAGCCCGCGATGATGACGGGGGCGTCGTGGTCGTCGTGGACCTCGTCCTGCGGTCGCTCGGTGCCCTTGTCGGTCACCCGTGGGAGGACGTAGCGCTCGAGCAGGATGAACATCGGCGGGGTGAGCACCATCGAGATCGCCACCGCGGCCACCAGGGGGCTCGCGAACCCGTCGGAGAACACGTGCTGCTGGACGCCGAACGACAGCAGCACGAACGCGAACTCGCCGATCTGTGCGAGCGAGAACGCGAGGAGCCAGCGCGCCGGCCGATCGAGCTTGAACATCCGTCCCAGCACGTAGAGGGCGACGAGCTTCAGGGTCATCGTCCCGAGCACGATCCCGGCGATCGAGAGCGGCGCGCTGCCGATCAACGCGAAGTCGATCTGCGCGCCGACGGAGATGAAGAACAGCCCGAGCAACAGCCCCTTGAACGGCTCGATGTCGGTCTCGAGCTCGTGGCGATACTCGCTGTCCGCGAGCACCACGCCCGCGAGGAACGTACCGAGCGCAGGCGAGAGCCCGACCTGCTGCATCAGCAGCGCGATGCCGATCACGATCATCAACGCGGCGGCGGTGAAGGACTCGCGCAGCTTGGCGCCGGCAAGGAACTGGAACAGCGGGCGTACGACGAACCGCCCGATCGCGACCACCCCGACGACCGCACCGAGCACGAACAGCCCCGACAGCCAGGCCGGGCGACCGGCCTCGGAGGTGACGTCGGTGACCTCGGTGACCGCGGCCACGCCGAGGATGGGGAACACGGCGAGCGTGGGGATCACGGCGATGTCCTGCATGAGCAGCACGCTGAACGCGGACTGCCCGCCCGACGTCTTGAGCAGGCCGCGTTCGGCGAGCGTGGCGAGCACGATCGCTGTAGACGACGACGCGAAGGTCAGCCCGACCGCGAGGGCCGGCTTCCACGTCACCCCGAAGGCGATCGCCGCGCCACCGACGAGCGCCGCGGTGAGAGCGACCTGCAGGCCGCCGAGCCCGAGGATCGGCTTGCGCAGCTGCCACAGCAGCGAGGGGCGCAGCTCGAGCCCGACGAGGAACAGCATCATCACCACGCCGAACTCGGCGAAGTGCATGACGTGGTGGCCCTCGGTCCCGATGAAGCCGAGCACGTACGGCCCGATGATCACGCCGCCGATCAGGTAGCCGAGCACGGCGCCGAGACCGAGGCGCTTCGCGATCGGCACGAACACGACGGCGGCGGCGAGGTAGATGAACGCCTGGAACAGGATCGAGTCGCTCATGCGACCTCCCGGGGCGCGATCACGCTGTCGAGCTCGAGCGCGAGGTTGTGGGCGGCGGCCGCACGATCGAGATCGATCCGATCGTCGCGCAGCGCTTCGATCATCCGGCGGTACGCGGCCCGCGCGTCGGCGAGGTCGGCGTCACTCGTCACCTTGAGCGAGGCGTGGACGGCGAACGGCGCGAGGAACCGCATGCCGCACAGGTGTGCGGTCTGGTCCCACGGCGCGAGCAGCTCGCGAACGGTGAACCGGTTGTAGCCGTCCTTGTGGTACGCGGCCTCGGGGCCCCCGGTGGTGATCGCGTTCAGCGTGGTCTTGCCGCGCAGGTGCGTGCCGCCCTTGCCGTAGGCCCAGCCATGCTCGAGCACGAGGTCCTGCCACTCTTTCAGGATCGCGGGGCACGAGTACCAGTAGAACGGGTGCTGGAACACCACCACGTCGTGGCCGAGGAGCAGCGCTTGCTCGCGCGCGACGTCGATCGAGAGGGTCGGATACACCTCGTAGAGGTCGTGGATCGTCACGCCCTCGAGGTCCTTCACCGCTTCGACCAGGCGGCGGTTGACCCGGGACCGCTCCAGGACCGGATGCGCGAACAGGATCAGGATCCGCCTCATGCGCCTACGTGGCTACGTCGCGCAAGGCGAGGCTGTCAACTCGCCGAACCGTCGTGTCGAACCGTCAGGGACACCAGGCGTTTAGACCAGCTTGGGAGCGAAGGACCACGATTTGGATCGATCGGGACCGTGGCGCGTTCCAGGCACGTGCGCTGGTTCGTCCTGCTGTTCGTTCTGCTGTTCGGGCCTGCATTCGGGGTCGCCACCACGGGGACCGCCGCCGCGGACAACCTGCTCGTGAGCCCGCCGCCTCCGCCTCCGCCGGCCGAGCCCCGGGACACGCGGCCTGCGGTCGAGTGGTCGACCTGGTTCCGGCTCGCGATCGGCCTCGCGCCTCACGAGGTCGATGCGGTCCCGCGGGTCACGATGCCACCACCCGAACGCAAGGGTCAGGACGCAGCCTACGAGGTGGCGCTTGGCGGCGAGATGACCTTCGGCGCCGGCCGCCACGGCGACCTGCGGATCGGGCCGTGGCTCGAGGTCCGGGGCCTCCATGATGTGGTCGCCGGCGGTGAGCTCGTGCTGCAGGCGCTCCCCAAGAAGATCGACATGTTCTTCTACGACGGGCAGGGCGTGCTGGCGGTCCGTGCGGGCGGCAACCGCGACCACCTGACCGGGCAGGTCGCCTATGGCTACCTCGCGCCGTGGAACCTGTTTCGCGCGCCTCGAGGCGCCACGCGCTACATGATCGGCGTGCGGGTCGTGGCGTCGTACACGCGGAGCATCGCGGACCCCGGCGACTGGGTGGCCACGATCGGGCTCGAGACCGAGCCGGTGGGGGCCTTGCGGTATTTGCTCGGGATCCGCTCACTGTACTGACAGTACCCATCGGGCCCCTTGCCGGCGCCCGGGCTTGGTGGTTCGATGCAAGGTGATGGGGTGCTTGTGCTGCGGTGCGGGGCTCGAAGTGGGTGCGCTTTGCCGCGCCTGTGCGCAGGAGATCGCGCCATGTGACGGCTTGATCGCCGATCACCTGCGCTCCACGGTCGACGCCACCGAGGCCCTCGCGTGGGTGGTGGATGGCTTCGGGGTGGCGCATGCGATCACCGCCAAGACCGGTATCGGCCGCAACCAGGAGGGCGAGCTCGTGATCCTCGCGACCTCGGTGTCCCGCGAGCACGCCGAGCTCAAGCAGATCGAGAACGGCTGGAACGTCCGAGATCTGGGCAGCCGCAACGGCACCTATGTCGATGGCACGCGGGTGCAGGGCCGGGTGCCGATGCCGTCGCGCGCGATCCTCAAGATCGGTGACGTCGCGCTGTGGTTTCTGGCCGAGGTGGTTCACGAGCCGACCTCGCCACCGTCGATGGCGACCGGCAGCATCGCGGGCGGGCTCGTGCGATTCCTGACCGGGCAGGGCAGCGTCGAGCTGTGCCTCGTCGGTGCGAGCGATCCCACCACCGGTGGCTCGTTGCTCAGTCGCGCCGCGGGCACCGAGGCGTGGACCGATCGCGGCCTCCCACCGCTGGAGTTCCAGCTACTGCGCTCGCTGTGCGCCAAGGCGATCGAGGAGGCGGATTCGCCCTCTGCGGTGCGCGGCTGCGTGGCCACCAAACAGCTCGCCCGCGATCTTCCGTTTCAGTCGAAGTATGCGAACGAGGAGAACGTACGGCAGGTGGTGCGGCGGCTGCGCGCGCAACTCGGGGAGCTCGGCGTGGAGAGCCTGCTCGCGGTAGCGCCGGGTCGCGGGTACTACCTCTCGAGTCCAGTCACCGCCGGTGGCGGAACAGATCGACGGTGAGCTTGGTCGCGTGCGCGGGGGTCGGGGTCGGCGCCGGATCGATCGCGATCTGATCGTTCCTTCCCCGCGACATCAGCCAGCCATCGATCGCGACCGCGGCGATCGTCACGCCGCCGACCAGGATCGCGAGCGCCCACGAGGACAGGAACAGGATCGCCACGGTGGCGACGCCGGCGGCTCCGGCGAACCGGGCGACCAACCAGACGTTCCGAGTGGGTCCGGTCATGGAAGGTCCCTTCACCGACAGGGATAGTGCCTCGCCCGCGCAGTGGCACGCCCGATCACGTGTTCCTCACGCTGGGTGCTTGCCGAGGTCGACGTTCATCGTGACCGTCGGTTGATCAGTGATCTTCGGATCCTCGGGCTGGGCCCGGAACTCGTCCCACCACCTGCGCGCGTCGGCCGTGGTCCATCCGGCTTCACGTGGGATCTCGTCGAGCGCGGCGGCGAGCTCGGCCGCCGAGGCGAACCGCGCACTTGGGGCCTTCTCGAGACACCGCAGGATCGCGAGCTCGAGGCCACGCGGGATCGGTGTGCTGGTGACCTGACTCGGCGGCGTGGGCGGCTTGGTGATGTGCTGCATGCACAGGTCGATGTCGGTCTTGCCTTCGAACACCTTGCGCCCGGTGAGCAGGAAGTAGCCCACGCAGCCGAGCGCGTAGAGATCCGAGCGCGGGCTCACGAGCGCGGGATCCGTGAGCTGCTCCGGAGCGATGTACGCGGGCGTGCCGAGGACCACCTGGGTCGATTGACCGTCGCTGTGGGTGAAGTCCTTGACCAGACCGAAATCGACGACCTTCGCGACGTCGGGCACGCCACCGCGCTCGCACAGGATGATGTTCGCCGGCTTGATGTCGCGATGGATCAGCTTGCGGTCATGCGCTTCCTGCAGCGCGCCACAGACCTGCGTGAGGATGTGGATCACGCGGCCCGCGGGCTGCGGCCGGTAGCGCCGCACGAGCTGATCGAGATCGATGCCGGCGAGGTACTCCATCGCGTAATAGAAGACGCCCTCATTGCTGCGCCCGTAGTCATAGACCGCGACCGTGTTCGGGTGCGTGAGCTGGCTCATCTCCTGGACCTCGCGCTCGAAGCGATCGAGGTTCTCGGTGCCGAGTTCGGGGCGCAGCATCTTCACGGCGGTGGGACGCACCAGCAGGCGGTGCTGCGCGCGATACACCTGGCCCATGCCGCCCTGACCGATCTGACGGCCGAGCGTGTACGCGCCGAGCTGCGCGGCCTCGGTGACGGCCTGGCGGAGGCCGTAGATGATGCCGGACCCGGTGGAGGCGATCACGATCGAGATCACGGCGAGCATGAAGCCGCCGACGATCGTCGCGATCGGTGGGAGGTTGGGATCCTGGTGGCCGGTGCTGCCGAGGACCACGCCGGCGAGCACGACCGGGAGCATCGTGACGCTCGACATGATCGCGGTGCGCCGCGGGCTGCTCGGCACCACGAGAGCCCGCATGAACACGTTGTAGCCGGCGAAGATGATCGACGTGTAGCCGGCGGGAGGGAAGTCATACTGCGCCGCGGCCGCAGCGCCGAGCGCGAGGCCGATCGTGATCGCGTAGGCGAGATCGATCCCGAACATCCCCTCGAGCGTGAGCTTGCGGCGCACCAGGATGATCCGCCAGATCACGGCCATCACCGCGAGCAGCACCGTCGCGCCCGCGAACACGTAGGTCCACTGAGCCGGCGTCTTGTCGAGGACGAACCGGTAGGTCAGCGTCAGGAACACGATCAGGGCGACGAACGCCCAGAACATGATCTTCGAGTAGACGTTCAGCCGGGCCTGCAGCGCCGCACGAGCCTCCTCGTCGGTGGAGGCCGCGCCCCACAGCCGCCGCTTGGTCTGCGACGCGAGTCTGCTGGTGCGCGCCGGCTCGGCCACCTGGCCACCGTACCCGGATCTGCCAGCTCACGTGACCCTTCACGCCGATCAAACTCCCCACGGTCTCGCCAGGTTGCGCCGGGGTTTGCCGGGTTGAGTGCGGCAGCGTTCGGTGATCACGCGGATCTCACGGCACCCACCTGGCCAGTTCACGGCGGGAGGACGCACAACAGAGACAGATGGTCCGACCACTGGTCTCGATGCTCGCGGCGCTCGCGCTGACCCGCGTGGCGGCAGCGGACCCAGCCGTGACCCCGATCGCCACCCCGATTGCCACCCCGACCGCCGCCCCGATCGCTGCCCCGAGTCCCGACCCGGCGGCCCCGAGTCCCGACCCGGCGGCCCCGAGTGCGGAGCCGATCGAGCAGGGTGCCGGGCCGGCGCGGAAGGCCGATCACACGACGACCCGGATCATGCGCGGCCCGTTTCAGACCTCGCGGCTGTTCGCGATGCCCACGGCCGACGTGATCGGCGCGTTCATGCTGAGCATCTCCGGCGATGGCAGCCTGCTCCAGGAGACCGGGCTCCTGACCTCGGCGGGCGTGCTCGCGCTCGGCTTCGGTGACCTCGCGCAGCTCGAATATCGTCACAGCGCCGCGATCAGCGTGACCGGCGTCAACGCGCCGCTGCCCGGCGTCGGCGTGCAGGTCAAGATCCCGATCCCCGAGTACCCGAACGTCCCGGTGTTCGGCGTCGCGTTCCGGCTCGGTGTGCCGCGCACCGAGACCTTCAGCGGTACCGACGTGATCGAGCAGGTCACCGACCTCTACATCGTGGGCCGCTGGCGGTTCAGCGCGTTCGACTGGTTGACGCTGCACGGCGGCACGCGGATCTCGAGCGCGAAGATCACGCTGACCGGAGCGCAGGAAGCGTCTGCCGTGAAGAAGACGTTGTACCTGCCGGCCGCGGGCTACGACATCCGGATGAACCCTTCGGCGCGGATCGTCGGAGAGGTCGCCCTCGCGCCGCAGTTCCGCTGGACGCCGGGCAGCGACGTCGCGCCGACCATCGGGTACGGCCTGCTCGGTCGACTCGGCATGCGGTGGGCGATCATCCCTTCGGTCATCATCGACGGGAGCATCGGCTACCAGCTCGAAGTTGCGAACGCCGCGCCGGCCACCGGGCCTGACGCGGTCGTGCAATGGGACATCCGGCTCGGTGCCGAGGTGTTCGTTCCCTGGGGCGCGCTTGCCTGCCGCGCCGCCGGGGTGTTCTGCGATTAGCGCGCGGGCGCGCCGAGGAGTCAGTCATGAAGCGAATCAGTGGTCTCATCCTCACGACGGTGGTCATCACCGCCGCGATCGCCCGGGCACAACCACCCCAGGCCGATCCTGCAGGAGCCGGCAGCGCCGGCTCGGGTAGTGCTGCCGCCGGAAGCGGCGCGCAGATCGGCAGCGACGGCGCACCCGTCGATGCGCCGCTGACGATGCCCCCGGATCAGCCGGCTGATCCGTACGCGAACCAGCCCGCCGTCGAGACCCCGAAGCACACCGTGACGCCTCACGGGCCGATCAACATGCCCGAGGTGTTGACCACGCCGACGGGCTGGCTGCTCCCCGCGGCGGTGCTCTATTCGCGGACCTCGATCGACACCGGCGGCGGCGTTACGTCGGACTCGCGCGTCGGCCTCGGCGACGTCGCCGAGTTCGGCCTCGCCACCACGGATGCGGTGCGGGAGCGCGACAACGGTCTCGACAAGCAGGTCGATCGGATCCAGCCGTACGTGACGGCCTCGTTCCGGCTCGGCATCTCGGAGGATCGGCTGTTCCAGGAGCAACCGGGTGTGACCCTCGGGTTCCGCAAGTCGTTCGAGCGCAACCACGATGGCTTCAAGACGCGGATCGCCGAGCTCACGCTCGTGATGAGCAAGCATCTCGGCAAGAACGCGGCGATCCACATCGGCGGTGCGTTCTGGGATGCCTCCGTGGAGGGGCAGCTCGACTTCGGATCCGAGGAGCGTCGCGAGCTGACGTTCCACGATGGGCCGACGCGGAATCAGCTCCGTGCGTTCGGCGGCATCGAGGTGCGGCCGCTGCCGCGCTCACAGATCCTCGTCGATCTCGGATGGTCTCCGGAGTTCTGCTACCACTGCACCGACGACGCCGACAAGATCAAGCTTCGGCCGACCCTGTCGTGGGGTGTGCGCTACGCGGTGGCCGACTTCATGAACCTCGAGTCCGGCGTGCGCGTGCCCGACATCGCGTCGGCGAACCTGCTCGACGCGCAGATCTTCGGCCAGGTCACGTTCACGTCGTGGGCGCTGCGCCGCGCCGTCGACAGCCTGAAGTAGTAGTCGTCGTCCTCGCACGCACGTCCAGACGCATCCCCAGCCTCCTCCGCACGCATCCCACCGTGAACCGCCTCGTCATCCTCATCGTCGCGCTCGTCGGGCTCGCGCTGATCCCGGCGCACCAGGCAGCGGCGGAGCCCGCTCTCGGCCGCGTGCTGACCGCGCCGACGGCCTGGCTCCCCGCGCAAGGGAGCATGGTCGGGACGGCGGGGATCGATCGCCGGGGCGATGGCAGCATCACGCTGGCCTACGGCCTGGGCCTCGCGAGCATCGAGCTCGGCACGGATACCGACGTCCGCGGCTGCACCGCGTGCGACGGCGACCTCAAGGGTGATGCGCTGTGGCTGGGGCGCGCCGCGTTCCGGCTCGGCGCCAAGCAGGACGCTTGGTTCCCCGGGATGCCCGCGGTGGTCGTCGGACTCCGCAATACGTTCGCGGCACGCGGACACACGTTCGGCGGGGCGCGCGTCACGGACGCCTACCTCGTCGGCAGCCGCGTGCTCGGTCCCGTGCGGCTCCACCTCGGCGCCACGATCACGGACGGCGGCTACGGGCAGATCTCACTGGGCCCGACGGTGCGTCCGTTCGGCGGGTTCGAGTGGACGCCTTCGCCGTATCCCAAGACCTCGGTGCTCGGCGATGTAATGTGGGTTCCCAAGCTCGCACCCGATGCCGTGAACCTCGAGTGGGTCGCGGGATGGGGCGTGCGCTATCAGGCGCTGCGCTGGGGCTCGATCGAGCTCGCGGTACGTCACCGCCAGGACGAGGGGCTCCAGGAGAGCACCGTCCTCGTCCGGGTCAACGGTGTGTGGAGCCCGCGGCGCGATACCAAGCCGCGCTGAGCGCCTGGCGGGAGGGGCCTGTCAGCGCAGCCCGAGCTCGAGGGCGCGCTGCGCTCGCCAGGCATCGAGATCTGCGGCGGTCACGCGCGCGGCGTGGTGCAGGGTCCAGTTGAGGCAGGCGATCACGTCCTCCGGATCCTCGATGCCGACGCCGAGGCGGATCAACCGATCGATCCCCGCGCGCGCGACCTGATCCGCAGGCGTGAAGTACTCCGACACCGTCTTGTGATGATTGACCTTGGTCGGCAGCCCATCGAACGACAGCGCATACCGGGGCACCCCGCACGACACCAGCACGTCCGCGAGGTGGCGATGCCCGAGCTCGTCGGCGCCGCGCACGCGGAACGACACGATCGCCCCGTGGCGCACGTAGTCTCGCGCGATGACCGCAGCGTCCGGGTGATCGGGGAGCGATGGGTGGAACACGCGCTCGATCGCCGGATGCTGCGCGAGGAACGCGGCGATCCGTGCGGCCGAGGCACAGCGGCGGGCGTGGGCCAGGGCGGCGGCGGGGATCCCGGCGGCGATCCGGCGGGCGCGCTCGTCGTCGAGGATCCCGCCGCGCATCGCGATCAGGTCCATCAGCTGGTTGCCGAGCTCGGTGTCG
>JAYVRN010000528.1:0-16612 GCA_043776275.1 Myxococcales bacterium | reverse complement strand
CGACAGATCTCGAGCGCGGGTTCGATGCCGGCGCCGACGACTACCTCGTGAAGCCGGTGATCCCCGAGGAGCTCTCGACCCGGGTCCGCGCCCTCGTGCAGGGCTCGCTACCGGCCTCGCGCGAGCGCGTGCTCGTGGTCGATGATTCGCCGGCACAGCGCCACTACGTGGCCGATTGCCTCGCACGCCAGGGCTTCGTGGTGACCACGGCGGAGAACGGCAAGATCGCGCTCGAGAAGGCGCAGCAGCTCCGCCCGGCGCTGGTGGTCAGCGACTACGAGATGCCCGTGATGACCGGCTTCGAGCTGGTCCACGCGCTGCGCCGCGACCCGGCGCTGCGCCAGATCCCGGTGATCATGCTCACCGCACGAGATTCGAAGCGCGACATGGCCCAGATGCGCGCGGCCGGCGCCTCCGCGTACCTCGTGAAGCCATTCTCGCAGGACAAGTGCCTCGCGCTGGTGGAGCGCACGCTCGCCGAGCGCCGCCTGATGGCCTACAAGGAGGCGTCTTCGCTGTTCATCTCCGAGGGCGCACGCGCCGCGGCCGAGGATCGAGCGCTGCGTGGCGAGACCCTGGCGTTCCGCGCCGATCAGCGGACAGTCGCGGTGATGTTCTCGGACCTGGTCGGGTTCACCCCGATGTCGGTGAACATGACGCCGAGCGAGCTGATCACGCTACTCAACGACTACTTCGACGTGATGTGCCCGATCGTCAAGCAGCACAACGGCGACATCGACAAGTTCATCGGTGATGCGATCATGGCGATCTACGACGAGGTCCGCGGCCAGCCGCCGCCCGCGGTCCGTGCCACGCGGGCCGCGCTCGCGATGCAGGCGGCGATGCCGCTGTTCAACCGCGATCGCGCGATCAACCTGACGATGCGGATCGGGATCAACACCGGCCCCGTGATCCGCGGCGACCTCGGATCGCGCGTGGTGCGCCGCGACTACACCGTGATCGGAGATACCGTGAACCAGGCGAATCGGTACGAGGCCAAGTGCCCGCCGGGTGAGGTGCTGATCTCCGCGTCGACCCGGGCCGTGCTCGGCGACCGCGCCACCGTCCGCGAGCTCGCGGGCCTGCAGCTGAAGGGCGTGGCCACGCCGGTGACCGGCTATGTCGTCGAGGCTCTCGCCGAGGAACCCGAATGACGATCGCGATGGCGCCGCAGAAGAAGATCCGCGTCCTGATCGTCGACGATTCGCTGTTCATGCGAGCCGCGATCGCCAAGACGCTCGGCACCGGCCCGTTCGAGGTGGTGGGCCAGGCCAAGGACGGCACCGACGCTCTCGCACAGATCGCGAAGCTCAAGCCCGACGTGGTCACGATGGACTTCAACATGCCGGGCATGAACGGCGCCGAGACCGTGCGCGCCGTGATGCAGCAGCACCCCACGCCCGTGGTGATGTTCTCCGCGCACACCAAGCAAGGCGCGCGCGAGACGTTCGATGCGCTCGCCGCCGGTGCCGTGGACTTCGTCACCAAGCCGGCGGGTGAGGTCTCGATCGATCTCTCGAAGATCGCCGAGGACCTGATCACGAAGGTCACGGCGGCAGCAGGCGCCAGGCCACGGGTCGCCATGAAGGCGGCGCCGGTACGGATCTCGGGCTCGATCAGCACCACCATGCGCACGCCCCTGCCGTCGAGCACGCCGCGGATGTGCGTGATCGCCGTCTCGACCGGCGGGCCCGCTGCGCTGACCGAGCTGGTCCCAGCGCTCCCCGGCGAGCTCAAGATCGCCCTCGTGATCGTCCAGCACATGCCGGCCGGGTTCACCGCGGCACTCGCCGAGCGGCTCGATGCAGAGAGCCGGGTCAGCGTGCGCGAGGCGGTGAACGGTGACCGTCCGTTCCCGGGCACCGTGCTGATCGCCCCCGGCGATCGCCACCTCGAGTTCGACGAGCGCGGCCACGTGGTCCTCACCGATGGACCGATGGTCAACGGCTGCCGTCCAGCGGCCGACGTCACGATGCTGTCGGCTGCACGGGTCTACGAGCGGCGCGCGCTCGCGGTGGTGATGACCGGGATGGGGAAGGACGGCGCCGCCGGCGCCCTCGCGATCAAGCGCGCTGGTGGCAAGACCCTCGCGCAGGACCAGGCGACGAGCGTGATCTACGGCATGCCCAAGGCCGCCATCGATGCCGGCGCGATCGACGAGGTCTGTGCCCTCGGAGACATCGCGGCCTGGCTCCGCTACGCCTGAGCGGACGTGCTACACCCGAGCGGGTGTCGATCCTCGCTTCGCAAACGATCGGGTTCATCGGTGCCGGCAACATGGCCGAGGCGCTGATCCGCGGCCTCGTCCGTGGTGGGCACGTCGCGGCCAACCGGGTCCGGGCCTCCGCTCCACGTCGGGAACGGCTCGACGAGCTGGCGGCCGCCTACGGCATCGAGGTCACCCTCGACAACCGCGAGGTCGCACGTGGTGCGGGCATCGTCGTGCTCTCGGTGAAGCCGCAGATCATGGACAAGGTGCTGCGCGAGATCGCGGACCAGGTGAAGCCCGGCACCCTCGTGATCTCGATCGCCGCTGGCGTCGACACCGAGGCGATCGAGACCGCGCTCACCGAGGGCGTGCGCGTGGTCCGCGCGATGCCGAACACCCCTGCCTTGGTCGGTGCCGGCGCCACCGCCGTGTCCGCGGGAAAACACGCGAGCCAGGATGACCTCGCTGCCGCGAAGGCGATCTTCGATGCCGTCGGGATCACCGTCGTGCTCGACGAGGTCCACCTCGATGCCGTCACCGGTCTCTCGGGATCGGGCCCCGCGTACATCTTCCTGATCCTCGAGGCGCTCGCCGATGCCGGCGTCAAGGTCGGGCTCTCGCGCCGGAACGCACAGAAGCTCGCCGCACAGACGGTGATGGGCTCGGCGAAGATGCTGCTCGAGACCGACGAGCACGTCGGCCGTCTCAAGGACATGGTCACCTCGCCCGGTGGCACCGCGATCGCGGGCCTCCACACGCTCGAGGAGGGCGGCCTTCGCACCACGCTGATCAACGCGGTCGAGACCGCGACCAAGCGCGCGAAAGAGCTCGGCCGCGGCGGAAAATGAGCTCGGCCCGGAATCCGTCCAGCGGGAAGATCACCGAGCATGCGGGCGGAGTCACCTTCGACGTCCTCGTGCAGCCGCGCGCCTCGCGCGCCAAGATCGGTCCGATCCACGACGGTCGCCTCAAGGTCAGCGTCACCTCGCCTCCGGTGGGTGGCGAGGCGAACGCGGCCGTGATCGAGCTGCTCGCGAAGTTCCTCGGCGTGTCGCGGGGCGCGGTCGAGGTGGTCGCGGGTGCATCGTCGCGGCGCAAGACGGTGCGGATCACCGGCGTCGCCGCTGCGGCGATCGAAGCGCTGATCGAAGGGGTGAACGCATGACCCGCCTGCGCTGGCCCGGCGTCATCGCGGCGGTGGTCTGCGCAAGCGCGTGCAGCGGCACCACGGGGACGATCAAGCTCGAGCTGACGACGGCGCCGGGCTCCACGGTCCTCGATCCGGTGACGCGGCTCCGCGTGCGCCTCACCGATCCTCCGCAGGACGAGGAGGTCACGCGCAGCGCGGACGGCGGGTTCGATCTCTCGCTGTCCCTGCCCGCCGGCGGAGAGGTCGGCGTGCTAATCGTCGAGGGCTATGACGTGGCTGGAGCGCTGATCGCGACCGGCGAGTCCCCCCCGTTCTCGGTCTCGCCGACCAACGCGCGGATCGTGATCTACATCGCCGCGCCACTGTCGATCGCCGCGGCCCCCGTGCCCCTCGGTCCGATCCGCAGCGGTGTCGCCGGGGTCACCCTGCCCTATGGCGTGCTGTTCGCGGGTGGCCGCGATGCGCTCGGGGCTCCGAGCGATGCAGTCGCCGTCTACAACGCCTACGATCACAGCCTGAGCGGTGGGCTGCCGATGCCGGTCAAGCGCGCGGAGTTCGCGATGGGCGGCAGCTCGGGCGGGGTCTACGTGATCGGCGGCGTTGGAACCGACGGTGCGCCGGTGGCCACCGTGCTGCGGTTCGACACCACCGCGCAGCCCTCGGGCGCGTACACCTCGTACGGCGAGCAGCCTGCGTTCGCGCGATCCGGCGAGCTCGCGCTCCCGATCGGCACCGAGCGCTACCTCGTGACGGGCACGCCGCCCGGGGAGCTGGTCGGCGGCGAGCTCGCCGCGCGCACCGAGATCGCGACGCTCCCGCCCGCGGGCGCGGTCGGCACCGGAAACGATGGGATCCTCACCGCGGTGTTCGTGGGCGACACCGGCCTCATCCGGTTCCGCACCGATCGGTTCGACATGCTGGCGGGCCTCGGACGGGTCCGCGCCGCAGTCACCGAGCTCCCGACGAGCGGTCGGTTCGTGGTCGCCGGCGGCGGAACGCCCACGGTCCCCGTCCGCGATGTCCTCGTCATCGATCCGGCCACGGGCGCGGTGGAGACCCGCACCGATCTGCTCGGCACCGCACGGTTCTCACCGTCGATCGCCGCGACCGATCGCTACCTCGTGGTCGCGGGCGGCACCGACGCTGCGGACCAGCCGGTGGCGACCGCCGAGGTGTTCGATGCTGACTCGCTCGAGAAGCTCACCGAGCTACCGATCGCTTCACGCGCCGGAGCCCACGCGTTCACGCTCCCCAACGGTCAGATCCTGATCGCGGGAGGTGCTCCCGCCACGGATCTGATCGAGCTGTTCACGCCCCCGCCGCCGGAGTGAGATCGAGCGCGGCCGACACCGTGACGGTCCCGTCCTTGACCGTCGCAGCGAGCCGGCAGTTGCCCTCGAACGCGATCCGCACCAGACCGAGGCGGCTCGGCGAGGTCTCCTCGTCGTTCTGTGCGATCTGGAGCATGCGCGCGCGGTACGCCGCCTCCGGCTTCGGGAAGGAGTTGATCCACTCGACCGCCTTCAGCAGCGTGGTCGCGTGAGCCTCCCCTTCCTTGAGCGGGTTCTGGACACTGACCTCGACGACCTGGCTCGCCCGACCCTGGACGCGGAGCCGGAACATCGCCCGATCGCCACTGACCCAATCCCCGTACTTGAGGGCGTTCTCGAGCAGCTCGCCGGTGACCATCGCGATCGCATGACAGCCATCGACGTCGGCGAACACCGCCGTGAAGCAGTTCTGTACCGAGGTCCGGAGCAGATCGACGTTCCGCCACTCGTTGCGAACGGTCATGTCGATCGAGAACCCGAAATCGCTATCGATGCTCATGCGAACCTCAGATGGAACAGGTCGTCGTTCTTCTCGAACACGCGCAGCGCATCAAAGGACAGGCGCTGCCACTTGAGCGTCTGGTCGTAGACCATCACCAGCTTGATGTTGGTCTTGCGGCAGATCTGGATCAGCCGGATCAGCGCGGTGATCGTCGACGAGTTGAAGTGCTCGATCTTCTCGAAGTGCATCTCGAGCGTGCCCTGCTTCTCTCCGACGGAGGCCAGGAGCTTCTCGAACCACGGCTTGAGCGTCTCGGGCGGGTTGCGCTCGTTGCTCTTGCCCTTCCACGTGCAGCGAAACACCGCGTCCGGTGTCACGGCCACCTCGATCGTCAGGTCTCCAGACTTCAGGTCTTCCATGATTCTCCTCGGGGCCAAGAAACGCTGATCACGGGTCACGCGCCAGCCGAACTCCAACGCGTGCAGAATGCTCGGTCGCGAGGTAGCGGCGGCGCGAGGCGAGCCGACAATCGATCGGCCAATCGCACCAGGCACCGCCGCGCGACACCACCTCGCGCGGTTCGCGCGGTGCGGTGCGCCGAGGATCGGGGGTGCACCAATCGGCCACGCCGCCCGCGAGGTCGCAGACGCCATAGGGCGAGACGTCCCACAAGAACGCGCCGATCGGCTCCGCGAGCGGCGGCCCCGGCCGGCTATCGCGCATCTTGCAGAACGTGGCGTCGAAGTAGTCGCCCCACGGATACACGCGCCCGTCAGTGCCGCGCCCCGCCTTCTCCCACTCGAGCTCGGTGGGCAGGCGCCAGGTGAAGCCATCGCGCGCGGAGAGCCACACGGCGTACACCTCGGCGGACTCCGCGCTGATGCCGAACACGGGGTACCGCTGTGGATTGAGCGGGACCTGGATCGCCGGGACCGACGCATCGGGGACCCAGTTGCCCGAACCACCGCGCTGCCAGGTGGGCATCCCGAGCGTGGTGCGTGGCAGGTGCGGCCCGACCAGTTCGGGATCCTTGGCGCGGAGCGCATCGAGGAACTCGAACCACTGCTCGAACGTCACCGGGTGGCGCTGGAGCACGAACGTGGGGACGTCGATGATCAGCGGCTCGTCGGTCTCCGTGCTGAGCGGATCGCCACCGAGGCGTGCCCGACCGCCGGGGATCAACACCTCGTTCTCGCCGAGCGGCGTGACCGGCGCGGTGATCGTGATGGCGCACGCATCCCCGGCGTCGATGCTGATCGGCCACGCGATGGTCTGGCCGCGATCCCCGACGGTGGCGTTGAGGATGTACTGCCCCGCGGACAACGTGCGCTTGTGCACCGGGCGCTCGGCGATCGTCTCGACCGAGCCCTCGACCAGCCGTCGATCACGATCGACGAGCTTCGCGAGCGTCACCCGCCCCGGGAACTCACCGATCGTCACCTCGAGCACGCCATCGCGCCGCAGCTGCTCCACGAACTCCCCATCGTCCACCTCGCGCAGGAGCTGCTCGTATGCGATCTCGTCGAGACCATCACCGCGCCGGCGTGCGCGCTGGAGCTCGGACCAGAACATGCGCGCGAGGCCCCGGCGGGCACGCGTGTGATTCGGCACCGCATCGAGCGCGCGCTCGTACGCCGAGACCGCGGACTGGAACGTCCGCACCTGGAGCGCATCGGTGACGCGGACGATGTCCTCGGCGTCCCACAGATCCTGCTTCTCGTCGGTCTCGGCCCACGGGGCGATGTCGGCGCGAAGGGAACGATAGACGTTGAGCTTCTCGGGCCGAGACTCCACGAACTCGTGGTAGCGCTCGGCGAGATCTTCGCCGGCATCCGCGCTCGCATCGGCCTCGATCCGCTTGCGCTCCTTCTGCTTCGAACCTTCGATGAACTCATCAATCGCATCCGCGAGCAGCCGCGCGTTGGCGAGCCGGTCGCCGCGCTCGATCGCGATCGCGCGCATGCAGATGTCCTCGATCTCGGGCGGCACCTCGAGCGGCACCACGCGCGACGGCAGCGGGGGTGGCTGGTACATCGCGAGCGGATCCTTACCCACCGTGGTGATGTCCGAGCTCTTGACCTCGGGGAACGCAGACTTCCCGGCGAGGATCTCGTACAGGATCGCGCCGAGCCCGAACACGTCGGTGCGCTCGTCGTAGCGCTCGATCGTGGGATCCATCTGCTCGGGGGCCATGTACCCGAGCGTGCCGCCGCGGACGCCGAGGGGATGTGCGCGTGACTGAGCGAGGCCCCAATCCACGAGCAACACCTCGCCGTAGTCGCCGAGGAGGATATTCGCGGGCTTGATATCGCAGTGGATCACGCCACGGTGGTGCGCGTAGTCCACGGCATTGCAGACCTGCAGGAAGTACCGGAGCAAACGTCCGAGCGTGTAGTCCCTCGGATCGCCCTCTCCGTTGCGCTTGCGGCGGAGGATGACCTCGAGCGAGGTGTCGGTCACCTGCCGCATCACGTAGTACGGACCGCGCTCGCCATCGGTGCCCGCGTCGTAGATCGGGATGATGTTGGGGTGCTCGAGGTGCGAGATGATCTTCGCCTCGCGCGCGAGGATGACCTTCGAGGAGTACGAATCGACGTCGCCGCGCATGTGGCCGGCCTTCACGGCGACCGTGCGGCCCAGCACCATGTCCTCGCATGCGGTGACCTCGCCGAGGCCGCCGGACCCGAGCGGGAACAGCTTCTTGTACCGGCTGCCCAGCAGTTCGGCGGCAGGGGTCGGCAGCGCCACGAGCCCGCCCCTCGGCATCGGCGGCGGGCTCTGCACCGGGATCGGTGGGATCATCGACGGCGTGGTGGGTGCGGTGGCGGCCCCCACGGGGACCTGGAGCAACTTGACGGGGCCCGCCTTGCCGATCTGTGTCGGACCCGAGTCCTGCTTCGGATCGAACGGCTTGGGCGGCTCCGCGTTGAACAGCATCGTGTCCCGCCCGGTCGCCGGACCGATCACGTCGAGGACCTGCGCGAGCTGGGCCTCGTCGAGCCGGTTCGGGCCGAGCCAGAGATCGCGGATCGATTGCGACGAGCCCGTCGCGAGGCGGTTCATCCCCTTTGCGAACTCTTCGAGCGTGATGAAGCCACGCGCCAGCGCGACGATTCCCACGTTGATGTGGATCTCGGCCATTACGTGTTCGGCTCCCCCGCAGCGACGTAACGCAGAACCATGAGTGTAGCGTCATCCGCGAGGGTCGGGGAATGGGTGTTCAGGGCCCGGAACAGGGCGTCCCGTAGCGCCAGCACCGGCTCCGTAGCGTGGGCCTCGACGACCCGGGTGACGCCGTCGTAATCGAAGGCCTTGCCTGCGGCGTTCTCGGCCTCGGTCACACCATCGGTGAGGAGCACCAGCACGTCACCCGGCGCGAGGGCCCACGTCACCTCCTGGTTCACCTGCTCGATGTCCTGCGTGATCGCGAGAAACGTCCCCGGCGTGCCGAGCAGCTCGATGGTGCCAGTGGCCTTGCGCCAGAGCACCGCGTCCATGTGGGCTCCGGCGACCACGATCGAGCCGTCGCGGCGATAGCGCAGGAGCGACAGCGTCATGTGCCGCTCGGCCTCGAGCCGCTCGTGGACGTTCTCGTAGAGCACGTGATTGAGCGAGGTCAGGACGTCGCGCGGGCGCATGTCCGGGTTCGAGGCGACCAGCGTCGCCACGCCGGTCTGCACCATCATCATCACGAGCCCCGCGGTGAGGCCGTGGCCCGAGGCATCGCCCATCGCGATCCAGCAGCCGCCCTCGACGGGGAGCACATCGTAGTAGTCACCGCCGACCTCGGTGGCGGTCATCATCTTCGCGGAGATCTCGAGACCGGGGGCCACCACGTTGCGCGGCAGGATCGAGGTCTGGATCCGTGCTGCGATCTCGAGCTCGCGGGCGAGGCGCTCCTTGTCGGCGAGCTGCTTGCGCGACTCATCGATCTCGGTGGCCATCCGATCCATCGCGGCGCCGAGCGCCTGCACCTCGGTCGGCCCGCTCACCGGCCGCGGGGCGAGATCGCCCTGCGCGATCGCGTGGGTGCGGGTCACCAGCGCATCGATCGGGCGAGAGAGGCGACGCGCCAGGCCGAGGGCGAGGATCAAGGTCGCGAGCGCGGCTGCGCCCACGATCAGAAGGAGGATCCGGATCACCTTGCGCGCCGGCGCGAGCGCCTCGTCGATCGATCGAAGCAGCACGTAGTCGAGCTGGTGCTCGCCGCTGTAGTCCGGCACCGGCAACAGCTGGGCGAAGAACGCCTCGCCGCCGAGGGTGACCTCATGCGCACCGCCCCGGATCGCCGTCACCGCGGGCGCGATCTCGTCGGCTTCGACGCTGGCGGGCTTGAGCGTCAACGCCCTGCCATCGAGTGTCAGCATGAGTGCACCGCCGGTGTGGCGCGCCACCGTGTCTGCAAACGCGTCATCGATCGCGTGCCCGATCACGAGCACGCCGACCACGCGAGAGCCGAACTCGAGGCGACACGCCGAGACCTGATACGCGATGCCCTCCGCGGTCCACACGCCGGCGTCCTCACCGTCCGCAAGCGCCTTCTTGACCACCGGCCGGTCGGAGAGATCGAAGCCGCTGGCATCGGGCTGCGCGCTGTCCGCGATCAGGCGCCCCTCGCCATCGACGATCACGAACACGCCCGCGTTCAACGTCTGCGCCAACGTACGCACGGCATCGAGGATGGTCTCGCGCGCGACATCCTCGGTCGCGACCACCGCCTTCAAGCGGGGCTCCTCGGCCACCACCCTGCACTCCTGCCGATTCAACGACTGCCGCTCCGCGTGGAGATCACGCGCCACGTCACGGCTGCGCAGGGAGTCGTCTGCGATCCGCTGGCGGGTGGAGCGATCGAACACCACCGCGATCGTGCCGATCGTCGCCCCGAGTACGGCGGCGACGAGCAGCAACACCCAGACGAACACCGTCGTACGTAGCTTCATCGACTACCCTGCTTCGCTGGGCCCGGCTTCGCCGGCCGCTTCTTCGCGACCGGCGGCTTGACCGTCACGGTCTTCGGGAGCTTCGCACGCCCGCCGCTGGTGGGTGCACCGAACGGGACCTTCGCGCCCGTCATCCGCTCCGATTCCACCTCGGGGAGTGCGAGCTCCCGGGTCAGGGTCTCGGACGCGCCACGGTACAGGACCTCGATCTCCACGGTCCCCGGGCCGGGCGGCGTGAACGAGAACGTCTCGGACCAGGTGGCGCCCGGGGCGATCCGCGAATCGCTGCCGACCTTGAACGCGCGCCAGAACGGGACCTCCACGCCCTTGGCATCCACCAGCACGCGCCCGAGCGCGCGGCGAACGACGGCCAGCTCGACGCCCGCCGGATCCACGATCCGCGCGACCACGACGACGCGCCGCTCGGGGAGCCCCGAGGGGACGAAGTGGCCCGCACCTTCGTTGGTCAGCGCCACCGTCACGGCGAGCGTCCCCGCCTCATCCTTGACGCTGACCGCGAGGCCGAGGGCACGCGCGCGTAGATCCGCCGCGAGCCCGAGCATCCCGTGATGCGGCACGCCCGTGCGCACCGACGCGCCCACCGCGAGCGGCGCCTTCTCCTTCGGCATGTGGCAGTCCTGGCACGGCTGATTCGCCGCCGCGGCGGGCCCGGCCTTCCAGTCCGCGTACTCCGTGAACACGGGGACACCGCGCGGCTCCCACCAGTGGCAGCTGCCGCACAGCTCGGCCTGCTGGTGCTCCGGCGAGCAGCCCATGCGATGGAAGTAGTGATCATCGAGGTTGCAGCGCGGGCCGAACTTCACCATGTCGTCGATCGCGAGCCGGAACCCGGCCCCGGCCTTCGCCGGCTTCTGATCGCGCAAGGTGTGGCAGACATCGCAGGTCACGCCCTCGGTCGTGATCATGTCCTTCGGCGCATCCGCGGCCAGCGGCGTGTGGCACCGCGCGCACGTGGTCTCGTTGGCGGACGCCGACGCCGCCTTGAACAGCGGCGAGGTGGCCGCCCGGGCGTGCGCGGAGGTCTCCCACTCGTCGAACATCTTCTCGTGGCACTCGCCGCAGCGGCCGGCGCCATGGAGGAACACCTTGCGCGCGGGCGCAGCTGCGTCGATCGCTACGGTGCCCGCATCGCGCGGAGCCGCCGCAGTCGTCACCGGATCCCTGGTCGCGGGCGTGTCCTTCTCCGAGCCGCACCCGACGAGCCCGACCAGGGCCACCACCAGCGCTACTTGTAGCGACCGTATGGCGTGCCGTCCTTTCTCGTGTGCGTGGTCTTGGTGGAGGTCTCCGTGACCTCGAGGCTGAGCGTGGCCGCCTCGCCGACCTTGACCGTGACCTTCCCGGTCGCCTCCCCGCCGCTCGGAAGCCACGCGACGATCGGGTATTCGCCCGCGGGCACCCCCTCGATGTGGAACGCGCCGTCAGGGCCCGTGATCGTATAGAAGGCGTTATCCAGGACCTTCACCTTCGCGACCATGTCGGGGTGGATGTTGCAGTACACGTCGACCACGCCGGGACGCTTCATCTCGACGGACTTCATCGTCCCGCTCTTGTAGAGCCCGAGATCGAACCGCGCCGGGCGCGACACCGAGAACACGTTGTGGAAGATCTTATCCTCGTTCGGGAAGTCGACCGTGGTGCCCTTGACGACGATCGTGAACGGCGGATCGAACTGCTTCTCGCGCTGCTTGATCGTGGCGTTCTTCGCCTTGGGCGGCGTGCCCGGCACGTTCTCGAGGTAGACGACGACCCCTTTTCGGTCCTTCTTCGTCGAGCCACCGGCCTTGATGGTGATCGTGCCCTGGACGTCACCGGTCTGCGCCTTGCTGGACGCCGTGGTCGTGATCGAGAGGAGGACGAGAACGAGGTACAGCGGGATCTTCGTCATAGCTTGAGCACCAGAGAGGTGGTGACGACGTCGTTGGGGAACTGAGGGATCCGGCCGAGCTCGCGGTTCAACGTCCCCTCGGCCTTGAGGATGACACGCGTCCCGATCTCCGCCCGGATCCCCACCGTGAACCGCACCAGCTGGGCGATGTACACGAAGCTCGCCCCGCTCTCGTGCAACGCGTCTCGCCAGTCGACGCGCACGTAGGGCACGAACACGTTGGTCGCGCGATACCCGACCTGGCCATACGCTCCTTTGTACGTGAGGCACGGCGCCTCGTCGCAGTTCGCGACCGCGGCCATGGAGGTCTTGCCTTTGGCCTTGCCCTGCACGAACTCGGCGGTCAGCTCGAGATCCTTGAAGTCGAGGTGGAGGTCCGCACCGTAGTGCCACTGATAGACGTCGTTCGCGGGCTGGAAGTCCTGCGCGCCGAACGCACCGGAGACCCCGAGCTCGAGCTTGTCCTCGATCACCGTCGAGAGCCGTCCGGCGACGGTCTTGACCTGATTGGTATCGGTCTCGTTGGAGAACGGGAAGCCCTCGCTGAAGTGGCTCCCGTTGGTCACCGCGACGTTGGCGATCAGCCTGTGATCGAACATCCGCGCGCGCGCCTTGAGGCCGATCGGTCGGCCGCAGGTGTACCGGCAGATCAGGGACGGGGTGACCCCGAGCCGGTCCGGTGACTCGAGCGAGCGATACTCGTAGCCGAGCACCGAATCGAACTTGCCGGCCTGGAGCGAGAGCTCGAGCTTCTCGAGCTTGGGCTTCCACTCCCCGTACGCCAGCTTGACGTCGACGTAGTCACCGGCGAACAACCCGCCCACATCCGAGATGTCGCGTGCGCGCGGCAGGAAATCGACACTGACCTGCGCGGAGCTGGTGTCCCCGAGGCCCGCGAACAACGCGAGGTTCACGGCATTGACGAGGAACGTCGACTTGCCGCGCGAGTTGATCGGATCGAACACGATCGCGCGCGACTCGCCGGTGTCGGCCACGTCGCCGCGCGAGTTGACCGTGGTCGACAGCGGATCGCCCATGAAGATCCACGACTCGGGCACCTTGCCGACGTACTCGGGGAAGAACTGCCCGATCAGATCGCTGCGGGTCCCCGCGCCGTTGCCGTCTGTGAAGAAGAACCCGAGATCGACATAGCCGCCGACCTTGCCCGATAGCGGCAACAGGCTCTGCAGCTTGTCCTCGAGGTAGGTGTTGTTGTCCTTGGCTTCCGCGAGCGCGTCCTCGACCTTCTGGAGCCGCGCGGTCAGGTCGTCGACGCTGGCCTTCAGATCGGGCGCCGTCGGATCGGCGGGCGGCTCCGCAGGGCGCTCGGTGGGCTCCGTGGACTCGGTGTTGGGGCCAGGCACCGACGGGACTTGTGGGTCGTCGGCCGCGGCCGGGCTGGCGATCAGGAGCACGAGCAGCGCGGGGGGCAAGCGCCTCATAACGACAGGATCCAGGTGCGCAGGAGCTCCACGCCGGCAGGATCGACGTGCTCGGTGGCGATCGGGGGCATCTGTACGTTCACCGTTCGCTGCGTGGTGCGGAACCACAGGGCGCTGCTCGCAGGATCGCCCGCGACGATCCGCTTGGTGTAGCCGTGGCCGAGCCACTGCTGGAGGTCGACGCCGACGGTGGTCTGCACGATCTTGGTGGTGGCGGCGGTGGTCTCGGCGACGTCGAGCCGCAGGACGAGGCTCGAGTTCACCCACGCGCCGCCGTTCGGGTTGTGACAGTGACCGCAGTTCGCGTGCAGATAGCCCTGCGCCGGATCGGGCGCGGCGAACGAGGTGCCTGCCTGTGGGGGATGCGAGAGCGGCAGCTGGGAGACGTCACCGAGCTGGAGCGCGGAGAACCCGAGCGCCCTGCCCGGCTCGCCGATGTGACAGCGCCAGCAGGTGTCGGCAGAAGGCACGTCGTGATCGGTCCCGCGGACATCCACGGCGCCATCCTTCGCGAACGTGGCTTCGGTCTCGGCGTCATTCCACACGTACGACCCGAGCAGGGTATCCCGCTCGCGATCGCCGGTGTCGGCCACGCGCCAGATCAAGCGGGTCTCGAGACGCTTCCCGTCGCGGGAGAACTCCTTGAACCACTTGGTGCCCACGGGGAACAGCCAGTGGTCCATGTCCGCCGTCTCGATCGGCGCACCCGCGGGGAGCTGGATCCAGCGCCGCTTCGCCGCCGCATCGGACCACAGGACGTTGGCGGGCATGAACTCGCGCGTCCCGTCTGCGACCACGTAGCCCGCGAGGTCGGCGTACAGGCCGGTCTCCGACAGGTGCGCGGGCAGCACGGTCGGGAGCGGCGCATCCGGTGCCGGCGCGTCCACGCTGACGCCCGGAGGCTCCGAGCACGCGGCCAGCGCGAGTACGACGACCACGCGACGCACTAGGGGACGACCGGCCCCTGGCAGTTGGGGGACGTGTCGTGGTCCACCGGCGGCAGCGACGCGACGTAGTTCGCGATGTCCTCGAGATCGGCGTCATCGAGCGCCGCGTATGGCGAGATCAAGCTGCCGTGCGTGGCAGCGCAGACCGCCTTGCCATCGCGATCCTTGCCGAGGGCGATCGCGGACTTGATGTCGCTGAGCGTGAAGCCCTGGAGGCCGGTGGCGTGCGGCGTCAGGTTCCGCGTGGTGATCATTGCCGGGAACAGCGGATCGATGAGGCCGAGGTCCTGCTTGGCGAAGATCCGACCACCCGTGAACGCCTTGGTCATGTCGAGCGGGCGCGGGAAGAACGGCGGAATCGGCCCCGCATGCGGCAACTCCGGGGTGTGGCAGTCGATGCACAGGCCGGCCATGCTCGAGAGGTAGCGACCGCGGAGCGCGCTCGCCATCTCGGTGAACCCCGGCGAGGGCATCGGGATCGTGGCCGGATCGATCGAGTCGGCCACACACGGGACCGCACCGGCGGTGCCGAGCATGTTGCAGACCGCGGGGACGCCATCATTGATGAGCGACCACGGTGCCTCGTTGGCCTGAACGGTGTGGTCCACGCCGGGTACGGTGCGGAGGTACGCGACGACCGCGTCGACGTCCGCATCGGTCATGTTGTGGAAGATGTAGTACGGCATCAGCGGCGCGAGGATCTTGCCGTCGGTGCGCATGCCCTTGGTGAACGCGTTCTTGATCTGCTGATCGGTCGCGTTCTTGAGCCCCGTGACGTGGTTGGTCAGGTTGCGCGAGGACACGCAGCCGGCTCCCGCCGTGGGATCGATGTCGACGAAGCAATCGACGCCGGCGAACAGCCGGGTGGTGTCACGGGAGCCATCCGGGTTGAGTGGCGTGTGGCAGAACGTACACGCGCCGAGCGTGTTCATGATGTATCGGCCGCGCGCCACCGGGCTACGACCACCGTCGGGAAGGAGGTGCGACGCATCCGGCTTTGCCGGCAGGTTGTCACCGCATCCGGCGGCCATCAGGGCCGCGATCATCACGAGTCGCGCGTGTGTCATGTGTTCCCCATGTTGTGAGTCCCAGTACCTACCGGAAGCATTGCTAGAACGGAGAGTCCGCCGGCACCGTGGGCGCCGCGGTCACCGCTGGATCGATGTGGCCCGTCAAGCTCTCGAGGAACGCCACGAGATCGTCGATCTCGCGGTCGCTCAGGTTGAGCACCTTGATCTTCTCGTCGATCACACCGACGGTCTCCCCACCCGCCTCGATCAACCCACCCTTGTTGTAGTGGACGATCACGTCGCGCAACGTCGTGTACATGCCCTGGTGCATGTACGGCCCGGTCAGCGCCACATCGCGAAGCCCCGGCGTCTTCCACGCGCCCTTCAGCGCATCGGTGAGCGGCGCCGAGTACCACTTGATCCGCCCGTCGCACTCGTCGGGGTGTTCGGCGGCGTAGTTGACGTCGATGTGCGCGGTGAAGTGGCGCTGGCACTCGGCGTCATCGCTCCACACCGAGTCACGCCGGAACTTGTTGGCCTGAAGCTTCCGGAGGCCATCGCGCGCGCCGATCGGAAGGCAATTCGTGGGCTCGAAGCGATCATCCGTGACGCAGTCACACCAGTCGCCCGCCGGGCACTCGGTGGTCTTCGGCACGTAGGCGCCGAGCTGAGGCACGCCGATCTGATGGAACAAGCCGTCCTGGAACAGCGGGCCCTTGTGGCACTCCTTGCACGCCGCCTTCCCCACGAACAACCGCGCACCACGCTCGGCTGCCGGGCCGAGTGCGCCGGCCTTGAACCCGCCCTCGGCCCAGGTGTCGAACGGCGAGTCCTTCGAGACCAACGTCATCTCGTACGCGGCGATCGCCTTCGCCCAGTTGGTGTAGATCCGGTTGACGAGCAGCTGATCGGCGAGCTGCATGCAGTCCCACGCATCGCCGTACGGCTGAAGGATCGCATCCGCGTTCGCACGATCACAGGTGGGCAGCTGGCCCGGCTTGACGAACCCCGGGCGCCCCTCGAGCGGGAACCGCGGCAGGCAGGGTCCATACGTGGTCTGGCAGTACTCCGGGGGGCAAACGCCCGCGACGAGCGTGCAGGTGCCATCGGACTCGAGCCGCGCCTTGTGCGCTGTGATCGAATCGAGCTGCGCGGGCAACGGCGAGCCCGGGAACAGCGCCGTGTACTCGGCGCGGTAGGCATCGGCGATCCGCCACGCCGTGCGCAGCCGG
>JAYVRN010000527.1:0-16625 GCA_043776275.1 Myxococcales bacterium | reverse complement strand
AACAGCTCGGAGCCGATCAGCTCCCTCGGGATGCCACCGCAGTTGACCGCGACGAACTTGCCCGCCGCGCGCCGCGACGCCTCGTGGATCGCGCGCGCGAGCAGATCCTTGCCGGTGCCCGTCTCGCCGACCACCAGCACGTTGCAGTCCGTGGCCGCCGCACGCAGCGCCTGGTCGATCGTGGCCCGCAGCGCCGGATCCTTGCCGCGCAGCGACGCCAGCGCGCTCTCCTGCTCGCCGCCCGGCGCGGATAGCGCGACCAGCGTGGTGCGCCCGATCGAGAGGTAGCTGCCCACGCTCAGCTCGGCGGCCTCGACGAGGTTGCCATCGATCATCGTGCCGTTGCGCGATGGGCGATCGCGGACGAGCAGCGCACCCCCGGGCCGTCTCTCGAGGATCGCGTGGACGTTCGAGACGTACGGATCTGAGATCACGACATCGCAGCTCTCGCCGCTGCCGACCACCCAGCGCCGCGCGTCGGGGCCAAGCGTGTACTCAGTTCCATCGTGGGTCGCGCGGAGCGCCACCACCATGCCGGCGCGCCGCCCTTCGGAGGCGAGCGAGCTCGTTCGGGTCTGGTTTTCGTTGAAGCTGATCATGACTTTCTCCTGTCTCCTCCCATGGGGAGGCTGGGCTATCGGCCGGTGGGCGCTACGGTTGCGTCCCTCGCCTTACCCAAAGCGCGTGCCCGCGCAACCGCGCGAAATCTCGCCGCGGCGTGTCCGGAGTGTCCGGATTACGGCACAGCCCCGGACAGACAGGAGGCCCCAGCTACGGCTTGTACTCGAACGCGCCGAGGTCCCGGGCGGCGCCGACCGGGCGTAGACGACCGTCGAAATCCTCGGCCAGCGTCGCGCCTGGATCCGCTGCATCGATCGCCGGACTGCCGACGAGCAAGTGGTAGTCCGAGGCGGGTGTGCTCGCGAACTTCGGATCCACGTTGAGCAACACGTGGTCGCTGTTGGCGGGCGCGGCGGCCTGCGGGTTCATGAGCGCGTAGTGATGGATGAACGCCGTCCCGGTGACGACGTTCGTCTCGACGGGGCCCGCGCCGGAATGGATATTGCTCGAGAGCGTCACGATCGGCGGCGCGACGAACATGTCAAGCGGGGCGTTGATGAACGTCGAGAACGAGATGTCGTTCATTCCTCCGAGTGAGTCGGCCACGACGACTGCCGACGTCGTGGTGTCCCTGAAGATCGAGTTCGAGACGTGGAACTGTGAGTTTGCGACAGTGATCCCGCCTCGCTCCAGAACACTCCGGCGAATCGTGGCCTGAGAGTTGGAGCTAAGGCGAATCCCCGTCCCGTCAGGGCTGGTCGGGTCCCACGAGATCGTCGACCGATCGAGCTGAAGCGTGTGAGCGGAGACGATCAGCGGATACGCCGTGTGGAGCGTGGCGCCATGGAGCTTGACGAAGGTCGCGGTGGCACCGTTCCCGGTCACCGCGATAGCCGACGCTGTGGTGCTCGCGTTGAGAATCGTCGCCCCAAGCACCGTCAAGCTCGCGCTCCCCTCGACCTTGAACGTGCTACCCGTCGCCGTCGAGATCGTCGCGCCTGCACCGTGGAGTTCCGCCACGGCAGAGGTGATCGTCAGGTTGCTACCGCTATAGGCCCCGGGTTCGAGCTTGATGATGTGATGAGTAGCATCGACGTGCGTGAACGCCACGGAGAGCGAGCACGGCATCGCTTTGGTCCCGCACGTTCCGCCTGTGCCCTGAGGAGATGCATACGTGATCAGCGCGCCGTCGACGCACGCTCCCACCGCCACGTCGCAAAGGTCGCTCGCGCACTCGCTATCCTGTTCGCACTTCCGGCAGCTGTGGTTGGCCGGGTCACAGAATGGCGCGCCAGTAGCCGTGCACTCGGCGCTGGTCACACAGCCCACGCAACCACCAGCGCCCACGTCACACGTGCCCTGGCACGTCATGAGGTCGTAGTTCGTGCCCTGCGCATTGCAAGTCACCGCGAGGTCCCCGCGACAGGTCTCGAACGTGTTCGGCGCGCAGTCGACGGAGATACACGTCCCTGGCGTCCCGCTCAGGGCGCCATCGGTATCGCAGAATGGAAGCGAAGGATCCGTACAGCTCCCATCGCTACACGACCGCGGATTCGGGCTCGTGCACGAGACCGCGAGTGCAACCAACCCGCCCAGCCACGCCTTGAACTTCATGACTCGAGGATCCTCGATCTCTGCTCAAAACAAAAGGCCGACCGGAGGACGCCCTGCTACACGGCGGCCCGCTCGACCTGAAGCTCAGTAGCTCGTGAATCGGTGGCGGACGACCGGCGCCGGTCGTTCCTCCATCCACCACGCGGACTCGAGGCCGGGTTCGCCGACGTAGACCTTGTCGCCTATCTCGAGAGGCTTGTCGGTGAACATCGAGTGCACGACCTTCTGGCACAAGAAGTCCGCCGCGTCGTCGAACTTGCCCGGGGTGGCGGCGCTCCGCGGCGGAAGCGTCGCGCACTGCGGGGTGGTCAGGTCCGCCACGGTCAGGACCCCGTCGCCGTTGGAGTCGTACCTGAACATGTCGCGGGCGAAGCACACGCCGAGGGTGTCGGTGTACTCCGTGATCGCGAGCATGCCGGCGTCGTCCACGAGGTAGCGCCACAGGAAGCGACAGGTCTCGGGCCCGCCGGTCACGCTGCCGCGCTTACCCGGCGCGCAGGTCGCGTTGCCGAGCTGGCTGGTCGCCTCGGTCGGCTGCTTCGCCGAAGCGGTCGGGTCGCCGACCTCGAGGAGGCTCGCCTGCGGCTTGGTGTTGTCCACCTCGACGGCAGCGCACAGGCCATTGCAGACCGCGGTGGTCGAGCCGGTTTCGGCGCTCAGGAGTGGGACAAAACCTGGCGCGCAGCCATTCAACGCGTGTCCGGCTGGCACCACGCGGTCCGTGAAGGCCAGCCCGACTGCAAGCGACACCGCTGGCGCGACGTCCAGGCACACGTAGTTCGCCCTGCCATAGCACCCTCGATCCGGGAGGTCGGGTTGTGTCGATCCACACGCCGCTTGACCTGGACCGCCCTTGAGATCCTGGGTCAGCGGGTCGCACGCGGGACCGCAGACCCCTGCCACGGTGGTCGCCCCGCTAGAAAACACGTGGTCGTAGCCAACACAGGCCTGGTTCGCGTCGCACGTCGGTATCCCGCCCTGGAGGTCGCAGATCTGCTTGCAGGTTCCTTCCACGCACTCCGTCCCCGCGGCGCAGCCATCGGAGCCGAGCGCACGGATCCCGCAATCGCCGCCAACGCCGATGGGCCCGACGGGTTCGCAGCCGATGTGGCCGAGGACGGTCGGCGTCAGCTGCTCATAGATCCAGTTGCAGCGCTCGTCCGAATTGCACCCGACCTGCGAGAGTGGGTTGCAGGTGCTGCAATGACAGCCGCTCTCGAACGGACCGTAGTTCCCGTCGAGAACGAACCGCCCTGGCTCCAGCGAGCGATCGCAGCCGGCCAGCGCAACGAGGACCGAGAACATGATCTTGTTCATCGCCGCCACCCTCCCTACAAATACAAAAGGGCCGGCTTGGTAGCCGACCCTTTCGATTCACGAGCGTTGTCGCTCGCTAGCTGAGCTTCAGTTGTTCGCGAACACGTGGCGGAGGACCGGCGCCGGTCCATCCTTCATGATGCGCGCGCTCTCGACGCCAGTCTCGCCGACGTAGACCTTGTCGCCCTTCTTGAGCGGCTTGTCGGAGAACATCGAGTTGGCGACCTTCTGGCAGAAGAAATCCGCCGCGTCGTCGTACTTGAGCGTGGTCGTGGCGCTGCGCTTCGGGAGCGTGCCGCAGGCCGGGGTGTTGGCGTCAGTCGCGGTCAGCGTGCCGTCACCGTTCGAGTCGTACTTGTACTTGGCGCGTGCGAAGCACACGCCGATCTTGTCGGTGTAGTCGGTGATCGCCAGCATGCCGGCGTCATCGACGTTGTAGATCCAGAGGAAGCGGCAGGTCTCGGCGCCATCCGCCGCGCTACCGCGCTTGCCAGCGGTGCAGGTCGCGTTGCCAGCAGCCGCCGCAGCACCGGTCGGGTTCTTCGCGAGCGCAGTCGCATCGCCAACCTCGTTGCCGGGCTGGGTGGTGTCGACTTCGAGCGCCGCGCAGAGGCCGTTGCAGAGGCCCGTCATCGAGCCGGTCTCGGAGATCAGGATCGGCATGAAGCCGGGGGCGCAGGCGTTGAGGTAGTCGCCGGCCGGAGCGATCCGGTCCGTGAGGGTCACGGCGACGGCCGGAGCCACGGTCGGGGCAGCGCCCGAGCACGAGTACTCGTCGTAGCCGTAGCAGCCCTTGTCCGGCAGCGCCGGCATCGTCGATCCGCAAGCGATCTTGTTGGTGCCGACCTTGAGGTCCTGGGTCAGCGGGTCGCAACCCGGGTCACACACGCCAGCAATGGTCGTGGTGCCATCGACGAACAGGTTCTGGTAGCGAACGCAGGCGTGGTCCGCATCGCACATCGGCGCGCCACCCTGGTGGTCACAGATCGCCTTGCACTCGCCGGACACGCACTCGCTGCCCTTGACGCAGGTGTCGGGGCCGACGGCGCGATTGCCGCAAGCACCGCCGACGGCGACAGCGCCGTCCGCTTCACAGCCGATGTGGCCGACCACGGTCGGCATCAGCTGGTCATAGATCCAGTTGCACTTCTCGCCAGCGTTGCAGCCGGTCTGAGTGAGGGGGTTGCACACGCCCGTGCCGCCATCACCACCGCCGCCGGTGTCCGTGAGGACGACGCCAGTCTTGTCGCTGCCGCCGCCACATGCCGTGAGCCCAACAAACAGGGCTCCCAAAGCTAGCTTCTTCATCTACAGACTCCTTCGCTTCCTTGGAAGTGCTTGCCGCTGGGAATGCCCCAAACTCACGGCCGGTTCGAAACGATGCGGGACCCTACTTATGTTGCTCCCGGGGGTCAAGAGCATTTCGGTGTGCTCATCCGTGCGCAACATCGGGGTGTGAACACTAGAACTCCGTCGGGATTTCCCGACGATGATTCAAGTCACGCTTCACCGATGGCGGACCTAACACCCTCTCGTTGAAGTGAGGCGCGGGGTCGCGCGGAGTGCAGCCGGCAGGTCGCAGCACGACGCGATTTCGGCTAGATCGGCGATGTCCCGGCGCTGCTCACGGGGTCACCGTGACCGATCCCGGAGGCAGGGAGCCAGCATCGGGGCCACGGGTCGCCGCGATCGCGATGCCCGTCACACCCGCTGCGACGACCGCCACCCCCGCATAGATGTACCAGCGGCCATACCACGCACGCTTGCCTCCACCCTCGACGCCACCGGCCGCGAGGGCGACCTCGAGCGGCGCATCGGGGGCCGCGATTCGCGCGACCGCGGCGCCGCCGGCATCGCGCGCCTCGACGTAGTACTCGAGCACGTACGGCTTGGTCGCGGGCTCCGGCGTGATCCGCGCACGCCAGCGCGCATCGCCTCGCGGGGACGCGGTGACGATCTTGTAGCCGAGCTCGCCGCGGCGCCGCGTGGCCACGACGAGCTCGAACACGCGCTCGCCGCCGCGGGTGGCGCGTGCCTCGACCTCGAGCGGCTTGCCCGCCGTGCCCGCCGTGGGCGCGGCGTGTTCGAGATCCGCGCCCGCGCTCGGATCGAACCCGGGGATCAGCTGCTTCTTCAGCGCATCGAAGAACGAGCGGATCTTCGGCGAGCCCGACGTATCACGCAGCTGATAGCCCGGATCGATATCGAGGATGCGCTCGAACGTGGCGCGCGCCGCGCCTTCATCGCCGCGGATGAAGTTCGCGAGCGCGATCAACTCGAGAGCGCGCAGACGCTGGGCGCGGGTAGCGCGCGCATCTCGCGTGACCGGCGACAGCGACTGGATCGCGCCCGCGTACTCCTGCTCGTCGAACAGCTTCTGCCCGCGGGTCAGATAGGTCTCGATCGCCTGCGGCCCGACCGAGGGTGTGGGCTCGTCCGCGCGCGCCACGCGGGCGGCGAACAGCAGCAGCAGCGTGATCACTAGCGAGCGAGCCACACCACTCCTGCGGCGCCCGCGATCAGCGCATCGAGATCGCCGTCATCATCCACGTCCGCGAGGACGACGTCGGTGCCGGGTGGCGCGGAGCCCTCGGAGGCGAACGTCGAGGTCGCCGTGCCGCGCAGTGACGGGCCACCAGCCGCGCTCGCGACGATCGCATCGGGTTCGCAGCCCTCATCCCAGCCACCGATCGCGATCGCGCTGGCGAGCGGCGCCGGCTGCGGGAGGCGCACGAACGACTGATCTTCGAGCCGGCCGTCGCGATCCACGTAGAGCCGCATCGGTGCGCCCTTCACGATCACGGCGAGATCGGGATCGAAGTCACCGTCGGCGTCCGCGAGCACGAGGCGCGTGACGTCGAGCGGGACGGGCGGCACGGCGGCCTCCGCCGGGAGAAAGCTGCCGGTCCCTCCTGGCTCACCGAGCCAGGCCGCGAGCGGCGCGCTCGCCTGACCGACGACGAGCTCGGGGTTGCCGTCGCCATCGAGATCACCCAGGGCGAGTGCGCTGACCGCGGTCACGCGGCCACCGCCCGAGAGCGCCGCGCCATCGGTGGCGAACGTGCCGCCGCCATCGTTGCGCCACAAGGTCAGCGTGGCGCCGCCGCCAGTGACCAGATCGAGATCGCCATCGCGATCGACGTCGGCCGCTGCCACCGCGGCGATCGTGCTGGCGCCGAGCGTGCCGACCTCGGTGAACGTCGTGCCATCGCGGCGCCACAGCGCGGGGGCCGCGCCGTCGGTGGCGACGATCACGTCATCATCGCAATCGCCATCGAGATCCGCGGCGAGGACGGCCACGACGTTCCCGGCGCGCGGCGCGGGCAGCGGGAGCTCGACGAGCTGGCCATTGCTCGCATCGAGTGCGCTGGCCGTGGTGCCGATCGCGAGGACGAGCGTCCCGCCGCCACCGTGCGAGACGGCGAGGCGAGCGGCGCCCGGCCCGGCGACCGCGCCCTGCATCGCGGGCGCGCCGGCTTGCCCCTTCGCGCAGCGATCGAGCGACAGCGTGAGGTCGGAGCTGAAGTCCGTGACCGCGCCGGTGGTGAGCGCGGTCAGCCCGCCGCGATCGCCGCGGACCCAGACGTACGCGCTGCCGGCGGAGCCCGCGTCGAGGCGCAAGGTCTGCGGCAGGTGGGCGAGCGTGCCCTCGAGGCGGTATGCGCGGCCGAAGTGACCACCCGTGAGCGCGGTGTCCGCCACGCCCACGCAGATCGCATCGAGGCCTTGCGGCACCGGCCGATCGCCCGCGATCTCGAGCGTGATCTGGTCGCTACAGCCCGCGCACAGCGCGGCGGCGACGAGCAGACAGGAGCGCACCGAGGAGCAGCATCGCACAGCCCGTGCCGGCCGAACCAGAGCCGCCGGCCGAGCACCCACCGCTGTCGCCGCCCTTCGGGGCGACCTGGAACACCACGTGGATCTCGGGGCCGAACCAGGTGGTGTCCTGCTGGACCAGCTGGAACGCCTCGTCGAGGACCTCGGTCTCGCGGACCTCGGGGGCGATGATGTCGAACGTGAACGTGCCGGTGGCGCCCGGCTCCACCTTGGTGTCCACGCCGGTGGCGCGGCTCGGGGACAGCCAGTCTCCGTCGAGGAACACGGTGGACTCACGATCCTGCGGTGCGGTGGTGCCGAGGCGGGTGAGATCGAGATCCCACGCGACGTTGCCGTTGTTGGTGATCGTCACGGTGACCGTGCCGGTCTCGCCCGAGGTCAGCGAGGCCGGTGCATCGACGGTGGCGTCCCCCGCGAGGAACGTGGGCGCGCCGCCGGTCTTCACGAGATCGATGTAGTGCGCCCAGTTCCAGCCCGGGCCCGGATCGGAGTGGTCCGAGCAGTCCGGCGCCTCGCCGTGGCCGAGGATCGAGCCGTGCTCCTTGGGCACCTGGTACTTGTCCGCGAGGTACGCGGAGAGCTTGGCGGACTCGACATACATCGCCTCGGTGAACCACAGCTCGGGCTTGGCCGCGTACCCCTCGTGCTCGATGCCGACGGTGGTCGTGTTGAAACACGCGTCGTGCCACGCGATGTCCTTCTCCTTGACCATCTGCGTGATCGCGCCGGTGCTCGACTTGATCACGTAGTGGGCGGAGACGTTGGCCGCGGGATCCTTGAACCAGCTGATCGAGCCGGCGTAGCTGCCCTCGGTGTCGTGGATGACGATGTGATCGATCTTGGTGCGGCTGGCGGCCTGGAAGTTGCCGGAGTAGGCGGCGGACCACGTGGCCGGCGCATAGTCCGCGCCGCCCAGGGCCTGCTGCGTGGTGCCATAGCCCGCGGCGCGATCGAGCTCGGGACGAGCGGCGATGATCACGGAGTCGCCGGCGGCATCGTGACCGTCGACCCCGCGGGCGAGGACGGAGATCAACTCGGCGCGGGTGCCGTCATCGAGGACCGCGAGGAAATCTTCCAGCGTGCGTGCCGAGGGATCACGACTCTTGAGGAGGGCGGCGGCCGCGCGCACCGACGCCTCGGCATCGGAGCGAGCGGCGGCGTCGGTGACCCCGGCGAGGCTGGCGCCGCGGGCGAGATCGCCGGGCGAGAGGCCGAGCAGGCCGACGGTGGTGCGGTTGTGCTCGGTTGCGTTCACGAACTGGAGGCGGGTCTCGACGTACGACAGCGACGCGAGCAGCTCGGGCGGCACGCCCATCTCGCTGCCGACCCGGCTGAACATCCCCGCCAGCGACGAGGTCCCACCGACGGGAACGCGCGGAGCGCCGGAGTCCGACAGTGGCGCGACGCAGGCCCCGGCGAGCAGGGTTGCGAGCGCGACATAGCCGAGAGTCCCCTGACGCATGGGCCGCATCGTAGATCATCTGAGAGAACGCCCGCGACGAATTTCGAAGCCAGATTCGGCCACAGATTCGGGCATAGATCGGTGCAACCGGCCGTGGGCACCCGGCGAGGGCGGGTCGAGGCTAAGATGGCGTGGTGTCTGCGTCCGCCGAGGGCGGTATCCGCTTCGGTAACTACGTGCTGTTGCGTCGCCTCGCGCGCGGCGGGATGGCCGAGGTGTTCCTCGCGCAGCAGAAGGGACTCGAGGGGTTCGATCGCCGGGTCGCCGTCAAGCGCATCCTGCCGCACCTCGTCGACGCGCCGGACTTCGTCAAGATGTTCCTCGGGGAGGCCCGGCTCGCCGCGCAGCTGACGCACCCGAACGTCGTCCACATCTACGACTTCGGGAAGGTCGGCACCGACTACTTCATCGCGATGGAGTTCGTGGACGGCGTACATGCCGGCCAGCTCTACAAATACGGCGTCGACAAGGAGCGGATGCCGCCGACGATGGTCGCCCGGATCGGCGCCGATGCGGCGACGGCGCTGCACTACGCGCACGAGGTGCGAAACCAGAGCGGGCAGCCGCTCGGGCTCGTGCACCGCGATGTCTCGCCCGCGAACATCATGGTGTCGTTCGATGGCGTGGTGAAGCTGTGCGATTTCGGGATCGCGAAGGCCGCGATGCTCGGCGACCAGCTGACCAATCCGGGGCAGGTGAAGGGCAAGTACGCGTACATGTCGCCCGAGCAGACGATCGCGTCGCCGCTCGATGGGCGGAGCGATGTGTTCTCGCTCGCGATCGTGCTGTGGGAGCTGCTCGCGGGCAAGACGATCGTCGGGCGCGGGGATGCCGTCGAGGCGATGCGCGCGATCCGCGATGGCAAGCTGCCCTCGATCCTCCAGGCCGCACCGAAGACCCCGCCCGCGCTCGCGAAGGCGATCACGTGGGCCCTGCAGACGCGGCGCGAGATCCGCGCCACCGCGATGGACTTCGCGCAGGCGCTCGAGCAGTTCATCAAGAGCTCGCCCGAGCTCGCCACCCCGATGCAGCTCGGCGGGTGGGTGCGCCAGCGCTTCTCGCGCGAGGGCACCGGGCAGCACCCCGCGATCCCGATCCCGGGCGTCTCGATCGGCACGCGGCCGGCGCCGCACACGGTGCTCGCTCCGGACACCGTCGAGGGCGGCGGGACGCTGGTGTCCACGGGCACGGCGGCCGGGACCATCACGCCGCCGTCGAGCATGATCGCCGCGTCCCGCGTGCAGTCCGCCGAGGACATCCTCGAGACCGCGGAGACCATCGCGATCCTGGGCGAAGAAGCGCCCACGGCGAAGAAGGGCGGCGCGCACGCCAACGAGACCGTGATGGCGCCGGGAGCGATCCTGCCCCGCCCCCCGCCCCGCCCCGCGGACTCGACGCTGCGCCCCGCGCGCGAGACCACGGAGCGCGATGGCTCGAACGGCAACGACACGATCAATGAAGAGACGGAGCTGCGCAGCGGTGCGTACAAGCCGCAGGTCGCTGGCGGCCCCGCGGAGCTGCCGACCCACATCCCCCGCGCGATCGAGCGCAAGCGTACGCCCGTCCCGCCCGAACCGACCTCGTGGATGCCGCGCAGCCCGCGCGCCAGGCTCGCCCTCGCGATCGGCGGCCTCGTGCTGCTCGGGATCCTGAGCTTCCTGATCGCGCTTGCGGCGCGCGGACCCGCCAAGCAAGCGGCCGTGCCGGCGGATGCGAGCGCGCCTGCGATCACCGCAGATGCGGCCCCCGCCGTGGCGCCGCCGATCGATGCCGCGGTCACGCCGCCGCTCGTGGACGCGTTCGAGCCGACGGTCCGCCCCGACGCGCCCGACGATCTGACGTACCTCGAGATCCGGACCAACCCCGGCGGCGGCACGGTCACGGTCAACGGCGAGGCGCGCGCCGACCCGGCGCGGTTCGCACTCGCGCCTGGCCACTACAAGATCCTCGCGGAGCTCGAGGGCTATGCGCCGGAGAAGCGCGAGGTCGATCTCGCGCGCGGCCTCGATCGCGTGCAGGAGGTGGCGTTCCGCAAGCGGCTCGGCTCGGGCACGCCGCGCCCCGCCCCTCCATTGGGCAAGCTGACGGTGCGCACCACGCCGTACTCGATCGTGTACAGCGGCGCGAAGCGGCTCGGCGAGGCGCCGTTCGCGGAGCTCGAGCTGCCGGCGGGCGCGTACACACTGACGTTCAAGAACCCGACGCGCGGCACGGTCACGCGCAAGGTGACGATCACGGCAGGCAAGACGACGAAGCTGTCGTTCGCGATTCCTTAGTGGCCGGATCCGGTCTGCGGGCGAAAGGCGAGCTTGCCGATCGCCTCGTACTCGGCGTGCGCCGCGCGCTGAAGGTGCAGTCTCGAGATCGAGGCTCCATCGTGAGCAGCCAGGAACGCGGCGCGCACGACGGCGTTCTTGATGTAGCCGCCCGTCATCTCGAAGTCGCGGCCGAGGTCGGCGAGGTCGAGATCGGGTTCGACCGCGGCGTCGGGAGGAATCATGGCCCTCCAGATCATGGTGCGCTGCTGCTCATCGGGAAGCGGAAAGCGGAGATGGAACGAGAGGCGACGCTTGAAGGCCTCGTCGATCGAGGTCTCGTGATTGGTGGTGAGGAGCGAGATCCCGCCGAACGATTCCATTCGCTGCAGCAGAAAGTTCACCTCGAGGTTCGCGTACCGATCGTTGGAGCTCTTGACCTCCGTCCGCTTGCCAAAGATCGAGTCGGCTTCGTCGAACAAGATCACGGCATGGCCCGCCTCCGCCGCATCGAACACGACGCCGAGGTGCTTCTCGGTCTCCCCGATGTACTTGGAGATGATGCGCGAGAGATCCACCTGATAGAGGTCCAGGCCGAGTTCCTTCGCGATCAACCCCGCGGCCATCGTCTTGCCTGTCCCGGGCGGTCCAGACATCAGAGCGCACAGACCGTGGGACTTCCCGATCTTCGCGCCGAAGCCCCAGCGATCGAGGACCAGGTGCTTGTGTCGGACGCGCGCGACGAGCTCGATCAGCTGATCGAACTGCTCCGTGGGGAGCACGAGATCACTCCACGTCTGCGAGGTCTCGATCGGCGTCGCGATGCTCCCGAGCGAGTGTTCGAGATGCGCGCGAACTCCGTGGTGAATCTGCGCGCGGGTGATGCTGGCACCGTCGCCCAGCGCCTCGACGGCCTCTGCCGAGGCCTGGATCGCGGACTCACTGAGGACATACCGCGCCGCCGCCTCGCGAACGGGCTCATCGGCGCGGGGCAGGTAGCGCCTCCACGCCGCCGAACGTTCGGCGGCTGTGGGCATCGTGGCCGGGAGCACCGTCGTGCGCAGCTCACGGATCGAGCACGTCCGCTCGGCGCTCGAGGTTGCCAGAATCGGCTCCGGCGCCCGCCCCACCACGATCGCGTCGAAGGCGTTGCGCCCGTCAGTGCGGTCAAACAGGAGCACGCCGAGATCCTCGAACACCAGGGACAGCTTCATCAGTCGAGCCTCGCGGACGACCGCACGGAGGAGATCCCGAAGTCGCGCCCCGAGATCAGGCAGCTCGCGACATCGAACCACGAGCGCGGAGCTGGCCCCTCCTGTATCGCGAACCTGCTGAGTTCGATCAGCGGTGGAGCCGCCGACACAGATGATCAGGCCGCCGCCGCGGTTCGACTTCACGGGACGCCGAGCGCTTCGGCGCGCCGACAGCTCGTCCACGATGTGGAGGTCCGTGAACCCGGCGATCGCAGGATCGAGCCGCAGGTCCCCATCGGCCAGCTCGAGCACGCGATCGGTCGCTCGTACCGGTCTGCGGTGCAAGGGCCGCTGTGTGTCCGAAGGCAGCTCGATCAAGCCGTGCTCGTGAAGCTCCTCGACCTCGCGCCCGCCCAGGCCAGGGACCGCGCGCCGCCAGCCAAGCACGTTGTGATCCGGGCAGTCGCGCGTGGCCTGGCTCTGGACCAAGCCACCGAGCGTGCGATCGAGCTCGCTGCACGCAAGCAACACGAGCCCGTGATACGCGGGCATCGAGAGTCCGAGGTTGCGAAACAGGTGGAGCAGCGGGATCGCCGCATCGTCCGAGGTCGCGGCAATCCGGTGGTCGAGGTCGGATCGTAGCGCGTCGGCGACCATGCGATCCTCAGCGTTGCCACCCAGGCACGCGAGGCCCCACCGGATCTCGAACGACAGAAGCTCCTTCGCGCTGGCAAATCCCTGGTCATGCATGGCCCACGTATCGGCCACGGGCCTGGCGGGTTGCGGAACTAATATTGGCCGTTGGAATCCGGGATCTTGGAGCCGATCGCCGCCCGGAAGGCGTTGAGGTCGTACCGGCCACGGCGCAGCGCGACCAGCCTCGGGTCATCGCGGTCCTTCGGCCCGAGCTTGGCGAGCTCCTCGGCGAGCGCGTCGAGGGCGTCCACTGGAGCTTCCCAGACCCAGTTCGTGAGAGGCGTGGTGGGCAATCGAGGTGGAGGAGTGAGCCCGATGCTGGTCAGCCCCGTCGAAATGCGTGCAACGGCTGCCGCTTCATCCTTGGCCTCGAACAGATCCATCCGCTCAAGCAGAGCAAACTGCCAGGCGACGATCGCTCCATCGAGAAGCGTGAACGCCTCCGCTCGGGCATCAGGGCGGAACGTCGGCTGGTGGTGGTTCCAGGCCCGCACATAGTAGCCGTGCCTCCGATTCCCGGAGGTCTCCCGGCCCCAGGCCTCGTCGTGCCGATCGACGAGTGGTTCGGGCCAGCCCCACACCCGCTTGTCGATCAGGACCTGAACATAGTCGGCGGCGCGCGTCAGCTGCCGGGTCTCGAACAGCAGGCGGATGTAGGTCGCCGCGCTGGCCTTGAAGCCGGGGAACGAGCACAGCAGCTCGTCGCGCTCGCGGAAGTCGATCAAGGGCAAGATCCACTCGGGCATGTTGGGTGGCATGCCTTGCTCCGCGAGCCCGAGGAGCGTCGCCTTCACCTCGCGGAGATGGTCCTTGAGCTCGATCTCGCACAGGTCCGCCTGAGCCTTGCGTGGCCCCTCGTTGGCTGCCCGGCACCCGACGGTCGCTAGCACCACTGCGACCACCCCGATCGACGTCGCGTTCATGGCTGCATGCTCCCGTAGTCGATTTCCGCGCGGACCCGGGCGAGCGACTCCTCGGCCCAGAACGTGGTGTCCTCGCTGCTGATGAACAGCTCGTGGAGCTTCGCGGCCGGGCGGGCAAAGCCCTCGGGCGTCATCGTGCGCTGCCACGCCCGCGCTGTGAGGCTCTCGTGGATCCAGTCCACGAACCGGAAGCGGCCGGTCCGGCCTGGTGTTCCATCGCGGAATTCCCGGCTCCCGGACAGCGGAACGCTCTCGGTCGCCGGCTCGATCAACGCCATCCGCTGCCTCCCGTCCGGGCCGAACACGCGCGCCGCATGTCGGACACCATCGATGCGCGTTATCTGGCGGTCGTAGGTCGCGAGCTGTTCGCGAATGCTGCCCTCGAGCTTGGACTGACTGATCTTGTCGAGCGTCGGGAGGTCGCCGTCGATCGAGTCAAGGACCGCGTCGGTCCCGGTGTCGACGGCGGCATGCAGGTTGTTGGACCAGGCGAGGGGCTGGGCCTTCAGCGCCGCGATGTAGCCGTCACGGTCGCTGGGCATCGAGGGCCGAACGTACAGCGGCCGCCCCTTCACCGGCAGCTTCGCGACCTCCTGGATGCCTTTGTCGGCCACCTTCTCGGCGATCTGATCGGCGAGCCTCTCTGCCCCCGCTGCGGCGGCCTTCATCCCACTCGTCAACCCGCGTCCGATCCCGGCGCCCGCCATCGCGAAGAAGACGTCGACCACCATGCGCGCGAGGAACGGCACCGGGTCCTTCTCTGTCTTGAGCCGATCCTCGATCCCGACGGCGGCAACGGCGAGGCTCCAGACCTCGCGCAGCGTGTCGATCCGGCCCCGCGTGCTGATCCTCACGGCCTCGCGCTGATCGTGGGTGAACCCGCAGTTAACGGGATCAGCCGCCCCGCTCATCGCACAGTAGGCCTCCGGGTGGCGTGCCATCACGTTCGCCTGGAGCTTCGTCGGATCGTGCGCCGAGACATTCACGTTGGCCTCCTCGGCCGCGTGCGTGCTGCGCGAGAGCGCGCGTGATTCCAGGATCAGCCGATCGGCACCCCGCGCGGTTGATCGTGCATCCTGCGCCAGCGTGTCTTGTGCGGTCGCGGACCGATCGAGCAGCGGCTGCAGGGCGGCCCGGCTCGCCTCGAGCCGCTTGATCGCACGATCGAGGCTCGCCGCGGAGACCGCTCCGGTCGCGACACCAGCACGAAGCTCCCGCACCGCATGGGTCGCTTCGAGCAAGTCGTCGAAGACGCCACCATAGTCGTGCTCGTTCTTGGCAACGGACTGCTTCTCGGTCAACGGACCAACAAAACCTGGGTCGAGGAATGCGGCGGTGTGTGCGGTGCCCATGACAGCTCCTGGATGTGGCAGCGAGTCGAGTCAGCGAGTTCGAGTCAGCGAGTTCGAGTCAGCGGGAACCGAGCGCCTGGCGCCGACGTGCGTCGGCGAGGAACGCACGCAAGCGCTGGCGGCGATCGACGACGAGTCGGGCGAACGCCTGTGCCAGCCGGTCGTCAGCGCGAGCCAGATCGAAGCGTCGTCCGAGATCGAACGCCTGAACGAGCTCGAGCTGTGAGAACAGCGCGGCGAGATCGCGCTCGCGGCGCGCGTTCCCTTCGCGGTGACCTTCCCCCGGGTCGATGGGCCGCGTGAGCGCCGCCAAGATCGCCGCTTCGGTCTCCAGCGGCAGGTCAAGCGGGGCGCGCGTCTGGCGTAGAACCGCGCTCGTCGTCAGGGCGGCGTCCTGCCCCATCGCGCGTGGATCCCAGACCGAGGGCGAACCTGGTACGAGGCGCAGCCCCGCGGCGACCTCGTGGCGCCGGGACTCGAGCGTTGGCGAGGAGTCTGATTCGGGCGGCGAGACGGGCTTGGGAGCATTCATGCGTGCCTATCGGCCACGACCCGTTGCGGTTGCGTGGCTATTTCGGGAGCATCGAACCGCCCGAGATCTCTCGCCAGGAACCGAACAGCCAGAGGGCCAGCTGGCCAACCGCCTCGGCACGCGCCACGCGTCCGGTGTGTCCGGGAGGTACGCGGACCCGGCTCAGCGCGTCAACGATCTCGCAGGGTTGCGGATCGCAAGTTGCTCAAGTTGAAACCGTCCCCTACGCCTCCAACGATCTCGCAGGGTTGCGGATCGCAAGTTGCTCAAGTTGAAACCGTCCCCTACGCCTTGCCTCCTATGCCTCGAGCCCGGTCGCCCACGAGTTCTTGGGCTTGGTGTTGAAGTGGTGCGTCGCGTTGATCACGCGGACCGTTCCGGTCTTGCTGCGCATCACGATCGACTCGGTCTTCGCGCTGTCGCCGAAGAACCGCACGCCATCGAGGAGGTAGCCCTTGGTCACGCCCGTGGCGGCGAACATGACGTCGCCCTTGGCGAGATCTTCGGTGTTGTAGATGGTGTCCTCGGGGCGGACGCCCATGCGCTTGGCGCGGGCGCGCTCCTCGTCATTGCGGAAGCGGAG
The DNA here is from genome assembly GCA_043776275.1 of Myxococcales bacterium. GTDB lineage: Bacteria > Myxococcota_A > Polyangia > Haliangiales > Haliangiaceae > JABFXX01. The sequence continues at coordinate 300 of JAYVRN010000527.1, read as the reverse complement.
GCGGCCCTGGAGCTCGCCGCCCACGCACTTGAGGGCGGCGGCGGCGATCACGCCTTCGGGGGCGCCGCCGGTGCCGAACAGCACGTCCACGCCGGACTCGGGGTTCGCCGTCATCACAGCGCCGGAGACATCGCCGTCGCCGATCAGGCGGATGCGGGCGCCGGCCTGACGGACCTCGCCGATCAGATCGGCGTGGCGATCGCGGTCGAGGATGACGGCGGTGCAATCGGAGATCTTCTTGCCCTTGGCCTTCGCGATCCGCTCGAGGTTCCAGGTCGGGGACTCGCGGAGATCGATCAC
>JAYVRN010000526.1:0-16630 GCA_043776275.1 Myxococcales bacterium | reverse complement strand
GTGTGCAGCCGGAGGACGCGGTGGCCACCACGCTGACCGAGGCCGATGGCACCTACCAGATCACGGTCGGTGAAGGGCCGCTGCTGGTCGCCGCCTCGAGCCCGGACTATGCCTCGCAGTCGCAGCACGTGGAGGTCGGCGCCGCGGGTGCGCGCGCGGACTTCACGCTGGTGCCAGGCGGCACCCTCGAGGGCATCGTGCGCGACGAACGCACCCAGGATCCGGTAGCGGGCGCGATCGTCACGGGCCGGCATGACGGTGGCGGTGGCGTGGTGCTCGCGAGCGGATCGCATCGCGTGACCACCGGTGCCGATGGGCGGTTCCGGCTCGGCGGCCTGCGCCCGGGGGCCTACGCACTGACCGCGCGCGCGACGACGCGGGTGACCAAGGCACCGACGATCGTCGGGATCGGCGTCGCCGAGCAGGCTTCGGGCGTGGTGCTGCTGGTCGGCAGCGGCCTCCTGGTCTCGGGCGTGGTCCGCGATGACCAGGGCACGCCACGGCCCGGGCTCGAGGTCACCGCGCAGGGCCCGCGGACGGGCGACAGCGAGATCACCGACGAGGCGGGCGCGTTCGTGTTCGCCGAGCTGTTGCCCGGCCCGTATGCGTTGAGCGCACGGGGCGGCGAATACGTCGCCGATGGCATCACGAAGGTCGAGCTCGTCGACAAGGACCTGACCAAGCTCGAGGTCCGCGTGCGGACCGGCCTCCAGATCGCGGGGCACGTCGAGCCGCGGCAGATCTGCACCGTGAGCTACGAGGTCGCCGATGACGCGCCCAGCGAGGTGGGTGCGCCCGGCCTCGTCCCTGCCACCACCACCGCCGATGGGGTGTTCACGCTCGGGCCTGCCGTCGCGGTCAAGGCGAAGCTCATCGCGCGGTGCGACAGCGGTGACCGAGGCGCGCTCGCGATCGATCCGAAGCCGGGCGACCCGCCGCTCGTGCTCGCGGTGACCGGCGGCGCCTCGATCGCCGGCCACGTGATGGATACCAAGGGCGTTCCCATGGTGGGCGCACAGGTGATGGCCGGCGGCGATGGCAACGATCGCCGGATCTCGGTGGTCAACGGCGTGGTCACGAGCGGCGCCCAGGCGCTCTCCGGCGCGAACGGCGAGTACCGGATCACCGGCCTCGACGCGGGCGCATACCGCGTGTCCGTCCTCGATCGTGGACGTCCGCTGCGCTCGGCGAAGATCGTCCGCGTCACGCTCGCGGAGCATGAGGCCAAGACCGGGGTCGACGTCACGGTGGATCGCGCCGATGGCGTGATCGCCGGCGTGGTCACCGGCCCCGAAGGCAAGCCGCTCGCCGAGGCCTGGGTCTCGGTGCATCAGGATATCGGGGCGATGGTCGAGGACCTGGTCCACGACGAGAGCGGCGGCAACAACAACCTCTCGGTCTCCACCTCGATCTCCACCGACGACGAGAGCGCCCTCTCGAACGAGGTGGCCCCCGTGCTCACCGATGCGGCCGGCCGGTTCTCGATCGGCAACCTCCCGCACGGCGCGTTCACCGTGCTCGCGGAGGCGCAGGCCGGTGCGCTGCGCGGGCGCGCGGATCACGTGAAGCCCGACGCGAACGTCACGATCCAGGCGCTCGGCCTGACCACGGTGTCTGGCACGGTGCACGGTGCGAGCGGCCCCACCGCGATCTTCGACGTGGAGCTCGATGGGCCGACCCGCGCCGCGAGGACGTTCACCGCAGGGAAGTTCGAGCTCGGGCGCGTGGATCCCGGCAGCTATACGCTCCGGATCCACTCCCACGATGGCAACGCCCTCGTGCCGCTCACCGTGGTCGCTGGCACGCCGAGCAAGGTGGATGTGCCGCTGACCGCCAATGCGATCGTGATCGGCACGATCGTCGGCGCCGATGGCAAGCCGCTCGCGGATCAGGGCGTGCTGCTGATCGCAGACCAGGGCCCCGACAACCTCAGCATCTCGCTCAGCGGCCCGCCCCCCACGAGCAACGCGGACGGCACGTTCCGGCTCGAGGGGCCTGCCGTCCTCAGCACGTTCGTGGTGCTGCTCCGCCCGCGTCCGTTCTCGAAGCGCCCGCTGACGCTCGAACCCGGGAAGGTCCTCGATCTCGGGACCGTTCGCGTCGAGCCGGCCGGGCCGCCCCGGCCATGAGATCCTGAGGTACCGTCTCCGCCATGCGGAGAAGCCTGCTTGCAGTGGTGGTCGCGCTCGTGCTTGCCCCTGGGGCAGCCGAGGCGTTTTGTGGGTTCTACGTCGCCCCCGGCGAGAACCAGCTGGTCGCCGATGCGACCCAGGTGGTGCTGATGCGCAAGGGCACGCGCACGGTGCTGTCGATGCAGAACAACTACAAGGGTCCGCCCGAGGCGTTCGCGATGGTGATCCCCGTGCCGGTGATCCTCAAGGAGGCCGACGTCAAGACGCTGCCCAAGGCGGTGTTCGCGAACGTCGAGCGGATGGGCGCGCCGCGCCTCGTGGAGTACTGGGAGCAGGATCCCTGCCGCATCGAGCGCGACTACGACGAGGTGGCCTCGAGCAAGGGCGCCGGCGCCCCCCGTCCCCCGATGCGCAAGTCGGCGAAGCCCGATGACCTCGGCGTCACCGTCGAGGCGCAGTTCACGGTGGGCGAGTACCAGATCGTGATCTTGTCGGCGAAGGAGGCCACCGGACTCGACACCTGGCTGCGCCGCGAGAAGTATTCGATCCCCAAGGGCGCCGAGCCCCTGCTCCGCCCGTACGTCGAGAGCGGGATGAAGTTCTTCGTCGCGAAGGTCGATCCGAAGAAGGTCCAGTTCGTGGATGGGCGCGCCGAGCTCTCGCCGCTGCGGTTTCACTACGACACGGATCGGTTCGAGCTGCCGATCCGCCTCGGGCTCGCGAACTCGGGCGGCACCCAGGACCTGATCGTCTCGATCCTGGCACCGGGCCAGCGGTACGAGGTGGCGAACTATCCGAACGTCACGATCCCCACCAACCTCGATGTCGAGGACTCGATCAAGGATCGGTTCGGGGCGTTCTATGCGTCGGTGTTCGATCGCACGATCGAGAAGAACCCCGGCGCGGTGGTCACCGAGTACGCGTGGCAGGCCACCACCTGCGATCCGTGCCCGGGCCCCGCGCTCGGCTACACGGACTTCATGACCCTCGGCGCCGATGTCCTCGAGGGCAACCAGCTCGCCACGCCGCCCGCGCAGCCCACCCAGCCCCAAGGCGGGCCCACCAAGCCCGGCGCTCCGGGCCGCCCCACGCCGCCGCCGATGCGCCGCATGCCGCGCGGCTACGGGATGGACTTCGTGTTGACGAGGCTCCACGCCCGCTACGGCAAGGACATCACCGATGATCTCGTGTTCAAGGCGGCGCCACCGATCGTGGGTGGGCGGGAGTTCGTGACCAGCGGCACCAAGCTCGAAGAGGGCGCGAAGCCCTCGAGCGTGAACAACTTCCAGGGCCGCTACATCATCCGCCACAAGTGGACCGGTCCGATCGCGTGCAAGAACCCGCGGCGCGGGATCTGGGGCGGTCCGCCGAACGGCGGTGCGCCGAGCACGCAGCCCGCGCTCGGCCTCGCGTTCGCACCGCGCGGCAAGGTGCAGCTCGCGAAGTCGATCAAGGGCGATGTGCCGGAGCTCGGTCTCCGCAAGGGCGCCCTCGAGCCGATCAAGGCGCCCGCACCGAAGCCACCTGTCGCGCCGAAGCCGCCGGTCCCACCGAAGACACAGGTCACGCCGGTCCCCGGCCCCAAGCCAACGCCGAAGCCGTAGCGCGGACCCGCGCTACAGCGTCGAGCAGGCCGTGGCGATATTCAGGCAGAGCGAACCTCCGCCGGTCACGGTGCAGCAGTGCTTACCGGTTCCGCACGACAGCGCGTTGCACGCATAGACCTGGCCTGCGCATGTCCCGTTGGGTGCACACGAGGCGGCGGTGCCCACGCAGCAGGCCTCGTCGGTTCCGTTACAGACCTGATAGCCGCAGGTCCCATTGGGGCTATCGACCAGCGCGCCATCTCCAATCGCGCCGCTGTCCCCGCCGCTCGCGCTCCCATCCGGGTCCGCCGTCGCATCGATCGCACGAGGCTCGAAGCCGATCCGGCCGCACGCCACGGTCGCCAGCACGAGCCCACACACCAGCCATCGCGACATCTCCGGTGAGTGTCTCAGAGTCACTGCCCGCCCGAAACTATCCTGGTGGCGCGGGCTCGACGCTCGGGCGTTCCTGGCCCAAGCTTGTCGAGATGTCGTCGCCTGCGCGCGTGGCCCTTGCGATCGTCGGCGCCACCCTGGCCAGCAGCGCCGCACAGCCCCGGCTCGCCGAGGCTTGAGGCGTGGGTGCGCCCGTCGGTCCGACGGGCTGTGAAGGCAACGCACCGGCGCACGCGCGCGTGTTCGTGGGCGCCTCGGCCGCGATCTCCAACACCACGCTGGTGTTCACGGACGATCAGCACCTCGCTCTCCGCCAGTCCGCCGTCACCGCGATCGCGGGCTATGCGTGGCCCTCGCGGATCAGCGTCCGCGGCGCCCTCGGCGTGCTCGCTGGTGGATCGCTCGCGGGTGAGGGACGCACGTTCAGTCTCGGCGCCGGCATCGTCGGCTCGATCGGCGTGGCGCGGCAGTGGGCCCGCGCGCCGTGGTTCCTCACCGGCTCGGCGGGCCTCGGCGCCTCGCGTGCGTCGAGCCGCGAGAACCTCCCCACCGGCATGCACGGCGCGCGCGTCTCGCTCACCGCGATCGATGCGCGGGCCGGGATCACCGCGGGCCGCACGTTCGGCCCGGTCAGCCCGTACCTCCTCGCGCGCGCGTTCGGCGGCCCGGTGTTCTGGACCTGGGATGGTGGCTCCACGACCGGCACCGACACCCATCACTTCCAGCTCGGCGCCGGGGCGAGCCTCGTGATCGGCGCGCGGGCGACGTTGCTCGTCGATCTCTCGGCGCTCGGCGAGCGCGCCGCCTCGCTCGGCCTCGCGGTGAACCTGTGAGTCGAGGCCTGGTCGCGTTCGTGTTCGTGCTCGGCTGCGGCGCGCCGCCGGCAACCCGCAGGCTGGCTCCGCCCGCGACGAGCCCTGCTCTGCCCGCGCTCTCGTATCCGCTACAAGACGGCGGCACCTGGTCGAGCACCGAGGCGCGCGGCAAGATCGTCGTGCTCGACATCTGGGCCACCTACTGCAAGCCATGTAAGGACGCATTCCCTCGCCTCGGCCGGATCGCCGCCGCGCATCCCGAGGTGTCCGTGATCGGCCTATCCGTGGACGAGGAGGACGAGGCGGTACGCCGCTACCTCCAGGAGGTGCCCGCGACGTTCCCGATCGCGCGGGATCGAGACCTCTCGATCTCGCGGCCACCAATGAAGGTCACGGCGCTCCCCACGCTGATCGTGATCGATCGCGCAGGCCGCGTGAGGCTACGCCGCGCCGACGCCACGATCGCGGACTACGATGAGCTGCCCGCGCTGCTCGATCAGCTCGCCTCCGAGCAATGACGTCCGCGGACGTGCGTTGACGAGCGCTGAACGATCCCCTCGCGCCGACGACTCGGGTAAAGTCGCGCCCTGAGCAAGCACGACGACACGCTGGTCGGGGCTGCCCCCTCCGGTCCCAGCGCCCATGACGACACCCTGGTCGCCGCCGACTCGCACCCCGGCGCCGACGCGCCCCGGATCCGCCCATCGCGACCGAGCCTGCCGCAGGCACCGAAGCCGAACCCGGACTATCCACAGCTGACGGTGGTCGACCCGGCGCACTACATCCTCAGCCGCGAGATCGCCCGGGGGGGCATGGGGCGGATCCACGTCGCGCGGGATCGCCGCCTCGGCCGCGATGTCGCGGTCAAGGAAGTCCTCGTCAATACCGGCACGATCGCGCGCCGGTTCGAACGAGAGGCTCGGATCACGGCGCGCCTCCAGCATCCCTCGATCATCAGTGTTCACGAGGCAGGCGTGTGGCCGTCGGGGGAGCCGTTCTATGCGATGCGGCTCGTCACCGGGCGCTCGCTCGACGAGGTGATCACCGCGACCCAGACGTTCGCCGAGCGCCTCGCGCTGCTCCCGAGCGTGCTCGCGATCGCAGACGCGATGGCCTACGCGCACGGCAACCGCGTGATCCATCGCGACCTCAAGCCCCGCAACATCATCGTCGGCGAGTTCGGCGAGACCGTCGTGATCGACTGGGGCCTCGCGAAGGACCTGACCGTCCCCGAGGGCGACTCGCTCGACCCCGACCGCGCTCCACCGACGGATCCGGCAGGGGCAGGAATGTCCGAGGCGGGCGACGTCGGCGACACCACGCTCGGGGAGGTGCTCGGTACGCCGGCCTACATGCCTCCCGAGCAAGCCAACGGAGCCGCCGTCGACGAGCGTGCCGATGTCTACGCGATCGGTGCGCTGCTCTATCACGTGCTGGCGGGCCGGACGCCGTTCGATCAAGCCTCCAACGCGGAGGTCCTCGCATCGCTTCACCAAGGTCCCCCCAGGCCGCTGCGCGAGCTCGTCCCGGACCTCTCGCGCGATCTCGTCGCGATCGTCGAGCGTGCGATGGCGAGAGATCCGGCCGCTCGCTATCGCACCGCACGCGAGCTCGCCGATGATCTGCGGCGCTTTCAGACCGGCCAGCTGGTCGGCGCCCACCGTTATTCGCTCCGCCAGCTGCTTCGCCGGTGGGCCGGGCGTCACCGCACCGCGCTGGTGGCGAGCGCGATCGCGGCCACGGTGATCCTGGCGATCGGCATCGTCGCCCTCCGCAGGATCGTCGCCGCCGAGGCGCTCGCCCAGGACGAACGCTCTCGCGCGCTCGGGCATCAGAAGGACGCCGAGGAGCTCATGCAGTTCATGCTCGGGGATCTGCGCGAGCGGCTCGGGCAGGTGGGCAAGCTGGATCTCCTCGACGCCGTGGCACGGCGCGCGTCCCGCTACTACGACGCGCGCGGCGACACCGGATCCGACGAGGATGCGTACCTCGCCGCGATCGCCCGGATCGGCGTGGGCCAGGTCCTCACGGCACGGGGTCAGCTGCGAGATGCGCTGACCGAGTTTCAGACCTCGCAGCGGAGCCTCGACACGCTCGCGACCGGCCATCCCGAGGTCGTCAAGTATCGGCTCAAGGAGCTCTACGCCTCGGGCGAGCTCCGAGGGATCGAGATCGTTCAGGGTGATCTCTCGGCCGCGCTCGCGGGGTATCGCGAGATGCTCGGGCGCGCCGAGCAGCTCCTGATGGCCAACCCCACGAGCGCCGAGGTCGTCCACGCGGTGTTCTCGATCCGGAGCGAGCTCGCCGGGATCACCGAGAAGCGCGGCGATCTGCCGGCGGCGCTCGCCGAGTACCGGGCGACCCTGGACCTGGCAATCCAGCATGCGAAGCTGGGCGGTTCGACAGGAGCACAGAAAGACCTGCTCAACGCCCACGCCCACGTCGGTCGCCTGCTCGATCTGGCGAACAACGACGTCGTCGGCGCGATCGCGGAGCACCGCCTGGCGCTCGCGATCGGCGAGCGTCTGAGCGCGGAGGATCCCAAGAACCCGCACTGGCTGCGAGATGTGGCGCTCAGCCACGACGAGGTCGGGATGCTCCTGAGGGCACAGAAGGATCTGCCCGGCGCGCTCGCGGAGTTCCAGGCCGGGCTCGTGGCCGCCGACCGCGCCGTCGCGGTGGATCCGACGAACACCGATTCGCTGACGGTGCGGGCCACGGTGGGCGAGAAGGTCGGCATCGCGCTGCTCGAGCATCACGATCTCCCCGCGGCACGCGCGGCGTTCGAGGCGTGCAACGCGGTCTATCGCGACCTGTCGCTCCGCGATGAGACCAACCTCGACGTGCTCCACGGCCATTCGATGATCGAGAACAAGCTCGGCGACGTTCACCTCGCGGAGCGCGACACCGAGGCAGCGATCGCGTCGTATCGCAGTGCGCTGGAGATCCGGGAGCGGCTCGTTGCCAAGGATCCCAGCAACGTGTCGTGGCGCCGCAATCTGTTCTACAGCCATTACAAGCTCGCCGGTGCGTATCGGGCGGTGGCAGATCGCGCGAACGTCATCGCCGCACTCCGGGCCGCGCTGGCGATCGCGGACGTGACCGCCGCGGCACACCCGACCAACACGCACTTCGCCGACGACGCAGCGGAGACCCACGGGGAGCTGGGGGACGCCCTGGATCAAGCCGGAGACCACGCGTCCGCGCAGGCGGAGTATCGCCGGGCTCTCGAGATCGCCCGTGCCGCGGCCGCGCAACCGAGCGCCGATGCCTCGTGGCCGAAGTTGATCCGCGGGTTCGAGAGCAAGCTCAAGCCCTGACCGCAGCGTCGGTCAGGCGCCGCGGAGCGCGAGGCCCATCGGCGCATCGAGATCGCCAACGAGCGCGACCTTGCCCGAGAGCCAGTCCAGGCATGGCGTCCCGATCACGTCGCGGCGCCACCCCGAGAGTGTTGGCAACGCGTGAGCCGCATCGAGCCCATGCTCGTCCACGGTGCGTGCGAGCTCCTCCGCATCCGCGCGGGTCGCGAGCAGGCGCGGGGCCACCCCGATCCGATCGGCGACGAGCTGGACGATCGAGAGCAGCAGCTCGGCCCACCGCTGCGCGCGCTGGCTCGGGGCGCGGCCGCTCGCCAGCACGAGATCGCGCACGGCCTCCGGATCCGCCTCGTCGAGCACGCCGAGCAGCTCCTCGGCGCGCTGCTTCGCGAGCGGCGAGATGCCCTTGAGTGCGCGAATCGCGCCGGGGTTCTGGGGGCGCTGCCGGGCGAGATCGAGCAGCACCTTCTCGTTCAGCACCTGACCGAGCGGCCGATCGAGCTCGCTCGCGAGCCGGAAGCGCCAGGTCGCGAGGGCGATCAGCGCCGCGAGGGCCCGCGCATCGAGGCCACGGAGACCGCTGATCTCCCGCCACGCGGTGCTCGCGGTGACCGAGGCCGCGGCGACGGCAGCCGCGGCGATCTCGGCGCTCTCGGCTCGGACCCAGGGCAGCCGCTCACCGAGCCGGGTGCGCAGGCGGGCGAACAGGGCCGGGAGATGGCGGACGTCGGCATCGGCGTATACCAGCTGGGCCTCCGAGAGCGGGCGCTTGCTCCAGTCCGTCCACTGCTGCTCCTTGGCGAGGGAGAGCCCGAGCAGCTCCTGCGCCAGGGTGCCGAGGCCGACCTGGTCGCCGATCCCGGCGAACGCGGCCATCAGCTGGGTGTCGATCACGTTGGGCATCGCGATCCGGAACCGGGCGTAGAGCAGGCCCAGATCCTGGCGGGGGGCGTGGGCCAAGACGAGCGGATGCGCCGCCAGGGCCGCGATCACGGGCCGGACGTCGACGGCGAGTGGGTCGAGGAGTCGCACCTCGGGAATGGCCGCGACGATCGCCGCCTCGGGGACATCCAACCCCACGTGCGACGGAAGCCACGACACCTGGACCAGGCACAGGCTCGGCACCAGCCGATCGGCCGACAGGAACTCGAGGTCAAACGTGGCCAGCGGAGCCCCCGCGATCGCGGCCGCGATGGCCTCGACCTCGGGCGCCGAAATGATCGTCGACGCAGCGGCCCCGGACACACCACACGCTACCCCACTACCTGTTAGATTTCGCGCCAAGGAACCCACGATGACGAACAGCTTCGGAAGCAAGGCTCAGATCGCGGTCGGATCGAACAAGGTCGAGCTCTACCGGCTCGATGCGCTGGCGAGAGCCGGCGTCGGCAATGTCGCCACCCTGCCATACTCGATGCGCATCCTCCTCGAGAACCTGCTCCGCTACGAGGACGGCGTCACCGTCCACCATGGCGACATCGAGGCGGTCGCGGCCTGGAATCCCAAGGTCCGCGTCGACCGCGAGGTCCAGCTCCGGCCGGCCCGCGTGTTGATGCAGGACTTCACGGGCGTCCCCGCCGTGTGTGACCTCGCGGCGATGCGCGATGCGTTCGTCAAGCTCGGCCTCCCCGGCCGTTCGATCAATCCGCTCAAGCCCGCCGATCTCGTGATCGATCACTCCGTACAGATCGACGAGTACGGCACCTCGATCGCGTTCCGCAAGAACGTCGATCTCGAGTACCAGCGCAACCAGGAGCGGTACCTGTTCCTCCGCTGGGGCCAGTCCGCGTTCGCGAACATGAAGGTCGTGCCGCCCGGCACCGGCATCTGCCACCAGGTCAACCTCGAGTACCTCGCCAAGGTCGTGTTCACGCAGGAGACCAACGGCGTCACCGTGGCGTATCCGGACTCGCTCGTCGGCACGGACTCGCACACCACGATGATCAACGGCCTCGGCGTGTTCGGGTGGGGCGTGGGCGGCATCGAGGCCGAGGCCGTGATGCTCGGCCAGCCGATGGTGATGCTGATCCCGGAGGTCGTCGGCTTCGAGCTCACCGGCAAGTTGCCGCCCGGCGCCACCGCCACCGATCTCGTGCTCACCGTGACGCAGATGCTGCGCAAGAAGGGCGTGGTCGACAAGTTCGTCGAGTTCTACGGCTCCGGCATCGGCGCTCTCGCGCTGCCCGATCGCGCCACGATCGCGAACATGGCGCCGGAGTACGGCGCGACCATGGGCTTCTTCCCCGTGGACGACGAGACGCTCTCGTACCTGCGGTTCACCGGGCGCTCGGACGAGCAGGTCCAGCTCGTGGAGCGGTACACCAAGGAGAACATGCTGTGGCATGACCCGAGCGCGAAGCTCCGGTTCTCCGATTCGCTGTCGCTCGATCTGTCCAGCGTGGAGCCCTCGATCGCGGGCCCTGCGCGGCCGCAGGATCGCGTGCCGCTCAAGACCTCGCGCCGTGCCTGGCGCCGCGCTGTCAGCGGGATCCTCGGCGACAAGTGCGCCGCGGAGGCCCCGGCGATCGAAGCGTGGTCCAACGAGGGCGGCCAGACGGCCCCGGGCAACCTGTCCACCACCAAGGACGTCACGACAGACAAGGGCACGTTCCAGCTCGGTCACGGCTCCGTCGTGATCGCGGCGATCACCAGCTGCACGAACACCTCGAACCCGTCGGTGCTGATGGCGGCGGGCCTGCTCGCGCAGAAGGCGATCGCGAAGGGGCTCACCAGCAAGCCGTGGGTCAAGACCTCGCTCGCCCCGGGCTCACAGGTGGTCACGGACTATCTCCAGCAGGCCGGCCTGATGGCGCCTCTCGAGCAGCTCGGGTTCTATCTCGCGGGCTATGGCTGCACCACGTGCATCGGCAACTCGGGCCCGGTGCACGACAACATCGCCGCCGCGGTCAAGGACGGCAACCTCGTCGTCGCCTCCGTGCTCTCCGGCAACCGCAACTTCGAGGGCCGCGTGAACCCGGTCGTCCGCGCGAACTACCTCGCCTCGCCGCCGCTCGTCGTGGCGTACGCCCTCGCCGGCTCGATGAACGTCGACATGGAGACCGATCCGCTCGGCATCGGCAGCGATGGCAAGCCGGTGTACCTGAAGGATGTGTGGCCGTCCCCTGCCGAGGTGGCCGAGGCGATGCGCACGTCGCTCAAGCGCGAGCACTACGTGGAGCGGTATGCCCACGTGCTCGATGGCGATGCGGACTGGCGCGCACTCAAGGTTCCCCCGGGCGACACGTTCGCGTGGGACCCGGCGTCGACGTACATCCGCAAGCCCACGTTCTTCGACGACCTCGGCCCCACGCCGCAGCCGCTGCGTGACATCGCGAGCGCGCGGATCCTCGCGATCCTCGGCGATTCGGTCACCACCGATCACATCTCGCCCGCCGGCAACATCGCCAAGGGCAGCCCCGCCGGCCGCTACCTCGACAACCACGGCGTCAAGCCGGCCGACTACAACCAGTACGGCGCGCGTCGCGGCAATCACGAGGTGATGGTGCGCGGCACGTTCGCGAACATCCGCCTCAAGAACCTGATGCTCGCCGGCGTCGAAGGCGGCTTCACGAACTACTTCGCGTCTTCCGGCGCGGCGCCGGAGCAGCTCGCGATCTACGACGCGGCGATGCGTTACGCCGCCGAGCAGGTCCCGCTGATCGTCCTCGCGGGCGATCAGTACGGCACCGGCAGCTCGCGCGACTGGGCCGCCAAGGGCACGCTTCTCCTCGGCGTGCGCGCCGTGATCGCGAAGAGCTTCGAGCGCATCCACCGCTCGAACTTGATCGGCATGGGCGTCATCCCGATGCAGTTCCAGCCCGGCGAAGACGCGGCGACCCTCGGCCTCACGGGCGATGAGGTCATGACGATCGAGGGCATCCAGAGCGGCCTCGCACCGAAGAAGCAGCTGACCGTGAAGGCCGGCAGCAAGACCTTCACCGTGACCGCCCGCATCGACACTCCGCAGGAGGTCGAGTACGTGATCCACGGCGGCATCCTGCAGTACGTGCTCCGCCAGCGCGCCGCCGCTGGAGCCTGAGCCCGCTACTTGCCGGGCGCGCCGCACACCCGCGCGACGCAGCGCCCGGGTTGACCGTCCCAGGTCCCGCGCGGCCCCGGGCCGCACGCGGCCTTCGGCGGGCACTCGCGACGGCCGGATCGCTCGAGCGCGTCCGCGACGATCGCGCGGCTCGCCTGGTTGACCGGCGTGACCTCGCAGCAGCCGAGCGTGGCGTACGTGCAGTCCGCGTCGCTCGCGCAGCGGGTATAGGCGACCGGCAACGCGAACGGTCCCGTCGGCGCGATCGTCAACGCCGTCGCGGCATCCCCGCGGGGATTCGGAGCCAACGCCGGGCCCGGCGCCGGGGCCGGCGTTGGAGCTGCAGCCGGAGCCGCCGCCGGAGCCGCGGGCGGCCGTCGCTCCGGATCGACGGGCTTGGCGTGGCAGCCGAGCAGACAACCGGCGATGACGATCGCGCGCATGCCGAAGCGTACCGCACTCGACCGTGACCCGAGCGCGCGAGCTCACACCTGTCGAGCTCGCTCCACAGGCGTCGTGACGCGGGTATGCTCGGTGGGTGCCGGCGAGCGCCTTTGACGAGCTAGCGTTCTTTCGTGCGATCGCCGACAGCGGAACACGCGCGCTGCTGATCGGACGCCGCGCGACTACGACTTCTGGAGGCTCGCCCACGGGATGCCGATGACATACGGTGGTTGGAGCAGCTCAAAACCCGCGACCATGACCGATAGGTTGAACCAGCTTGCGGCACCGTGTGCCGAGCTTGCTGCTCTCGAAGAGCAGGCCATGTCGCCCGAAGCGTTCGCCGCTCGGGTCGCCGCTCCCTGGACGGAGAACGAGCGCACCGACTTTCTGGCGCTGATCGATTGGTTCCAGCGCCGCTATCCGACCCCGTTCGAACGCCTACAGGCGACACGACATCTCGCCGCGCAGTGGGACCGCAATCGACCACGATGATCCGGCGTCCGCGCCTGACATCCCGTGCGTGACCGTCGAGGGTCGGGCGGGCAGCCGACGCCCGCGGGACCGCGAACGTGCGATCTTCGAACCCATGCACTGGCAGGTCCTCGCGCTCGTCGTTGCCCCCGTCGTCGGTGCCGCGGGGTGCGCAGCGCCCGCGAGCCCGCTGACGCCGCCCCGGAGGGCCGAGATCGTGGTGGCGCCGCCGACGTTCATCGCGACGCCCGCGACCTACGAGCCGCCCGTCGAGCTCGCGGTGCAGCAGCGCTGTCCTGCGCCGGCGCCGAGTGCGGCGGCCTCGGTCACCGGCGCAGCGGCCGCCGGCAAGGTCAAGGCCTACGACTTCACTGGGCTCGCGCTCGACGCCAGCTTCGGATTCACGCCCACCACCCAGCCCCGCTCGATCGATGCGCGGGATCCCGACGCGATCCGGACGGCGCTCGTGCACGCGACGCCACGCCTGGCCGATTGCGCGCGTGCCGCACTCGCCGCCGGCATGCAGGCGACCAGGACCGACCACCGAGGAGACTTTCTCGATGTGAACGTCGAGCTCGTGGTCGATCCGTTCGGCGCGGTCAGCGACGTCCAGGTGGACGCGCCGCCGCAGCTCGCGCCCTGCGTCGTCGCGACGCTGCTCGCCGTCCAGGTCCCGCGCCAGGCCACGGTCCAGACCCATGTCAGCGTGCGGCTCGACTATTCGACCCTGAGCAGCGCGAAGCCGCTGAAGATCGTCCCTCCCCTCGCGCCGATCGCGCCGGTCCGCGGGCACTGCTTCGTCGCCAACGAGCCGCTGCACGTCGTCGAGGTGACGCTGCCGTCGGTGCCGATCGACTTCGCCGCATCGCCGCCACGCCCCCCGCGCTCGCCATCTCGATGGTGCCCCCAGAACGATGTCGACAAGGCGCAGATTCGCAGGGCCGTGCTCGCGGTCCTCGGCGACCTCCGCGGGTGCTATCTCGGCGCGCTGGTACGCCAGCCCGCGCTCGCCGGCACCGTGACGAGCGAGTTCGTGGTGGGCCCGCTCGGCGAGCTGACGCAGATCGCGATCACGGGACCGGGCGATGATGAGCTCCATACGTGCCTCGCGGACGCGCTCGCCTCGACCGCCACTACCACCTACCCCGCGGCGCCCATCCAGGTGACCTTCCCGTTCGTCCTGACCCGCTCGACCGCGGAGACAGGTCCGCTCGAGCGCCGCGCCGCGAGTGCGCTGGTGCGTGGCGATCGCGAGGCGGCAGCGGCGGCGTACGCGGAGCTCGCGCGCACCGCGACCACGGCCCAGGCCAGCTGCCGCGCGCGCGCCGCGATGGTGCTGGCGTATGCCGGGACGGACCTCGATGGAGTCGCAAAGGCGCAGCCGCCGCTGCTCGACCCGCGCACGATGACCGCGATCGAGGCGCTGGCGACCTTCGTCGACGCCAATCGCGCAGCCGGGCTCGCGGCCTGTCTCGACGAGATCGCGCCGATCCTGGTCCGGATCGGTCGAGCCCCGATCAAGAACGACGAGCCGTTCCGGATGAAGGGGTACCGCGGTCAGGGGCTCGCCGAGGCCATCGACCGGAGTCAGGTCATCGCCACGCTGTTCCCCCAGCTCGAGCGTACGCTGCTGCCGTTCATCGCGGATGGCTTCGCGATGCTGCTGGAGTACGACGACGCGCGCGAGGCATACCTGCGGTTCCTGGCCCTGGGCAACGACGATCCGAAGCAAGTGACCCGCGCCGCCGACGGATACGCCCACGTGACGCGGATGCGTGACGAGGACCTGCCGTGGGATGACTGCCCCCGGTGAATCAGCTCGCGGCGCTGCGCCGGACCGGACCGGACCAGGCCGCGCCGTGCCGAACCAGGCCGCGCTCGGCCACCTGGCCCGAGCTCACAAGTCTCAATTGCCCAGTGGGCGCTCGGGATGGATCTCGTAGCTGAGCTTGAACGCGAAGTGCTGCCCGCCGGCACGATCCTGGTGGACCTCGCCGAGCATCAGCTCTTGCCCGGGGAACCACGGCAGCATCGTGTCGTGGATCCGGCGAGCCCCATCGAGGAACGTGCCGTTGGTGCTCCCCGCGTGCACGCCATCGATCAGTGTGCCGTAGTCGCAGAACAGCGGGAGCTGGTCCGCGAGGATCACGAGCCCGTGCTCGCGTGAGATCAGACGATCGAGCAGCTGGACGTCCTGATCCGGGTGGCGGCCGAATCGGATGAGATCGACCCGCGCGTCATCCGCGAGCTGGTACAGCTTCGCGGTTGCATGGTGGTCGTAGAGCGGCACGAGCTGCATCGCCTTGGTGCCTCGAGCGAGCTGGGCCGGCGGCTGCTCGGCCGTCCCGACGCTGCCATCCCGATTCACGCGGAGCTTGTGGAAGGTGACGGTGACCGCCGGATCGCCGTGCCGGAGTGCCTCGGCGCCAACGGCACCCTCGGCGAGGTGGCGCAGGATGTGCTCCTTCTGCGCCGTCCCGAGTCTGACGAGCTCGATCAGCTCGCGCGTGATCGTGGTGCGTCTCACCGCATCATTATTGCATGATCGTCGAGACCGCCGGATCGACAGCAGAGCGGCGCACCCGCGGCTCGCGGCCTACTTCCCGGGCTTGCCCTTCGCGCGCTGCGAGAGCAGCCCCCACGCCTTCGCGCGATCCGCGAACGTGGACTTCGCCATGCCGAGGTGCGTCGCCGCCGAGCGGATCGTCTGATGCGTGGCGAGCGCCTGCTCCATCGCGCCGCGCAGCATCTGCTGATACGGGACCAGCGGCATCATCGTATCGGCGGGCAGGCCCGGCACGGTACGACCGAACCGCAGCTCGGGGAAGAAGTCCGCCGGCCCGAGCTCGCCGTTGCCGAGGGCCACGGCGCGCGCCACCGCGTGACGGAGCTCGCGCACGTTGCCGGGCCAGGCGTACGAGGCGAGCGCCCGCCAGCCCTCATCGCCCACGGTCTGCTCGCCGTTCTCGGAGCGCAGCTCGGCGAGGATCGATCCGACGAGCTCGGGGATGTCATTCATCCGCTCGCGCAGCGGCGGCAGCTGGAGCACCACGGTGGCCACGCGATGATAGAGATCGAGGCGCAGCTGCGAGGACTCGGTGCCGAGGCCCTCGCTCCGATTGGTGGCCGCGATGATCCGCACGTCCACGGAGCGTTCCGCGGCGCCACCCACGCGCCGCACGCGCCGCGTCTCGAGCGCGCGCAGCAGGTGCGGCTGCATCTCGATCGGCAGCTCGCCGATCTCGTCGAGGAACAGCGTGCCGCCGTGTGCTTCGACGAAGTACCCATCGCGCTCGCTCAAGGCGCCGGTGAACGCGCCCTTCTCGTGGCCGAACAGCTCGGAGCCGATCAGCTCCCTCGGGATGCCACCGCAGTTGACCGCGACGAACTTGCCCGCCGCGCGCCGCGACGCCTCGTGGATCGCGCGCGC
>JAYVRN010000525.1:0-4569 GCA_043776275.1 Myxococcales bacterium | reverse complement strand
GTACGGGATCTTGGCCATCGCGGAGGGCACGCCCGCGCCGGGATCGAGCGCACGGCCCGCGGTGAAGCTCGCGAGCTGCACGCGATCCGGTGCGAGCGGGAGATCGAAGCCGACCGCGTACCCCGTGACCGGCTGATCACCGACGACGAGGGACAGCGAGAGCCGGCTCGCACTCGCGCGGCCGCCGGAGATCAGCCGCAACGCGCCCCCCGGTGGAGGATTCGTGTACGCGAGCCGCGGCAGGGCATTGTCGCCACAGGCGGCGAGCGCGAGGGGAGCCAGAACGAGCACGAGGACAGGAACGAGGACGGCGCGGTTCACGGGTGACCTCCGAACTTCCGCACGAGGGCTGAGAGATCGGACTCGTCGATCGCGGCGAGGGGTGGATCGCTCCCCACCGCCGAGAGATCGAGGATCCACGAATAGAACGGCGGCGTGGTGTTCGCCGGGGTGACGCCGAGCCGCGAGGACAGCGCGGCGACATCGATCCAATCGATCTTGAGATTGCGATCGTAGTCACCATCCCCCGCGACACCGCGGTTGGCCCCCGCACTCGGATAGATCTCCCACAGCCCGCGGCCATAGGTCGCCACCCGGATGAACTCCTGGTTCTTCGCGACGTAGATGTCGCGCACCGGGACCATCGGCAGGCCCTCGCCCATCCGGTTCCAGGTCACGCCGTCATCGATCGTCAGGTACACGCCGAGATCGGTGCCGGCGTAGATCGTCGTCGGGGTCACCGGATCGTACTTCACGACGTAGATCGGCACGTTCGGGAGCTGGTGCGCTGGATCGGCACCGACGATCGATTGCCAGGTCGCGCCGAAGTTGGTGGTGCGATAGAGGCGCCCCTTCGCATCGGGCGGCGGCTCGCCGGCCGGGGTCATCACGCCGGTGAACGCGCCGATGAACACCTGCCCGGGCTGCGTGCCGCCCGGCACCTCCGACGGGAAGTCGATCGACGATGGACCACTCATCCGCTGCGACGCGTTGACCACCACCGGCCCCGTGGCGATCCACGGCTGCTGCACGGTGCCGGCCGTCGTGTACCAGAACGGCGACAGCGACGTCATGCCCACCGCCGCGAACACCCCGGGCTGCCCCCGCGACGCACTCACGTTCGCGAAGCCGTTGCCGGACATGTCCGTGCTGAGATCCTGCGAGATCGGGCGCCACACGAAGCCGGTGCCCATCGGCTCGCTGACGAACACCCGACCGTCGCTGTGAGACAGCACGCTCTGCCCCACCGTGTCGGTCTCGACGTTCGCGTAGTGCATGAGGAACGGCTCCTGATCCTCCCCGGTGATCGTCGCCCTCGCGCGCATCCGCTCCTCGAGTGCGCGATCCTCGAGGGAGGGGCCGGTGGGAGAGGCGGTGAAGTGCCAGTGCGCGTCGGGATCGTCCGCCTCGGGCACGTCGACGGAGCAGTCGTTCTCGGCAGGCTTGCAGAAGCAACGTTCGAACTGGACGCTCGCCCAGTACGTGGTGCCACTCGTGGCGGCATGCACCGTGGCGCCGATCCCATCGCCGCCGATCGCCTGGTTGAACGCCGCCGGATGCTGAGGATCAGCGCGGAACCGGGTGCCGTTGTCCTGCAGACCGGAGAACGCGAGGAACGGATCACCCGTCACCGGATCACCCGAGGCCACCGAGTACATCAGGTGCGTGGTGAGCCCGCGGTTGTGATGAGTCCACGTGACCTGCTCGGCGGGGGTCGCCGGATCGAACACCGTGGTGGTGCTGAACACGCCGCCGTCGGTGCCCGCGAACGTCCGCAGCACGCCATCGATCATGACCGAGGTCGCCGTGTGCCAGTCCGCGTGGACATAGGACAGCCGGCCATTCGCGGTCTCGCCATAGGCGGTGCCCGGCAACCAGTGCGAGACCAGCTCCCAGGTCGGCAGCACCGCGGTGCCGTTCAGCGTGCGCATGCCGCACAGGTTGCCGCCGACGAGCACGTGATCGCCGTTCGTGGGATCGACGACGATCGCCTGGTTGTACCAGCTCTGATCGTGACCGATGTCGGTGTCGAGGCAGGTGTCATCGCCGTTTGGATCGAACAGCGTGGGGTTGGCGAGCAGCCCCGTCGCATTGGACCAGCTCGCGCCACCGTCGAGGGAGCGCCAGAACCCGATCGTGCGATCGCCGAAGCCCGAGCCGATGTACGCATAGACCGCGGTGTGCGCGGGATCGCTGGTCGGCCCCCCCGCGAGCATCGTGCGCCCCGTCCCGGCGGTCGACGGCGTGGCGGTGATCGACGTCCAGGTCACGCCATCGGTCGTGCGCCAGAACGCGGCGTTGTTGCCGAGCGGGCAGAACCCCGGGTTGGGATCGAACCCGAACAGCCCGGGAGCGCCGCGATCCTCGTCGCACGCCGCCATCCCGCTGGCCACCCAGCCACCGCCACCGATCTCGACGATGCTGAAGATCGCTTCCGCGAGCAGCTTGCCATCGGGGTTCGGGAGATCCACCAGCTGGAAGCTCGCCCCGGCATCCGTGGACTGGAACAGGCCGCCATCGGTGGCCGCGAACACGAGATCACCGCGGACCGCGAGCGAACGGATCGCGCCGACGTTCGCCGCGATGCCATTGGCACCTGGATACGTGCCCCCGAGCTCGACCGGCGGGCTCCATGCTCCGCCGCCATCGGTGGTCTTCTGCACCGTGTTGCCGGACCCATCGATGAAGTCGCCGATGCCCGCGTACAGCGTGTCGGGGTGATCGGCATCGATCGCGAGCGCGCCGACCGCGAGGTTCGGCTGGGTGTCCATCGCGGGGTGCCACGACTGATGGGCCGAGAGGAAGTCATAGGATTTCCACACGCCACCGCCCGACACGGCGACGTAGACCACGTTGGGATCGCGCGGATCGACGACGATCGAGTTCGGCCGGCCCGAGTCGACGCCCGCGATCTCGAAGAAGTTGAACTCCTTGGGCGCATCGTCGGGCCCGATGCTGACCCACGTGGTCGCGGGCACCGACGGCAACCGCGCGAGCAGGCCACCCTTGGGTGCGAGCTTGGCCGCCTCCGCGCGACCGACCCGGTTCCGCACCGCCAGCTCCTTGGGGCCCGCGCGGTGAATGCCGGGGAGCTTGCTGCGGCTGTCCTCGCGCTGCGGCCCGCGGCCTGCCTCGCGCTCGTCCTCGTCCTGGTCGCCGCCATGGTCGCGGTCCCGGCCATGGTCGCGGTCCCGGGCATGATCACGCTCGTGTTCCCCGCGCGAATGCCGCCACACCGCGGCCCCTCCCACGCCTAGCACCACCCCCGCAACGGCCACGACAAGCTTGGTTCGCACGGCGGCAGTAACGCAACGGGCGGGACCTGCGTCAAGCCGGTGAGCGACCTGTCCAGATCTGGTCGATACCAGTGTCCACCGTGGGATCTCCACGAGTTAGAGCGCGCACATCACTTGCACATCGCGCGCACGTGATCACGCATCGTGTCCTGTCCGCAGGCCTGCTCCTCGCCTCCGCATGCGCGAGCTTGGGGCCGCGCGACGTCCCCCAGGACGGCGCACCCTCCCCACCAGACTCCGCGGTGAGTCACGACGCGAAGGTCGATGGCCACCCGGACGGTCCGGCCGACGCGATGCTGTCCGCGGTCGACCAGTGCTTCCCGCCGACCGATCCGACCAAGCCCCACCCGAACTACAACCAGTTCAGCCCGGTGGTCAACGCGGACTGCACGGGCACCAACTACCAGCAGATCACGGGGGTGCAGCGCGTGGTGTTCCTCGGTGACTCGATCACCACGGGGACCCCGCCGACGCTCCCGACCGCGTTCTACCGGACCTTGGTCGCCAACGAGATGCGCGCGAAGTTCGGCCTGTTCATCGACATCCAGGACTGCTCGAACTGGGGCGCGCGCACCGATGATCTGTTCGGGCCGCCCCACGAACAGATCCGCCACTGCCTGCCCGAGGTGGAGAACCGGAAGACGTTGATCGTCATGACGGTCGGCGGCAACGACATGAGCGCGATCGCCAAGGAAGCGGCCGCGGGAGATACGCCGCCGCAGACGATGGCGAAGGTCGACCTCGCCCTCCAGCAGCTCGAGGAGGCGGTGACCTGGCTCAAGGATCCGGCGCACTTCCCGAACGGGTCCTACGTGGTGTTCTCCAACGTCTACGAGTTCACCGATGCCACCGGTGATCTGCTGTCGTGCCCGGCCGCCGCGGTGGCGGGCTTCGATGCGATGGCAGCACCGCAGATGACGCCCGCGTATCTGCGCGCGACCGAGCAGTACATGCGGATCGCGGTGGAGCACCAGGCCGACATGGTGTTCTCACTCGAGAACTTCTGCGGTCATGGGTTCCACGCCGACGATCCGAGCAGCCCCTGTTATCGCGGGCCGAACACACCGACGTGGTTCGATCTGACCTGCATCCACCCGAACCCGACCGGACATCAGGCGCTCGCGCGGCTGTTCGACGTCACGATCGCGGACTGAGCGAGGCCGTGATGACCAGACTCGTCGCTTGCCTCGTGCTCGCTCTTGGTTGCGGCAGCGGGACCGCCCCGGACGCGGAGCCGATCGACGCGCGCGCCGGGGATGCTCCTGCGATCGAT
>JAYVRN010000524.1:0-4574 GCA_043776275.1 Myxococcales bacterium | reverse complement strand
CCTTGATCAGGATGTGGATCTTCGCGCTGCCGCCACGGTGTCGATCGAAGATCCCCATCAGTCTGTATACCCCGCGAGGAGCTCGGCCATGCCCAGCTCCTGCGCACGGCTGGCCTTGAGGTGCCCCGTGGTCGGGTTCCAGCTCATGTTGCCGTAGTAGTCGTCCTTGAGCACGGGGAGCGCGACGCGCACGCCCTTGAGCGGGCCGGCGTTGAGGTTCCCGTCCTGCTCGCCGAGCATCCGGTAGTGCGGCTTGAAGTCCGCGGGCACGATGCCCTCGCGGCGATTGAACGCCGCGCGCAGGTTCTGGATCCGCTCACCGCAGACCAGGAGATCCGCGTCGCTGAGACCCCAGCCGGTCGCGGCATCGAGGAGATCCGCGAACGGCAGCGCGCCGGTCAGCATCGTGAACATGCAAAGGCCCAGGCCGTTCATCGCCTGGTGCGCGTTGGAGTGCAGCGCCTGCGCCTTGCCCTTGCCCTCGGTGCCCTTCCACTTCACGTTCCAGTCCTTCTTCTCGGCCGCCTTGGGCAGCGAGAAGCCGGCGCCAAACGTCTCGTTCCACGACGCAGACCCCGCGGTGTGGCGGCCCGGCGTGGGATCCGCGATGTACGTCACGCCCATCAGCGAGGTGAAGCGTGAGTCGTGATACGCGGGCTCGCCGCCGTGGACGTGGACCGCGAACGTCTCGCTCCCCTTGCCGAGGTGCTCGGCCGCGCGCTTGACGCCGCTGCCCAGCCACGCTCCGCAGCCCTCGCCGGTGCCCAGCTTGATCGTGAGGAGGAGGGCGGCCTCACCATCTCCCCACTTCATGTCGATCCCGTCGAGGTCGGCCTTGGAGAGCAGGCCCTTCTCGACGGCCTCACACACCCACGCGAGTGTCATCGACGAGCTGACCGCATCGATGCCGTAGCGGTTGCACGCATCGTGGCATGCGGTGACGAGCTCGATGTCGTCGTTCACGAGGTTGGCGCCGAACCCGATGATGGTCTCGTAGTCGGGGCGACGCACGTCGCTGAGGTTCCGCGACTTGACCTTGACGATGCCCTTGCACGGCATCGGGCAATCGCCGCACGACAGCTTCTTGGTGATGTACTTGTCGACGACACTGCCGTCGAGCTTCATCCCCTTCTTCGCGAGCGGGAAGTCCCGTGAGCCGACGCCCGTCCAGTTCTTGATCGGCGCGTCTCCGTTCTCGATCGAGAGTGAGACCGCGGCCGTGGTCCCGCGCTGGGACCACATGCGCCGCATCGCCGCCGTGGGCGCCTGGACCTTCATGCCCATCTTGGTCATGAACCGGTACATCCAGCCGAGCCAGCTCTTCGGCTTGCCCATGTACGCGAAGAACCGCGCGATCAGCGAGAGGTCCGCCTTGTACTCGTCGGTGATCGCCTTGCAGATCTTCTTGAACACCTCGGGCTTGGCGAGTGGGATCTCGCCGGTGCCAGACACCACGATCGCCTTGAGGTTCTTGCTCCCGTAGATCGCGCCGAAGCCCTGGCGCCCGAACGCGTGATAGCGATCGTTCATCACGCTCGCGATCCGCTGCAGCTTCTCGCCGGCGGGGCCGATCGCGGAGACGCCGACGTCGCGCTTGCCGCCGAACCGGCTCTTGAGCGCATCGAACGTCTCGGGGATCTCCTGCCCCCACAGCTCGCCCGCGGGCTCGAACGTGACCTCTCCATCCTTGATCACCAGGAGGGTCGGCACCGCGGCCTTGCCCCGCACGACCACGGCGTCGTAGCCCGCCGCGCGCAGGTGGCTGCACACGCTGCCGCCCGAGTTGGAGTCGGCCCACGTGCCGGTCAGAGGTGACTTGCCGACGATCTGGATCCGGCCCGAGAACGGCGTCCGGAGTCCGGTCAGCATGCCGGAGCAGATCGCGAAGCACGCCTCGGGAGCGAAGGCGTCAGTGCCCGCTGGGAAGTGCTTCCACATCAGCCACGCTCCGAGACCGTAGCCGCCGAGGTAGCTGCGGTAGATGCTCTCCTCGACCTGCTCGATCCAGTGCTTCTGCGTGGAGAGGTCCACGAACAGGACCTTGCCGAGGTGGCCGTACCGGGGGGCCGTCAACGCCGCATCACCCATGGCCGGCAGCATACCCTCCACCCCCTGGGGCGCTTGTCCCAGAAGGCCCCAGATCCTGTGGGGACAGGCACCACCCAGCCACCGGATCCCCCTGTAAAGCTCCTGTAATCATTCAGGGTCCCAAGACTTGATCCTGGCCTGGCTACTGCAGTTATCATGGTCACAATGCGCTTCACCCCCTCCATCGTGACCGCACTCGTGTTCGCCACCGGCTGCGTCGGAGGGATCGACAACACGAATCCGCCCCCGGATGGGACCGACGCGGGCGTCACCGCCGGGTCGATGGCGCGGACGATGTACAAGACCAACGTCCACCCGATCATGAACCGCTGCACCGGCGCCGCCTGCCACAGCGTGACGGGCGCCGCGGGCGGCGGGCAGTCGCGGTTCGCGGACTCGAGCGCCGACACCTCGTACGACGCCGTCGTGCGTGCGCCTCTGATGGTCGGCTCGTTCAACGCGCAGGCCGGCGTGGTCACCAAGATCGCCGGTGGTCACAACAGCATCACGTACACCAGCGCCGAGCAGGGCTCGATCAGCGCGTGGCTCTCGCAGGAGGCCAAGGAGCACATGGGTGGTACGCAGCCGCCGGTGGTCGATCCCATCGAGGTGCTGAAGAAGTGGTCGGGCTGCATGACGCTCGCGAACTTCACGACCGCGCAAATGGGCGCGAAGTGGGGCGCGCTCGCCGCGTCCAATGGTCAGAAGTGCCAGAACTGCCACCAGGGCGGGCTCGATGGCTTCATCGCGACGACGATCGATCAGACGATGTTCGACATGATGACGAAGCACAAGGACTACCTCCTCAAGTTCTTCACGGTCGACGGCACCGGCAAGGTCATCGTCAACCTCTCCTCGTTCACCAACGCCGGCGTGACGCTCGCCAGCCACCCGCACTTCGACCCCACCAACAACGCCGGCATGCTGGCGCTGCAGAGCTACTACACGTCGACGATGACACTCTCGACCGGCGGCACCTGCGACCCGCCGCGCCTCGTCGACTAGAGCTCGACTACGCCGAGACCTACGCCTCGATCGCGGTCGCGACGGCCAGGAGGAGCGCGGGCCCATCGACGGCCACGGCCGGATGCGCCTCTGGCTCGAACACCGATGCCGTGAGCCTCCGCCCATCAGGGACGCCGACCGCGTCTCCGGGCTCGAGCCGCTCGCCATCCGCCAGGGTCGCCGCAACGTCGCGGAGGAGCAGGGCAGCCTCGGTCGCGGCCTCGGGCGCGATGCCGAGGAGGACGAGGTCCGGGCGGCCGAACTTGCGTAGACCGAGTGACCACGCGGCGAGCGTTCCGCCGTCGAGCTCCTCGAAGAACAGCGTGACCTCGTGCATCACGTCGAACCCGCGGCCTGGTGCGAGCCCCGCGACCTCGCTGCCGAGGTGCGCGCGCGCGGCGTAGACATCGATCACCACAGCGGCGCCTTCCTCGCACACGCACTTGGCGAGTGCCCACGCTGCCTGCACGTGCCCGAGGTCATCCGGGTCGTCGAGCTCGACCTCGATGATGTACGCGTGCTCCGCCGAGAGGGCCGCGGACGCCGCCGAAGGCCCGAGATCGTTGGCGATCAGCTCCGTGAACGGCGCGAGGACCTGCTCCGCGAACCACGCGGGATCCTCGGAGCGATCCTTCGCCACGATCGCGATCGCCTCCGGGCCATCGCCCTCGTCGGGCATCCCGTGCTTCTTGCGCGAGACGGGGAGCGGGTCCGGGAGCTTTACCGACGACAGCGCGATCAGGGCGATCTGCGCCTTGCCGCCCCCGGTGACATAGCTCTCGCGAGGCCAGGGCGTGGTCACTCGCTGGCGTCCAGGTACATCGCCTCGATCTCGCGGGCGTACATCTGCGCCACGACCTTCCGCTTGATCTTCATCGTCGGCGTGAGCTCGCCGGTGTCGATGCCGAACGGCTTGGGGAGGATCGCGAACTTCTTCACCTGCTCCACGCGGGCGAGCGAGGCGTTGACTGCATCGATCTGCGCCTGGATCTGCACGCGGATCTGCGACGCGTCCTCGATCTTGGCGGCAGCGTCACCGAGCGTGACGAGCACCGTGAGGAACTTCCGACGGTCACCGATCACCACGGCCTCGCCGACCAGCGGGGACTGCTTGATCGCCGCCTCAATGTTCTTCGGCGCGATGTTCTTGCCGCCGGCGGTGATGATGATCTCCTTCTTGCGCCCGGTGATCGTCAGGAAGCCATCGCGATCGAACTGTCCGAGGTCCCCGGAGCACAGCCAGCCATCCTTGAGTGACTCGGCGGTGGCCTCGGGCTCCTTGAAGTAGCCGAGGAACACGTTCGGGCCGCGGATCAGGATCTCGCCGTCGTCTCCGAGCTTGCACTCGAGGCCGGGCAGGGCCGGCCCGACGGTGCCGATCTTGGTCTTGCCCGGCAGGTTGAACGACGTCGGGCCCGTGTCCTCGGACTGGCCGTAGATCTCGCGGATCGGGAGATCGATGCTCGCGAAGAACTCGAGGA
>JAYVRN010000523.1:0-16658 GCA_043776275.1 Myxococcales bacterium | reverse complement strand
GGGACGGCGTCGAGACGATCGAACGGATCTGGCGGGTCGACCCGCGGATCCAGATCGTGATCTGCTCCGCGCACTCGGACTGCTCGTGGAACGAGGTTCGCGCACGGGTGGGCACCTCGGATTCGCTGCTGATCCTGAAGAAGCCATTCGACACGATCGAGGTCGTCCAGTGCGCCCACGCGCTGGCCACCAAGTGGGCCCTCGCGAAGCGGCTCCGCTCCCAGATCGACGAGCTGGAGACCTCGGTCGCGTCGCGTACTCACGAGCTCCAGCAGGCGAACACACTCCTCGCAGAACAAATGCAGGAGCGCGCGCGGATGGAGGTGGGGCTGCGCCTCGCGCAGAAGCTCGAGGCCGTGGGGCAGCTCGCCGCCGGGATCGCCCACGAGATCAACACGCCGATCCAGTACGTGGGCGACAACCTCTCGTTCCTTGCAGACAGCATGGGCGAGCTCGTGACGATGGGGAGCGCGATGCTCGCGGCGGCCTCGAGCGCGCGCACCGAGGCGAACGCGCCACTCGTCGAACAGCTCGAGGCGCTGGCCACGCGTGCAGATCTCGCTTACCTCGCCACCGCGATCCCGGAGTCCCTCGAGAGCCTGACGAGCGGCGTGGCAAGGATCGCGAAGATCGTCCGCGCGATGAAGGAGCTCGCTCATCCCGGGCCGCGCGAGGCCACCGCGCTGGATCTCTCCCATGCACTCGGCAACGCGCTCGAGGTCACCGGCGGCGCGTATCGCATGGTCGCGGACGTCGTGACGGAGTTCGCCGCGACCCCGCCCGTGGTGTGCTTTGGCAGCGAGCTGAACCAGGTGTTCCTGAACCTGATCGTCAATGCGGCGCAGGCGATGGAGGATCGCCCCGGCAAGCGCGGCACGCTCCGCGTCGCGACCCGCGTCGACGGTGAGGACGTGGTCATCGAGATCTCCGATACCGGCGCCGGCATCCCCGAGCCGCATCGCGAGCGGATCTTCGACGCTTTCTTCACGACCAAGGAGGTGGGGCGTGGGACCGGCCAGGGCCTCGCCATCTCGCGGTCGATCGTGGTCGACCGCCACGGCGGTTCGCTGACCTTCGATTCGACCGTGGGCGTGGGCACGACGTTCCTGATCCGGATCCCGATCGCGGGGCCCGCACGCCACGCGCAGGCGGCCGCGGCCTGACTCAGCGGCGGCGGCGACGACGCCAGGGCGCGAGCACGAGCCCGCCGACCAGCGCGCCCAGCGCGAGCGATCCGCCCGCGCCTCCCCCGGTCGAGCAGCAGCCGCCCAGATCCGGGATCGTGATCAGCGTGCAGGCGGCGGTGCAGGTGCCATCGCCGGC
Source organism: Myxococcales bacterium (assembly GCA_043776275.1). GTDB lineage: Bacteria > Myxococcota_A > Polyangia > Haliangiales > Haliangiaceae > JABFXX01. The sequence continues at coordinate 15,335 of JAYVRN010000523.1, read as the reverse complement.
GAGGCCGTGATCGCACTGCTCGTTGGTGTCCACGATCTCGTCGCCGCAGGTCGGCGGCTGACAGTAGGTCCTGCACTTGCCCGGAAGGTCCTGGTTGTCCTTGCCCTCGTCGCAACCCTCGGTCGGGGACTTCACGCCGTCGCCGCAGATCGAGCTCACGTTCGCGACCACGCAGACGTCATCGAGCTGCCAGCCGCCGAGGTTCAGGCCTTCGTCGGAGGTCAGCTCCCAGCGGACGTCGAACACGTGGCCCGGGGCCTTCCCGGAGAGCGGGACATCGTGGAACCGCCACTCGCGATCGATGTGGTGTGTGGAGCTCGAGTCGCCGATGTTCTGGGTCGAGTTGATCCAGACCTCTTTACCGTCGAGCAGGATGCGCGCCTTGTCGAAGTGGCTGTCCTCGGCGGCGAGCCAGCGGCGGTACTGGAGCCGCACGTCGGACCAGCGGCCCACGTCGATCGTCGGCATCTGCACCCAGGTGGTGCGGCCGGGCTTGTAGTTGCCACCGAGCTCCTGCGCGAGAAAGTGCGTGCCCGAGTACGCGACCTTCGGATCGGTGGCGCCGCCCATCGCCTCGCCCCACGCCCAGGGTGACTCCTCCTTCGACGAGCCCGTGGTCCAGCCAATCGCCAGCGGATCGCCGTCCTCGAAGGTCGTGCAGTAGAGCGGGATCGTGTGACCTTGATAGAGCTGGTAGTACGGGTCCGCGAGGTTGTCGGCGAGCGTGAGCACCGATTGATCGGTGAACTGGACGCGCGCCTTGTACTGCACCGAGCCATCGATCGCGAGCGGCAGCTGTGCCCAGTACGTGGTGCGATCGGCCTTGATTGCGGGGAGTGCGCCACCGGCCTCGGGAGCCGCGCCATCGGGCTTCCAGACGATCGTGACGCCGTCGATCCCATCACCCTCGCAGCGATCGGAGAGCCCCGAGAGCTCCACACGCACGAGGGTGGAGGCCGCTTGTTCGGCGAGCGCACCCGGGGCGGACAGCACGCCGGTCGCCGTACGCAGCCCGTGGCGTCCGAACGCCTTGCGGATCGTGCACTCGTGCGGTGTGCCGTTGTCGAGATCGCCATCGTCGTCATCCTCGACGAGCGCCTCGATCAGGCTGGTGGGGATGCTGGTCGAGCGGCGCAGCGTGCCGATGTACAGCTTCTGGACCACGCGGATGCCCTCGGCCTGTCCGAGCTCGGCGATCAGCGCCTTGCGCAGGTCCCACAACGCACCGCCGTAGATCAGCCCTGTGTGGTGGATCTCCTGCACGTCCTCGGGCCAGCGCGCCTCCTCGATCAGCGGATCGAGGTTGCGCAGCGGATCGTTCGAATAGAAGAAGCCGCGCCCCATCGCCGGATCGCCGGTGATGCTACCGGCGAGGAAGTCCGCGGCGCCCTCGCTCATCGCGCCGTCGAACGAGCCCACCCCTTCGATGATCTCGTTGGCATGCAGCGCGTGGCCGAACTCGTGGAACACCACATCCTGGAGGAGGCCGGTGTTCTGGCACTTGGTGCTGGCGTGGAAGAAGTTGATCGCTCGGCCATCGAAGAATGCGTTGCAGTCCTGCGCGATGTTGACGTTCGCGGTGATCGATTCGTCGAGGGTGTGCATCCCCGGATCGAGCTGCGTACGGACGAAGTCCTTGACGATGTTCGTTGAGAGATAGACCTGGACCTGCGCATCGTCCTCGACGGCGCCGGAGGCATCCCACACCACGAGCCCGCCGGGGGAGAGGGCGAGATCCGCGAACGCGATCGCACCACCCGCAGCCTGGTTGACCACCTCCACGAAGTCCCCGGTCACCGCGGTGGTCAGGGTCTGCGCCGCCTCGACGCCCCAGCTGACGAGCCCGTCCGCGGCCGTGGTAGCCGGCGTGCCCGAGATCATCACGTGCGCGTTGGGCGCCGGCCGATCAATGCGCGGGTTCCCGGGGTGCCGATCGACGCCGCGATAGCGCACCGTGCCGGTCGCATAGGCGTTGCGCTGGCGCACGGCGAGGATCTCGCCGGTGGTCACATCGGCATACGCGAGGTAGTTGCCCTCCGCGCCGCCATCGATCGTCAGCGGATGCGCGATCCGGTAGCCGAGCACGGCATCGTCGGCGACCAGCGGCAACACGACCTCGGCGCCCGCGTCGGTCACCGGCGCCGACGGCAGCGCCACCGCGAGCCGCAGCGCGGCCTGCGCGTGGTCCGCGAACCGCGCGCGCGACATCCGCGTGGTCGGGACCTCGACCGTGACGTCGGGCAGCGCCTCGCTGCCGATCGCGATCAGGCGATCGCGCTTGAACCGGAAGCTGACCTGGCCGCCAACCACGCGGCGCCCGGCGAGCTGCTGCGCGAAGCCGATCGAGCGGATCTCGCCATCGGAGTGGTTCGAGACCAGCACGAAGTCCGCGACGCTGGCGCCCGGCGCGAGCAGCGCGAGGTGATCCGCCAGCAGCATCCGCGCATAGGTCTCGCCGATCACGGCGGAGGCGTTGGCACCGGCGGCGGCGAACCCGGAGCCCCAGATCCGCGAGGGCACGCCGGTCGCGCGATCGTAGGCAGCGCGCCAACGGCCACCGAGCCGGCTCTGGAACGTGGTCCAGGCCGCGCTCGGGACCTGCGCCCAGCGGACGTCCGCATAGGTCCGCAGCGGCTTGCCGACCTTCGCCGCGGGCAGCGCGGTCAGCGTGTCGGCGGCGAGCCGGCCCCCGCTCGGGCTCGTATTTGGGCCTGCGCCTGTGCGCGGGACCACGGCCTGCGCGGTCGCGGTGGCGAGAAGCAAGCTGCCGGCGAGGATCGCCGACCCACGGAAGCGCATGCCCTGATTAGAGCGCATGATCGGCCCCAGGCGAAGAGGTTCCGATGGTTCCGGCTAACCGGCAGCGTACGCGCCGAGAGCTGCCAGCCTCACTCGCGGACTGGGCGCCGACCGCGACCATGGCAGGGACCATGACCGCGCGCTCATCGCCCGTGCACCACCGCCAGCGCGTCGGCGCGCGCCGTACGGATCGCACGTGACAGCGCGAGCTGCCCGCGCGCGCGAACCAGGTTGTGGGCGCGACGAGATGGGAACCGGTCAGGGTCCCAGCCAAAGTACTCGTCGCGGAACACGTCCACCGCGAACCGCGCCGCGAGCTCGAGGCTCACGGTCTCCGCGCCGATCACGATCGAGGTCCGCTCGTCCTCGGTGAGCAGTGCGTCGGCGACCCCGCGAAACCCGCGGACCGCCGCGGCGAAGATCGCGAGATCGAACCGCACGCCGCCGGCATCCTCGCCGTGCGGATTGCACCACGAGCGCATCGCGTCGCCGAGCTCGAAGGCGATCGAGCTCCTGCCGAGGGTGTCGAGGTCCACGAGGCACACGCCGCGCAGCGGATGCTCGGCGAACAAGAGGTTCGAGATCTTCAGATCACCGTGACAGTGCCGCGGCGCCGTCACCGGCAGCGGCGGCAGCGCGCTGGCCTCGCCCGCGATCTCACGCCCGAGATCGATCCACTCGGCCTCCCCGCCCGCCGCGACGGCCTCCGCGAGCCGCGCGAGGTGAGCGGCGGTGTCGTGCACGCCCGCCCGCGCGAACCGATAGTCGTGCGCGAGATCGGCGACTGCGCGATGAAACCTGCCGAGCAGCTCCCCGCCGGCCTCGGCCCAGCTCGGATCGGGCACCCTCGCCACGCTGATGCCTGGGACCCAGGTCAAGGCGCGCCACACCCGCCCCTCGTGAACACGCCACGCTTCACCGGCGCGCGTGTGGATCAGCCGCGGCGTGATCATGCCTCGCGCGGCGAGGTGCGTGGTGACCGCTTCGAGATCGAGGTTGACCTCGCCGGCGAAGATCGGATGCACGCGCTGCAGCACCGCGATCGGCGCCTCGCCCTCGCGGACGACGTAGGTCTGGTTGATCAGCCCTCCGGCCTGCGGGGCGAGCTGCGCTCCATCCCAGCCCCAGGCCGCGGCCGCGCCCGCCGGATCACTCACGGCGTGGTCGGAGCTGGCGGACCACCCGCGGCGTGGGGATCGGCGGCCTCGACGGGCGGCGCCGGCGGCGGCGCCTTGATCTCGAGCAGCTCGATGTCGAACACCAGCATGCCCTGCGGCCGACCGGGCGCGCCCTTGTAGGCCAGCTCGTCGGGGATCCAGAACCGGACCTTGTCACCGGGCGACATCACGGGGAGCGCCTCGGTCCAGCCCGACATCACGCCGCCGAGCGAGAACTCCGCCGGCTCGCCCTTGATCACCGACGAATCGAACATCCGACCATCGGTGGTCCACCCGGTGTAGTTGACCTTCACCTTGTCGGTGAGCGCAGGGTGCGCCCCACCCTTCCCTGCCTTGAGCACGCGGTACGCCACACCCTTCGCCGTGAGCTTCACGTCGGCCGGCGGCTTGGCCACATCGCTCGGCGTGGGCGGTGGCTCCTTGCCGGGTGCGATCGTGATCATCTCGACCTCGTAGGTCAGCAGGCCCTCGGGCATCCCCGGCAGCGGCTTGCCGCTCTGGAGCATCTTCTCGGACGGGATCCACACGCGGCGCCGCTCGCCCGCGATCATCGAGGTCAGGATCTCCTCGAGCGCCGCGCTCTGGCGATACGGCGGGACGGTGGCCGGGCGCTTGCGCATCTCGGTGGAATCGAACATCCGCCCGGTCGCATCCCACGCCGAGTAGTTGAAGGTCACGGTGTCGAAGTACCGGGCCTTGTCCTTGCCGGTGCCCGCGCGCACCACGAGGTATGGCAGGCCGGACTTCAGCTTCGGTGCGGTGGCCGGTGGACCGGCGACGTCATCGGGGATCGCCGGCGCGGGGACGACATCCGTCACCTCGACCTCGTAGACCAGGGTCTCGGGCTTGGTGCCCGCCGGCGGTCCGCCCTTGTAGCCGATCTCCGGCGGCAGCCACAGCATCGCCTTCTCGCCCTTGCCGACCAGCTGCATCGCCTCCGTGAAGCCGGGCGCCGTGTTCGAGAGCGCGAGCGGCATTGGCTGGCCCTTGCCGAGATTGGAGAAGAACGTCTCGCCGGTGGTCTGACGCCAGCCCGTGTAGTTGATGAGCACGGTGTCGTTGCGCTTGGGCATCACCGTGCCCGCGACCTTCGTCAGCTTCTTGTAGATCAGCCCCGAGCTGGTCTTGATCGCATCGATCGGCGGGTTGGCCAGGTCGAGCGGCGGGGTCAGCTGCTCGGTCTTGGTGGCCGGATTCGCGATCGGCGCGGCAGATCCGGATCCGGACAGCTTTCCGAGCGTGCTCGCGGTGGTGCTGATCTTCTTGGCGTCCTCCGTGCGCTGGCAGGCGGCAAGGACGGACAGTGCACAGACTGCCGAGGCGACACCCGAGGCGACACCCGAGGCGACACCCGACGCGACAACAAAACAACGACGCATGGCCGCTGGTGTATACCGCGTTTGGACGTCAGGCGACCGCGAATGCTTCGCGCGTCAGGTTGCGGATGCCCGTGGTCTCCACGACGACGTTGTCCTCGATCCGGATCCCGCCGAACTGGCGAAGGTCGGCGATCGCGGACCAATCGAGCAGATCGCGCCGATCGTCCGCCTGCAACGGGCCGAGCAGCCCATCGATCACGTAGATGCCGGGCTCGATCGTGAACACCTGCCCCACCTCGATCACCGAGGTGTTGCGCAGGAACTTGTTCTCGGGCCGCGGCGGGCGCGGCTTCAAGCCGGCGTCGTGCACGGTGATGCCGAGCGAGTGGCCGAGCCCATGCGGGAACAGCGCGCGCGTGATGCCACGGTCCACGAGCTCCTGCGCGCTACCGCGGGCGATGCCGAGCTCGCGGAGCGCCACGGCGAGCAGGCGATGCGCCTCGTCGTGGAGATCCTCGTAGGGCATCCCCGGGCGGATCCGGCGACACAGATCCTTCTGCACGGCGTCCATGTGCTGGAGCAGCTCGCGGAACCGGGTCGCGCCACTGCCGGTGCCACGCACGTAGGTGCGCGTGATGTCGCTGCCGTAGCCGAGGACCTTCGCGCCGGCATCGATCAGGAACGAGGTGTCGCCGGCGACCTTCTCGCGCTGGTACGCCACGTAGTGAAGGATCGCGGCGTGCGCCCCGAGCGCGACGATGTTCTTGTACGGCGCCGCTGCATCGTCCTGCTCCGAGGCCTGGAGGTAGGCGAGGTGGAGCTCGAGCTCCGACGGTGTGCCAGCGGCGAACAGCTCGGCGACCGCCTTGTGCCCGATCGCCGCGCGCCGGCTGGCCTCGACGAGGCACGCGATCTCGTACGCGGTCTTCTTGGTGCGCAACAGATCGAGCGTGGCGATCAGCGCGGTGGGGTTCACGGTGCCGGGCGGCGACGTCCCTTGATCGCGGGTGATCACGGCGACCTTGCCGCCGGGCAGCGCATCACCGGCGAGGCCGGGCTTGACCTCGATCACCTCGAAGCCGGCCCAGAAGTGATCGCTCTCCGCCGGTGCCGGAGTCTCCCAGTAGTCATCGACGATCGTGCGGACGAGCTGTGGCTGCTTCCCCGGGCGCACCACCACGAAGCTGTCGGGTTCCGGCAGCGGGCACCAGTGCGCGTACGCCGGCGTGGGTGCGAGCGGCCACGCCTGGTCGTCGAACCGGCTCTTCATCGTGGCCGCGCCGCTGCACAGGATCACCGCATCGAAGCCATGGGTCGCGAGCGCGGCCTCGTAGCCGCGCTGGAGATAGGCGAGGTGCTCGGGGTAGGTCGCGGCGTAGGTCACGCAGCGACCTTACCGCGTCGACGGGGCCAGCGCGAAGGCCGTGGCCGGCGTCCGCTCGATCGAGAACGTCCGTCCCTCCACCAGATCACCGACGACCACCCGCACGGCGGGCACCGCGTGGGGACCGCGCTTGGCCGGGACGGAGAACCGTCGCGCGATCGACTTCACGGCATCGCCGTCCGCGCCCTTGAAGCCGCCGATCGTGCCATCCCCCTTGAACGCGAGCGCCGCGGCCGCGAGCGCCTGCCGCTGCGCCGCGGTCACCGAGCCATAGGCGACGAGCACCGGGCCCGAGAGCTGCGGCAGGGCGAGCACGGTGGTGACACCGCCCGGGAGCTCCACGCTCGCGGGCACCACGGCGGCGTCGGCCTTGCCGAGCCCGAGAGCGGCGAGCGTCGACGCCGTGTCGGGCGCGGCCTCGATCTTTCCGAAGAAGTCCTTGCCCACTTCGCCGCCGAACAGAACGTTGAGCACGAACTCGCCCTCGCGCCCGCCCACGGAGGGGACGAGCACGCGCTTGCCCTTGAGCTGCCCGATCTTCTCCGCGCCGCGCGCCACCAGCTGCCAGCTGTGCGTGGCATCTCCGGCGCGGGTCGCCGCAGCGATCACGGTGTACCCACCGCCGGCCCCCGCAAGGTAGGTGGCATCGACGACGGCCACCGTGACCTCGCCCTTCTTGACGGCCGACGCGAAGTCGCCCGCGCGGGCATACACGCGACCCACGCCGGTGCCGCCGAGCGCGGCGCCGAGATGATCGCCGAGCCGCTTCGCGAGCTCGACGCGCGCGGCCGTCGATGGGAACGGCTCGCTCGGCGCATAGACGCCCACGGTGATGGTGTCCGCGCGCGCACCCGAGCCGAGTGCGAACACCAGCACGAACATGGCCGCGAACACGAGGCGGCTCATGGCGCCTCCCCGTAGATCCGCTCCTTGGCCTCGATCCAGTCGGCGAGCGGCGCGAACCGCACGCCCGCCTTGCGCGCGCGGCGCCACGCGTCGAGCGCCTTCACCGGATCACCCTTGCGCTCGTACGCGATGCCGAGGTTGACGAGCGCTTCCGGGAGCTTGCCGGAGACGCGATCGAGCTGGGCGATCGCGGAGTCCACGTTGCCATCGGCGAGATCGAGGACGGCGAGGTTGTGCGCGAGCTCGTCGATGCCGACCCGCGAATTCGAGGTCCGGGCGGCCGCGAGGTACTTGCGCGCCTGCGCCATCTGCCCCGAGCGATAGGCGTCCTGCGCGGCCTCGAGGGCGACCACACGGATCGCCGTGTTGAGTAGCACCGCCGCGGGCCCGCTCGATTTCCCGGCGAGCGCGGTCAACCGATCGAGCGCCTTGCTCGCGCGCTTGGCGTTCCGACCTTCGGTGAACGCGCTGAGGATCGGCGCGGCCTGCGTATCCGCGGGCGGCGGGAACGGGCAGCTCTGGCCGCTGACCGCCTTCAACGCGGCGAGCGCGGCTCCTTGCTCGCCCACCACCACGGCGGCGAGAGCGAGGTCACAGCGCGTGGCGAGTGCCGGCTCGGCAGCCGACGACGCGCGCAACAGCTCCACGGCCTTGGCTCCGTTGCCGGCCTTGAGCGCGGCGATCCCCGCGGCGTGCCGGGCCACGGCGAGCGCGGCCTTGTGCCGCTGCGCGAGTGCGCCAGCCTTCGCGCCCCCCGCGGTCTTCTCCAGCGCAGCGACGGCGAGCTGTGGATCTCCGCCGTTGACCTCCGACGCGGCCCAGTCGATCGCGACCTCGATCGCGCCGTCCTTCTCGGTGGCGAGCGCCTTCTCGTAGAGCGGGCGCGCGCCGGTGAGATCGCCTGCGAGCGCGTGCGCCCGGGCCGCGAGCATCAGCGAGATGCCGCTCGGATCGGTCTTGATCGCCTTGTCGAGCACGACCACCGCATCCGACGGCTTGTTGAGCGCGAGCCGGGCCACGCCGAGGTTCCGCCACACCAGCGGCGTTCCTTCGAGCTGATCCGCGCGCGCCAGCAGCGGCTCGGCGCCAGCCGCGTCGTTGGCCGTGAGCTTGGCCACCGCGACGGTGGTCAGCGCATCGACGAGCAACTTGCGCGAGCGCGGCGAGCTGAGGATCGCCTCCGCCTCGCCGAGTGTCTTGATCGCAGCGTCGGCCTGGCCCGAGCCGAGCTGGGCGGCACCCGCGATCGTCCGGATCGTGGCATCGCCGGGGAGCTCGGCCACGATCGGCACCAGGCGCTGCGCCGCGGCCGGTGCATCGCCATTCGCGAGCAGCGCCTCGCCGAGCTCTGCCCACCAGTCCGGATCGATGCCGGGCGTGGGTGGGGGACCGAGCTTCTCGAGCACCGCGAGCGCGCCCTTGGGATCGCTCGCGCGCCGCAGCACGTAGGCGAACCGCACGGACCAGCGGCGGCGCGTGGGCTCGAGCTTCATCGCGGTCTCGAGCTCCTTGCGCGCCTCGGCCAGGTTCCCGCGTGTGGCCTGCGCCTCGCCGACGAGCGCGTGCCCGGCGGCACTGCCGTTCGGCGCCTTCTCGAGGTAGCGACGACCGCGCTCGAGCGCCGAGGTCGTATCGCCGAGGGCGAGCGCGCACTGCCCGTCGACGAGCCACACCTCGGGGTGCGTATCGGCGAACGGCTCGAGCTCGCGGATCAGCGAGCGGGCGCGCTTGCAATCGAGCGCCGCGGTCGCCCAGGCCACGCCGATCCGCGCGCGCAGATCCGTGCGCCGGGTCTCCGCGGCGCGCTTGAACAAGGTCAGCGCCTTCGCGGGCTGGCGGTAGCGGAGGTAGGCATCGGCGAGATCCACCTGGTGCCGGCCGTCTTCCTTCTCGAGCGCCGCGGGCCGGTGCGCGAAGTACGCCTCGAACGCCGTGATCGCATCCGGCCACTTTCCCGTGTCGTGCCAGAAGTGGCCGAGCAGCAGCTGCGCATCGTAGCGATCGACGTTCTTCTTCGTGACCTGCTGCAGGATCGGCACGCCCGTCGTCCCATCCCCGGCGAGCACGAGCTGCGAACCGAGCGCGGTCAGCACCTCCTCGTCGTTGGGAGCGAGCACCTGCGCACGCCGCATCAGCTCGATGCCCTGCTTGTACTCCTTGCGCGCGGCGTACACCGCGGACCGCAGCACGTATGCCTCGACGCGCCGCGGGTTCAGCGCGATCGCCTGATCGAGCGCCTTCGCAGCATCGTCGAGCGCACCCTTCTTGAGCGCCGCGCGCCCCTCCCCGACGAGCGACGCGCTCTCGTCCTCACCCTGGTTGGGGCGTTGCGCGTGCGCTGGGGCCGGCAGGCTCGCGACGCCCGTGACCGCCAGCATGGCTGCGAGGAGCCACCTAGTACGCATAGCCAACCTTGACATAGAGCTCTCTCCCTTCGCCGGGGACACGAGGCACGGTGAGGACATCGGGCATGGCGCGGTCGTAGTCACCGGGCGCGGGGATCTGGTCCCGCGTGCCGATCAGGTTACGCGCGCCCGCGGTCAGATCGAAGCCGCTGACGTTCGGGACATAGATCGTCAGGTTCGCGCCCACCCACGCCGGGGACCGCGGGGAAGGATCGCCGTTGCCGCCCGGCCGGGTGGGTCGCGGGCCAAGCACGATCGCCTCGGCGGAGACGTGCGCTCTGCCCCACAGGCGCGGCGTGGAGATCCCGCCACTCGCGGTGATCGCGGGCGCATTGGGGACCGTCCCGTAGACCAGGCGCCCGGTCGCATCCTCGGTGCCGACGTGCGTGTACGCCGCGCCACCGAACGCATACCAGCCGTCGCGATTGCGGAACGAGACCTCGGCCTCGGCGCCCGCGGAGACATAGCGGGTCACGTTCTGGAACTGCAGCTTGCTCGGATCGATCGCCGCGGGTGCGGTCTCGATGATCCGGCGGGCGTCCCAGTAGAAGCCCGAGAGCCGCGCCGCGAGGCCGGGCGCCGGCTTCGCCCACACCACCGTCTCGAGGCTCCGGATCGTCTCCGCCTTGATGTTCGGATTCGCGACGAAGTCCGAGCCGTCCTCGAACGAGCCCTCGAACGCGCTCGCGTTGCGGAACCCTTCGGCATAGAGCAGCTTGAGCCCGTACGCCTCGGGCTCGGCCACGAACAGCGCCGCGCGCGGGCTCAGCCGATCCTCGAGCTTCGAGTTGCGATCGAACCGGAGGCCACCGGTGAAGCCGAGCCACGGCAGCGGCTGCCCATCGAGCTCGCTGTACACACCTTCAAGATTGTAGTTCCGCGGGATCGACCTCGGCGGGGACGTGGGATCGCCCACCGAGGTCGCCGTCGAGCGCGTGCGGTCATAGCTCGCCTCGGTGCCCGCTGTGACGCCGAGCCGATCGGGGACCACCAGCTCGTAGCGCCCGCGGACCTCGCCTCCGAACACCTGCGCCACCCCGGTGGTGTCGAGTGCGTAGCCGGTGGTCGGCTCGTAGGGTGGCGAGGTATCGCTGAACTTGTACAGGTTCGTGTACACGCGGCCCGCCACCGTGAGGCGCTTGGACACCTCGCGCGTGTGACCGCCCTCGACGAGGAGCTGCGTGTCCCATTGCTCGTACGGCTTGATCAGCGGGTTGACGTCGTAGGGCGCGAACGGCGATTCGCGGCTGTAGTGAGACGCGCGGACCTGCGCGAAGCTGCCGCCCGACGAGGCGACCACACCCGCGATGAACGATCGCGAGCCATCGGAGGTCAGCCGCTGGCCATCCGGGATCGCGGCCTCGAGCGTCTCGCCGATCCGGTTCGCGAAGTGGATCGAGCCGCGGACTTGCTGGTGCAGGCCACCGACCGCGAACCCCGTGCTCGTGACCACGCCCTGGATCGAGTTGAGCGCGACGCGCGCCCACGCCCGCGGGGTCTCCGAGGCGCCGCGCGTGACGATGTTGATGATCCCGAAGAACGCATTGGTGCCGTAGACCGAGGAGACCGGGCCGCGGATCACCTCGATGCGCGCGATGTCCTCGACCGACACGATCGCATCGAAGCCCAGCCCGGCGAACGCGCCCCACGCCTCGTTGATGCTCGCGCCATCGACGAGGACGAGCAGCCGCGTGTTGAAGTCGCCCGGGATCTGGAGGCCGCGGACGCCGACCGAGTAGCTCAGGCGATTGTCGACGAGGTACACGCCGGCCACGCTCGCCACGGCCTCGCCGACGGTGCGGTAGCCGAACCGCCGGATCCGATCGCCGGAGATCACGGTGACGGCCGAGGCCACGTTGCCCAGACTCTGCTCGCGCTTCGCCGCGCCGACCACCACGTCCTCCTCGGCGGACGCGGCCGCGAGCACCGTCGCGGAGCTCGACGGCGCATCCTCGGCCGCGGGCAGCGGCGGCAGATCATCGACCTCCACCCCCGGCCCCTCTGCGTGTGCCGCACCGGCGCCGAGGAAGAGCGTGACCGCGATCAGGCGGCTAGTGCGAATACCCCACCTTGACGAAGAACTCCCTGCCCTCGCCGGGGATCTTCGGCACCGTGATCGTCGTCGTGGGATCGGGGAACCGGTCGTAGTCGCCTGGGGCCGGGAGCTGGTCGCGGCGGCCGATCAGGTTCCGCACGCCCGCGGTGACATCGAAGCCTCTGAGGTCCGGGACGTAGACCGTGAGATCCACGCTCGCCCACGGCCGGGAGGTCAGCGGGGTGCCGGTGTCGTCGGGGCGGGTGTGGCGCGAGCTCAGAAACACGAGCTCGCCCGAGAGGTGCGCTCGATCGAATAGCTTCGGGGTCGAGGCGCCCGCCGTCGCCGTCACCGCCGGCGCGTCCACGACCTCGCCGAACACGACCTCGCCGCCGGTGCTGCCGCTGCCGACGCGGGCCAGGGTCGCGCCGCCGAATCCGTACCAGCCCGCACTGTTGCGATAGGTCGCCTCGACCTCGACGCCCTGGCTGACGTATCGCCCGACGTTCTGGAACTGGAGCCGCGCCGGGTTCATGGGATCCGGTTGCTGCTCGACCACGTCGCGAGCATCCCAGTAGAACCCCGAGAGCCGGGTCGACAGGCCGATCGCCGGCCGCGCCCACAGCACGGCCTCGAAGCTGCGGATGGTCTCGGGCCTGATGTTGGGGTTCGCGGAGAAGTCGACGTCGTCGGTGAAGTACCCCTCGAACGCGCTCGGGTTGCGGAAGCCCTCGGCGTACAGGAGCTTCGCGCCGTACTCCTCCTTCTTCGCGAGGAACACGGCCGCGCGCGGCGACAGGCGGGTCGAGGTCTTCGCGCCGCGGGCGTTGGGAGCACTCGCCGGAAGATCATTCGCGGGGATGTGGCGACGATCGAACCGGAGCCCGCCGGTGAACCCGAGCCACGCGGTCGGCTGACCATCGAGCTCGGAGTAGACGCCCTCGGTGTCGAAGTCGAGCGGCACCACCACGCCGCTGGCCTCCATGCCTTCGGTGAAGGCGCGGCTCTTGGTGATGTTGTAGTTCGCCTCGACGCCGGCGGTGATGCCGAGCTTGCCATCCGCGCGCAGCTCGTACCTGCCACGGACCTCGGCGCCGATCGTCTTGGCATCGCCGTAGTCGAGGAACACATCGGAGGTGTTGTAGATGCGATCCGCGTAGCGATAGAGGTTCACGTACCCACGCCCGGAGGCCGACAGCCGCTTGGACAGCTCGCGCGTGTGGCCGCCTTCGACGAGCAGCTGGTAGTTGAACAGCGAGTACGGCGGAACGTTCGCGGGGTCGCTGTCATACGGCGCGAACGGCGAATCGCGCTTGCTGCGATAGGCGCGGACCTGACCGAAGCTGCCACCGTGCGTGCCGACCACGGCGGCGATCACGGTGTTCGCGCCGTCGCCCTCGAGCGGAGACGAGCTGATCGCGGGGATCGTGGAGGACTCGCCGAGCCGGCTCATCACGAGGACCGAGCCCCGGAGCTGCTGATTCACGCCACCCTGCGCGAACCCGGCGGTGCCGACCGCGCCGTTGATCGAGTTGATCCCGATCCGTCCCCACGCCTTGGATCCATCGAGCGCGCCGCGCGTCACGATGTTGAGGATCGCGAAGAACGCGTTGGTGCCGTACACCGCGCCGACCGGACCGCGGATCACCTCGATGCGCGCGATGTCATCGATCGAGACCAGGCCATCGAAGCCGACGCCGCCGAACGCGCCCCACGCCTCGTTGACGGTCGCACCATCGACGAGCACGAGGATGCGGCTGTTGAACCCACCCGGGATCAGGAGCCCGCGGATGCCGACGGAGCTGGTCAGCCGCGTGTCCTGGATGTACACGCCGGCGACGCCCGCGAGCGCCTCGGCCACCGTGCGATAGCCGAACCGGCGGATCCGATCGGCCGTGATCACCGTGACGGCCGAGGCCACGTTCCCGAGGCTCTGCTCGCGCTTGGCGGCACCGACGACGACATCCTCCTCGGCGGTCGCCGCGGCGAGCACGGTCGCGGAGCTCGAGGGCGCATCCTCCGCCGGCGGCAGCGGGGGCAGATCGGCGACATCGACCACCGGCCCGTCGGCGCGAGCGGAGCCCGGAGCGATGACGGTGGCGAACCCGACGGCGAGCACGAACGCTCGTCGCACGAGACCTGTCATGCAGCTCCGCGCCCTGCGACCTGCGGGCGGCTCACCGGTGGATCGAACTGACACAGCACGAACGTGAGGTCGTCCTCGGCCGCGGAGCCCTCGCCGTACGTCTCGAGCGTGGTGACCAGGCGGTCGCGCAGGGTGACCAGAGCGTCGGCGTCGGGCAGTGGCTGCCCGGTCAGCGTGTTGCGCAGCCGGCGATCACCGAACAGCTTGCCGGCCGGGTTCGCGCGCTCGACCACGCCGTCGGTGAAGCACACGAACAGATCGCCCGGCCGCATCTGCAGCGACCCACGGCGGATCTCCACGGCGATGCTGCGATCTCCGAGCGGGTTGCCACTGGCCGCGATGATGCTCGCGTCCTCGAGCAGCCGCGTGGCGCCGAGCTTGATCACGTACGGGAAGTTCTGGCCGGCGTTCGCATAGTGGAGGATGCCGTTGGACGAATCGAACACGGCGGCGAACGCGGTCATCATCACGTTGTGATCGCCGACCTGGCGGATCGCGGAGTCGATCGCGCGGAGCACCTGCTCGGGGGTGAGCAGCCGCTCGTCGATCCCCGACAGCGCCTCGACGGCACCGCGCGCGGTGGCCGCGATCATCGCCGAGTGGATGCCGTGCCCCGTGGCGTCGCCGACGACGAGCAACATCCGCCCGTTCGACAGCTTCCGATACGTCCACCAGTCGCCGCCGCAGCTCGAGGCGGGCATGCAGTACCCGACGACCTTGAGGTTGCCGTGCTGATCGAGCGTCTGCGGGGGGAGCATCGCCTGCTGGACCTGCCGCGCGAGCGACATCTCTTTCTCGAGCGAGGCCTTCTGGGCCTGCTCCACGAGCAGGTGGCGGATCTCGTCGGCCATCTTGTTGAACGTCCGCGCGAGCACGCCGAGCTCGTCGCGCCGGTTCTCGGGCACGCGGGCGCGGAGGTCACCGCCGGCGATCCGGGCCGCCTGCTGCGTCAGCGCCTTGATCGGGCGCGCGAGCTGCACGCCCTGCAGCGCCGCGAGCACGATGCCGATCATCAGCACCACCAGCGAGACCAGCAGCACGCGGACCCGCGAGGCCGCGGCGCGCTCCTCGGACTCGGCGAGCGAGGTCTGCAGCTCCTTGGCGAGGCCCGCGGTCGAGACGCCGATCCGCAGCGCGCCGAGCGCATTGCCGCCGAGCTTGAC
>JAYVRN010000522.1:0-16670 GCA_043776275.1 Myxococcales bacterium | reverse complement strand
ACAGCTGCATGAACCGCGACGCCTCGTTCGCCGTGGAGATGATGTTGCCGGCCGGCACCACGCTGGTGAGGAATCGCGGATCGTTCGAGACCCGCACGGCCTCGACGAAGTCCACTGACAGCGCGCGGCGGAGCAGCCCCGAGAGCGGCGGGAGCACCGGTGGGCCGGTGAACGCGTTGACCGCGACCTCCGAGAGCCGTGCCGCGGGCACGCCGAAGTTGAAGGCATCGAAGCCGAGCGGCGCAAGGACCTCGTCCCGCATGAACTCGCGCAGCGTGCGTCCGCTGACCTTCTCGACGATCGCCCCGAGGATGAAGCCGCCGGTGAGCGCGTGATAGGCGAGTCGCCGCCCGGCGCGCCAGCGCGGCTTCTGGTTCGAGAGCAGGGCGAGGATCTCCCGCGGCCGCTCGAGCAGTCCGACATCGGCGAACTCGCGCGGGATGTTGGGGATCCCGGCGCGATGCGTGAGCACGTGGCGGAGCGTGATCCGTTCCTTGCCGTGTGCGCCGAACTCCGGAAGGTACCGCATCACCGGATCATCGAGATGGAGGAGCCCGCGCTGATCGCACAGGTGCACCAGCATCGCGGTGACCATCTTCGACGCGGAGAACAGGTTGAACAGCGAACGTGGCGTGGCCCGCACGCGGTGCGCATCCGGCGGATCGTGTGGCGCATTCCCGCGCACGTGGCCGAGCGAGCGATCGAGGATCACCTTGCCGCGCCGCCGCACGCACAGTGCGAGCGCCGGATACAGCCCGGTCCGGTAGGTCGCGGCACACGCCTGCCAGATCGCCGCGGTGGTCTTCCGATCGAGGCCAACCTCGTGGGGGTCGACCTCGGCGCCCCGCTCCGCGACCTCATCTGCCGGAGCCACGCGGACGAGGGTCTCGATCCGGCTGCGCAGCGACATCGACCTCACGATATCACTGCGCATCGACGGACCGTGGCGTAGAGTGGAGCGTCATGGCGAAGAACGTCGAGGAGCTCCGCACCGCGCTACGGACGCGCGGCCTGCGTGCCACGCCCTCGCGCCTCGCGGTGCTCGAGCTCCTGCGCGCCGGGGACTCTCCCGTGTCCCACGGCGAGGTCGCCGATCGCCTGTCCGCGCAGCCGTGGGATCGCGCCACGATCTATCGCAACCTCACCGATCTCTCGGAGTGCGGGCTCGCCCGTCGCACCGACGTCGGCGATCACGTGTGGCGCTTCGAGGCGGTGACCGGCGATCACGATGCCGCGCACCCGCACTTCGTCTGCACCGAGTGCGGCGTCGTGGAGTGCATGCCCGAGATCGAGCTCGCGGTGCGGCGAGCCAAGGCGCCTCGCGCCGTTCGCCAGCGCCAGGTCGAGGTCCACGTCCGCGGGCTCTGCGATGCGTGCATCTGAGCTCGCGCTGTGCGTGCTGTGCGCACTCCCCGGTGCGTGCACCGCAGGCGACGATGTCCCGGCGCCGCTGGTCTCTGGGGTGACGCCGGATCACGCTCCGCCGGGAGCGATCGTCCAGCTCACGGGCGACCACTTCTGTCAGCTACCCGAGATCCGCGAGGACGTCCCGTGCAACCCATCGGGCTCGGTGCAGTTCGACACCACGCCCGCCACCGCGACGTCGTGGACCGAGACCTCGATCATGGTCGAGGTGCCGCAAGGGCTGACCACACCGGTGCAAGTGCGCGTGCTCGCGGGCGGGCACACGTCGAACGCCGTGACGTTCACGCCCACGTGATCAGCTGCGCACGCAGCGGCCGGTCGGCGCCGTCGCGTCGATCTTGCCGGTGACCCACACGCCCTCGATCGCGTCGGGGAGGTTCCAGGTGGCAGGGCGGAGCAGGGCGCACGGCTGGATCTCGGGGCCGACGTACGTGGCCTCGTCGCGGTGCACGCCGACGCTGATCCGGACGCGCGGGTCCCGACGAGGGCGCATCGAGAGCTGATCGAAGACGCTGCTCGCCACCGCGACGGGATCGGGAACTGTCTCGGCGCGCGTCACGAACAGCGCGCTCGAGCCGAGATCGACGGCGAGCTGGAAACCTTGCGCGATGAGCAACCGCTCGGCTGCCGGCAGCACACCTTCCAGATCGTCGAGGAGCGCGGCATCGAGGGAAGCTCCGCCGCTGCGATCCCCCGCCGACACCAAGATCGCGACGCACGGCACTTCTCCGGTGGGGACGGCGATCATCGTGGATTCGCGGAGACACGCACGAGCGGCCGCGAGCAGCGACCTCGGATCGTGGAAGCGCTCGCCGGGCTCGATCGCCATCGCGCGCATGATCACGTCGTCGAGCCGCCGCGGGACCGCCGCCAGCGAAGACACGCTCGGCCGGCGCGCGTGCAGGTGGAGGTACTGCGTCATCGTGGCCGACGAATCCTGGAACGGCAGCCGGCCCGTGAGCATGTGGAACAGGAGGCCGCCGAGCGCGTAGACATCGGTGCGCGCATCGACACGGAGCCCATGGATCTGCTCGGGCGCCATGCACGACGGCGTGCCCAGTGACTGGCGCGAGGCCGTGAGCTCGGGGGATAGCGCATCGGAGAGCTTCGCGATCCCGAAATCCAGCAGCACGACGCGGCCGAGCCCAGATCCGGTGGACCGGCACACGATCACGTTGGAGGCCTTGATGTCGCGATGGATCACGTTGATCTCGTGCGCGACGGAGATCGCCTCGCACAGCGGCTCGAACACGGCGAGCGCGTCCCACGGCGAGAGCGGACCGCGGCGCTCGAGCATCTTGCTGAGCTCCTCGCCATCGAGCAGCTCCATGCAGAGGAACGGCCGCTGGTCGTCGCTGAACCCGGCCTCGACGAGGTTCACGATGTTCGGGTGCGAGAGCCGTCGCAGCACCTCGATCTCTCTCTCGAAGCGCGCCAGCATCTCGGGCGACGTCACGAAGTGCGCGTGCAGCAGCTTGAGCGCCGCGCTGTGGCCGGTCTTGCCGTTGCGCACCTCGTAGACGGTGCCGAACCCGCCACCGCCGAGGGTGCCGTGGATGGTCCACGCCCCGATCGCATCGCCCAGTCCGAGCTCGCGCACGCCGCGATCCACACGGCCTTTCTCGCCGTTCATGTCACGCGTGCGATCGTCAGACATCCGCGCGCAGCGTAGCACTCGACTTGGCTTCAGGTGTCGTCGGCGCGGATCCGATGGCGGACGAGCAGCTCGCGCAGGTGATTTCGATCCATCCGCACCGCACGTGCGGCCTTCGACAGGTTGCCGCCGTGATGATCGATCAGTGATCGCACGTACTCGCGCTCCCACTCACCCACCGCTCGCTCCTTGGCGGCGCGGAACGACATGCCTTCCTCGAAGCGAGCGCTCGCGACGGGCGCGGGAGTGGCCGGCGAATCCTCGGTGATCTCGCGCCACACGTTGGGATCCCCGAGCAGCACGGTGCGCTCCACGGCGGCGCGCAGCTCGCGCACGTTGCCGGGCCAGTCGTGCCGTGCGAAGTCGATGATCAGCTCCGCGGGAGGCTCCCCGCCACCGCGCGCGAGCTGCCCGTAGAAGTGAGCGGTCAGCAAGGCGATGTCCTCGCGCCGTTCGCGCAGGGGCGGGACGCGCAGGCGAAACGTATTGAGCCGGTAGTAGACATCCGAGCGAAACCGGCCGCGGTTGATCTCCGATCGCAGGTCCCGGTTGGTCGCCGCGATCACGCGGATGTCGAGCTTGATCTGCTCGTTGCCGCCGATCCGCTTGACCAGCTTCTCCTCGAGCGCGCGCAGCAACTTCGGCTGCATGTCGAGCGGCAGCTCGCCGATCTCGTCGAGGAACACCGTGCCGCCCTTGCCGGCCTCGAAGGCGCCGATGCGCGCACCCGTCGCACCGGTGAACGATCCTTTCTCGTGCCCGAACAGCTCACTCTCGATCAGGTTCGGCGGGATCGAGCCGCAATCGATCACGATGAATGGGCCCGACGCGCGCGGGCTGGCCTCGTGGATCGCACCAGCGAGCAGGCCCTTGCCGGTGCCGGTCTCGCCCTCGAGCAAGATCGTCGCATCGGAATCGGCGAGCTTGGGCAGCACCGCGAAGATCCGCCTCATCGCATCGCTGGTGCCGAGCGCACGCCCCCAGCGGGCCTCCTTCGAGAGCGCCGCGTGGGCATCGCCGACCACCGCTTCGAACTTGAGCCGAGTGCCGCCGAGAGAGATCACCGCATTCGGCGCGAGGTACGCGCGCTCGACGGCCACACCGTTGATCATCGTTCCGTTCGTGCTGCCGAGATCGCGGAGCAGGTGGCCACGCGCGGTGGGCGCGATCGCGATGTGGTGCCGCGAGACCGCGGTGTCTTTGAGGACGAGATCGTTCGCATCGGCCGTTCCGATCGCGATCTCCTCGCCGGCACCCTCCAGCACACTCCCCGCATCCGGTCCCTCGGTGACCACGAGGCGGTAGCGCGGGAACCGGAGCTCGCGTGCCTGCGAGATCACCTTCGTCGGATCGGGAGTCTTCCCCTCGCTCATCAGCACTCAGGTTACCCGATCGCCTGGCGTGAATCCGCGCCTTGGTGCACGCTGGTTCGATGACGCGGTGTGCGCGATGTCAGCGCAGGCTCCCGCCGAGCGGCGAGTGCCCCGATCACGGCAAGCCCACGGCGATGGCCGACGCGGTCGCATACCAGGAGCCCCCGCAGGTGGTAGCCCCACCGGGCTGGAAGCTCGGCCCGCAGCTGGCGAGCGGTGGTAGCGCGCTCGTGTATCAGGTGACCCGTGGCACCGCGCCGCCCGCGGTGATGAAGTTCGGCCGCTGGCGAGAGATGGAGATCCGCGCGAGATTCTCTCTCGAGGCGGACGTGCTGCGTGCGGTCGGTCCGCCCGCGACGCCTGGGTACATCGAGCATGGCCTCGTCGCGGACTGGCCCTACCTGATCATGGAGCACGTCCCCGGGGAGACGCTCGCCTCGTGGATGTCGCGGATCGGGGAGCGAGGTGGTCTCGGCGAGATCGTCGCCATCCTCACCCGCATCGCGGCGGCCTTGGTCGGGCTGCATGCCGCGGGCTATGTGCACCGCGATCTCAAGCCCGAGAACATCATGATCGGCGGGAAAGGGATCCGACTCCTCGATTTCGGCCTCGTCAAGTCACGACGCGCGGGTGCGCCATCGCTCACCCAGGTCGGTGGCGTGGTCGGCACCCCGCACTACCTTGCGCCGGAGCAGATCCGCATGGGCTCGGCGATCGACCATCGCGCGGATCTGTATTCGCTCGGCGTGATCGCCTTCGAGATGCTCGCGGGCCGGCCGCCATTCATCGGCGAGCGCCGGGCGATCGAGTACCACCACCTGGTCTGCAAGCCTCCCTCCGTCTGCGAGACGCGCTCGATCCCACAGCCCCTCGACGAGATCGTCACGGCGTGCCTCGCCAAGCAGCCGGAGGGCCGGCCGCAGACCGCCGACGAGCTGCGCGGCCTCCTCTCCGACGCGCTGAGCTCGCTCGGGACGCTCCGCGGCGTGGTCGCGACGCCGGAGAAGAAGCAGGAGAGCAAGCCGCTGGGTACGCACGGTCCCGTGGCGCTCGCATGGATCGAACGGGGTGATCCAGTCAGCGTCACGCGCGCCGTGACGG
Source organism: Myxococcales bacterium (assembly GCA_043776275.1). Classification (GTDB taxonomy): domain Bacteria; phylum Myxococcota_A; class Polyangia; order Haliangiales; family Haliangiaceae; genus JABFXX01. The sequence continues at coordinate 11,117 of JAYVRN010000522.1, read as the reverse complement.
AGGTCCACGGGATCGTGGTGCGGCAGCGAGGGGAGGGCATCCTCGCCGCGTTCAGCTCGCAGCAGCACGATGCTCCCCTCTCGGTCGCTCTCGGGGTCTGCAAGTCAATCGTCGGCGAAGGTCGCCGCGTTGTTCTTCATCTCACCACTGCGCTGGTTCGGCGCTCGGCCCAAGGCAAGTCGATGGTCTACGGCCCCGACATCGAACAATCGGAGCGCTGGATTCCAGCGGTTCCGTTCACGGGCCTGATCCTGAGCGCCGCGGCCGCTGCGACCTTGCCGGGTGGAGCAGTCCCGGCCACCGACGCTCCGGGCTTCTTCCGCGAGACCAACCGCGATCGCACCGATGCGACCGATGCTCGTGCTGATCCGCCGCTGATCGGCCGTGACAGTCTCGTGCGCAGTCTGGTCCAGGCGGCTGGCGAGGCGACCTCGATGCTGATCGGCGTGAGCGGCATCTCCGGATCGGGCAAGACCCGTGTCTTGCGCGCCGTCGCAGAGCGCCTGATAGCCGCCGGCCGGGAGGTGATCCGCGTGTCGGGCCGTCGTCGATTCCCAGGGGATCGGCCCGACGACGATCGGCTCACCGCTGCGCTCGGCGGTGGTCACGATGTGGTCGACGCACTTGGCAATGCCGCAGCGCGAAGCGCCATCCTCGCCGTTGATGACCTCCAATGGTTCTCACGATCCGTGCGGCAGCTGCTCATCGATCCGCCGGTTCCGCTGGTTCGCATCATCGCGAGCCCCGAGCCCGCCTTTGAAGTGATGGACTTCGCGCAGGGCCGGATCTCCGTCGAGCTGCCTCCGTTGTCGTACACCGATGGGGACGCGCTGCTGCGGGAGATGCTGCGGCCGGCGCGCTTGATCCCCGATGCTCTGGTCGAACGCCTCACCATCCGTGGCCTCGGCAACCCCGGTCTCTTGATCGGGCTCGCTCGCGACATCAAGCGGCGCGGCTCGATCCGCCGTCAGCTCGGTGGGGACGACTGGTACGTCGCGGTCGACGAGCTCGACACGCTGCTCGCTCCGCCGGGTCCCTCCTGGTTCGCGAGCAGATTGCTCGAGGAGCTCCCGCCGGAGCTGGCCCCGATCGCCCGGCTGTGTGCGGGGCTCGGTCCGCGGTTCTCGTTGGAGGAGGTGGTTCACGTCACCGGAGCTAGCGGCGTCGAAGATCGCCTCGGCTTGCTCGTCCGCGAGGGCTTGTTCGCGGAGCGCAACGGTTGGTACGAGTTCGACGACGCCGGGATCCAGGACGCGATCTACCTCCACATCCTCGACGAGCGCGTCCTCGTCCACCAGCGGGCGCTGCGGTTCTGGCTGACGAGCTCGGAGCGCAATCTGATCGGTCGAATCGCGCGCATCGCATTCCACGCCGAGGGCGCCGCGGAACGTGGCACGGCCGCCGCGTGCTGGACCGCGCTGGCCCGTCAGGCGGTACGCGCGGGGGATGCCGCGCGCGCGGACGAGCTCCTCTCGCTCTCGCTCGCCAGCCTCGGTGCAGGTGTGCCACCCGCCGTGGGGGAGATCCTCGCGGGCCTCGTGCGAACCTGACGGGAACAACGCGGCGGTCTCGATACCAACCGCGTCCCGATCAGCACGTCGCGCAGGTGAAGCCGCACCCATCAGCGCGCGGGATGCAATCGTTCTGCTTGTCGACGTACAGCTCGCCGTCGGGGGTCTCGACCGGACGCGTGAGGTCGGCGAAGCCATCAGTGGCCGGCAACAGCGGGAAGATCTGCTTGCCGCTCGGGATCTTCACGGCGGTCAATCCCGTCGGGATCGGGTAGAGCTCGGCGGTCATGCCACCCTTGCCGCTCTTCGACGGGACGAGGGCCACCATCCAGCGGGTCTGCGGGTAGGGCTGGAAGACGTACGGCGTCTCGGTCGCATCGCAGTCCGTCTCGGGAGGCGGCTCGCAGTTGGCGAAGAATGCGGTGGTGGAGCCAGCGCCCTTGTAAGGCACCGTGGTGAGGAGCTTCAGCGTGGTGGCTTCGTCCGGCGTCGGGAGCTTCGCGCACTCGTCGTCCGAGTGATCCATCGGGACGCAGCCCTTGGAGTCCGCGGGAGCGTCGCAGCACACCTGGCCGAGCGTCGGCTTGCCATCACCGGGCACCTCCGGCAGCGCGATCTCGTCGGACATCCGGGCGGTCGCGATCGCGACGTCGACCTTGCAGGCCGTCGCGGCCTGGTGGGCGGCGCCGGGCTGCGGATCGCCCCCGTTGAAGCAGGCAGTGATCGAGACGAGGAACGGGATCGAGAAGGCGAGCTTGTACATGGCGGGCTCCAAGGAGGGTTGGGTTGGTGAATTCTCTAGGAGCAAGGCCTGGGCCGACACGAGCTCACCGCAAGTCAGGTAGTTACTCGAGAGGCGGACCGTCGGAGTGCGGGCGCCAGCCTTCGGCTGCAGTGGCGCGCCCGCAGCGAGGTCGTGCGACTCATCCCGACCACTCGCCGGTGCGGGAGCACACGCGAAACCGCCGACGCAACGGCCAGTTGCATCGGCGAGAACGCAGGACAACGCGGTTGGGGTGCTCAGGCGCGCGTGCCCATCGCGACCGTGCCCAGGCCGATCGCGGACACCAGCACAGCCAGGGCGCGACGAGCCCAGCGCCGGGATGGACGCGGCGCCGCGATCTCGATCTCGGACCCGAGCATCTCTCCTCTGACGAACGCCGGGACCGACACGGTGTCGATCACCACCCGTGGCGGCTCGAGCTCGAACACCGGCGTGTGTGCAAACACGCGACGACGATCGCGCGAGGTGTCGCAGATCAGGTCGATCTCTCGCACGACCTCGCTGGCAGAGGCAAACCGCTCGCTCGGATCTCCCGCGAAGCAGCGGAGCAAGAGCCGCTCGACCTTGCTCGGAACCTCGGCCGGCAGCACCGCAGGCGGACCTCCGATGATGCGCTCGCGCCCGAGGATGAGCTCGAGCGTGAGGACGCCGAGAGCATAGAGATCGTTGCCGCGGTCGGCAGCAGCGCCAGCGCACAGCTCGGGTGCGAGGTAGCGCAGGGGCATCCCCATGGCGTGGTCCGGATAGCTCGGATCATCCTCGGGGTCCTCGGGACGAAGCTTGGCGAGGCCGAAGTCGATCAGCTTGACGGAATCGCCCTGACCGAGGCGGACGTGCGATGGGCGCAGCCCGCGATACACGATCCCGTGGGCGTGAGCCTCGACGAGGGACACGCACACGGCGCGCTGGATCGCGAGCGCACTGCGCCACGGCATCGCGCCCTTCCGCATGCGCACATCGAGACCTTCCCCTTCGACGAGCTCCATCGCGAGGTAGTGGATGCCGTCCTCGGTCTCGCCGTGATCGTAGACCTTCACGGTGTGGGCGCTGCGCAGGCGTGCGAGGCACCGAGCTTCGCGGCGAAACCGCGCGACCTGGAGAGCATCTCGCGCGAGGTCGGGATGCAGGACCTTCAAGGCGACGAGCTCGCCGCTCGGAAGATACCGTGCGCGGTAGACCGTTGACGCCGCGCTCTCGTGGAGGGTGTCGACGACCTGATAGTCGTCGACGAAGGTCCCGCACAGCGACGCACACGCGCCAACCCGACCACCGCACATCCCACAGAAGCGGGTGCCATGCGCCAGCTCTGTTGCACAGCCGCCACAGACCGCGGCCCGCGCAACCGTTCCACACTCGAGCGTCCGCTGTTCATCGAGGACCTTGCGAGGGGCGCGCACGATGCGAGTCGGCCGGGAGTGGATGTCCTGGTGGTGCATGAGTGGAGGTAGAGCACTCGGTATGCCAGCCGAAGATGCGTGCAAGTTGCTGAAATGTCGCGGGTTGTCGTGGGCCACGGCCTGGGGTGCAGGCGCTAGCAAGCAGCACTTCAGCGTCGCCGCCGGCCCGAGACAGCGATCATCAGCGCGGCGAGCGCGATCACGATCGACCCGTTCGCCGAGCCCGTGCTGCAGGTGTAGCCAGCCTCGAGCTCGGAGCCTTCACACGTCGCTGGATGGGTCCGGTAGAGCAAGCACATCGCCTGGCGCTCGTCAGGCTCGGGTGTGCGGCGCTTGGCTTCGCCGGTCTCCGCCCACGGGTACATCGTGGCGTCGCTCGTCGCATTCTCCTCGCCGCCGCTGCACGCGGGGACCTCGTGCCCGGCCGGGTCCACGAGGTGCGCGCCAGGCTCGGTGCTGCAGGTATGCGCGAGTCCGAGCACGTGGCCGACCTCGTGCGTGACGACGGACGACAGATCATAGGCCGTCGGCCGGGTGTCATCCGCGAACGCGTGCTTGAGGTTGATCTCCATGTCGACCTCGAGGATCTCGCCGTCACGTGCATCGCCAGGCCGATCCACGAAGTAGAGCGTGGTGATCGCGAGCGCTCCGGGGCTCAGGCAGATGTCCTCATCGTCATGGAGGTCGCCGGCGCAGTAGTCCGCGCCGCGGGTCACCACCACGTTCCGGCCGTCGAACACGGTGTCCGCGGAGTCCCCACCGAGCGCGGAGACTGCGAATGGCAGCTCGTCACAACCGTCGGCCTGCCAGGCACCGATCGCGCGCTCGAGGACGTCGTGGACCTCGGCCATCGACGGTCCGCGCGGATCGAGGGCCCCCACCTCGAGGAGCGGGCAGCGGTTTCTCCACTCGAGAGGAGTGCCCTCGCTCGTGGTCTGGCGAACGAACCCGGTGCTGAGGAGCGCACTCACGATCAAGCAGCGGATTGCTGTCACGCTCACGGAAGGACCACCTTGCCGCTGGCGAGACCCGCGAGGCGCAGGCCTTGACGCGTCGCTCGGATGGTGACGCGAACGTGCTCGCCCACGGCGAAGCTCGGTGCGCCGGAGACCCGCATCGCCACACCATCGATCGTGCCGCCCGGGCTCAAGAACTCGAGCATCGGCGGATCAGACGGGCTTGTGGCTTCCAGCTCGAGCGTGATGCGGCTCGAGATCTGATGACCGCTCCGCTCGGCGCGCACCCCGCGCACCCACCCGGTGACCGTTCCCGCGTCGACGGGCGCGAGGGACGTGACCTGCGCAGCTTCGCGATAGCTCGTGGCGGACGCGGAGACCGCGACGGCGGCGACGAGGAGGATGGAGGAGGTCGGCGTACGCATGCCCGGATGACGTGCAGCGCTCGTGCCCGTGGCCATGATCTAAAGATCCCGATCAATAGATGAGCGAAGGCTGCGCGCGCTCGCGAACAGCTGATGGCTCCAGCCTGCGATCGATGTCGCGAGCGAGCAGCTCGGGCCGCAATCCCTCACGACACGCTGCGTGGAGCGACTTCGACGTTGGCGCAACGGCTGCAACGAAGGCCAGCAACTCACCACAACCGGAGTCATCAACATGCGCAGCCGCCTCGCGACCAATCTCATCTCCCTCCTCCTCGCTTCCTCCACCCTGCTCGGCTGTGTTCAGCCGAACGATTCGATCAAGGAGGATGGTGAAGGCAACATCGCCGTCGAGCCTCCCGCGTGTGCCGACTGCGAGCTCAAGGAGCTGATCGCAGCGAAGAAGGGCCAGATCGCGGAGAAGAAGGTTCTGCTCGCGGCCGACAAGGCGAGCATCAAGGCACTCAAGGACTACAACGACACGCTGAAGGCGGCGATCAAGGACTACGACAAGAAGATCGACACGCTGAAGAACAGCAAGATGCAGTTCTTCAAGTTCGCTCTTGAAGGGGCGCTTGCGGTGCTCGAAGTCGAGAGCCTCGTGGGCCTCGCGAAGAACGTGAAGTGTCTGAAGCCCACGTCGAAGGTCCCGATCGTCGTCAATGGTGTGACGGTCGCAGGCCCCAAGATCCTGAAGTTCGGCCTCGCGCTGAAGGATCCGGGAAAGATGAAGATGTTCGTCGCGAAGGCGACCATCAAGGGCTCGCTGGCTGCCACGACCGGGGAGGAGGGCTGGGTCGACGTCGCGGTTGGCTTCATTCCGCTGACCTCGGCGATGAAGCTGCCGCAGCGTTGGAACGAGTGGATCAACGCATCCGAACTGATCGCGGTCATCGAGGACGCCAAGGTCAAGGTCGAAGAGGACATCGCGACCAACGAGGCGTCGATCAAGACCCTCGAGAATGTCGTGCCCAAGACCGAGAAGCGGATCGCGCAGCTGGAGGCGGAGGTCAAGGCGCTGGAGGAGGAGCTCGCGAAGGGTGGTCAGTGCTCCGTCGACGACGCACCGGTCGCGGACGAGCCCGTCATCGATGTCACGCCCGTGACCGCGCTCCCCGTCGGGATGAAGACCCCGGCCGGAACGCCCTCGACCTGGGGGCCGTCGACGACGTCGACGCCGACTCCTACGCTCTCTCCGCCGGGCTCGACGCCGGGCGCGAGCTGCGGCGATGGCGCGGGCGCGGACTACATCGACTACGCGGACACCTCGGTCGGCGCCGACGACTGCGGTGGAGGAACCGGCACCACCCCGCCGACGATGCCGCCGACGAGCGGTGACATCACGACGTTCCCGTGGGGCCAGAAGTTCTAGGACCTCGGTCACCTCCACGCAGCAAAGGACATCACCATGACCACCATCCATCGTGGCGCGGGCAAGCTCGCGCTACTGGCGATTCTCGGCAACCTGATCGCTGCCGGGTGTGCCGTCAGCCCGGGCGACCACGCCCAAGACGATCTCTCGGCGACCACGAACAACTGTGGCGACGACGCCCTGCTCAAGAAGAAGCTCGGGTGGCGCAAGGAGACGCTCCTGGCGAAGATCGACACCGCCGAGTCGAAGATCACGGTCAACGACAAGGCGATCAAGGAGAACAGCGTCACGGTCGACGCCAACACGAAGTTCATCAAGTTGCTCCAGGAGGGGATGAACTATCCCCCCACGGATCCAGCGCAGGACTCTGCACCGGGCAAGAAGCACCTGCTCGATGCGATCGACGATGTCGGGAAGTTCCCCGCCACCGCGGTCTTCAAGTTCGGCCTCTACACGCTGATGGCCGCCCTCGAGGCGCTCACGCTGCGTGCGGGCGGAAAGCTCATCGCGCGCAAGCTCTGCCTGCAGACCGCTGTCCGCCAGGCCGAGAAGGTCGCCGTGGCCCAGGCAACGAAGCTCGCGAGCCAGAAGGCGCTGTCGATGTTCGGCAAGTTCCGCTCGGCGTTCGGCCGTGTTCGCCTCGTGATCCGTCACTCGGGGGCGATCGGCGTCCCGATGAAGGTCAAGTGGGACCAGAAGGGTGACAGCTGGGAGACCTGGGTCCCCGTGATCGGCACGCTGAAGGTGGGCGCCGACAACGTGGGCGAGGAGTTCAGCAACTGGATCAACGCCGATGACGTCAAGAAGAACCTCAAAGAGCAGGTCGAGCTGATCGACGCCGAGATCAAGAAGGCCCAGGACGAGATCAAGGCGACCGCGATCGATACCGCCACTCGCGAGGAGCAGAACATCCAGCTCACCGACGAGATCAAGAAGATGAAGACGGAGCTCAAGAAGGTCGAAGCCGCGCTCGCCGCGCTCGGTGGCAACACCTGCGCACCGTGCGCGGACGATGGCCTGGTCGCGGACGAGCAAGACCCGCTGCCTCCGGCTCCGCAGCCTCCGAGCCTGACGCCGGTCGTCCAGACCGACCTCGTCCTCACCACCCGGATCGGCACGGGAGTCGGTGGCACCGCACCGGTCAAGCCGAGTGCCGAGGACTACAGCACCTGGTCACTCGACGAGCTGCTCGCAGGGATCGATCTCAGCGAGGGCAGCGGCGGCGACGAAGTGGACGCCCTCGTTCGCGACTCGTTCGAGGAGTGCACCGCCAATGACGTGTGCACGCCGATCTAGATCTTCCACACAACATCGACATCCACAGGAGAGCTCTCATGAAGAACCATCCCTCGGGCGCGTATCGCGCGCTCGTCTTTGCCTTGCTCGCGACGACCATCGGTTGCAACACCGATCCAGACATCGGACGGCACGGGGAAGCCCAGATCGCCCCCGATGCGAAGTTGGATCTCGACGGGATCAACCTCGACGAGGAGCCGTGTGACTGCGCCGATGCCCAGCTGAAGAACCTGCAGCAGAAGCTGATCGAAGCGCAGGTGCTATTCGATGCGGCGAAGAACAGCGTCACCGAGACCCAGGGCTACCTGGACGCTGTCAACACGGACATCCTCGCGGAGCGCGCGGCGCTCAACGAGACGATCGGCTCGGACATCAACCTCTACACGGGCATCGTGATGGATGCGGCCTCGCTCGCGCTCGACGTGGCGGTCCCGGCGTCGGCCCTCGTTCGCCGCACAGCCTGCAACCTCGGCAAGAAGGCGGCCAGCGTCTACCTCAAGAAGGCCCTCGCCACCGTCGTGAAGAAGACGACGATCGTGTCGCCGACGCGGAAGGCGCTGCGGAGGGTCGGGATCGCTCGCGTCATCGAGGGCCAGAACAACGGGATCACCGAAGTGACGACGTGGATCCCTGTCGTCGGCCCCGTGGTCGAGATGATGGAGAAGTTTCAGGGCTTGAGGAAGCGCGACGAGCTGATGGCGCTCCGCAAGGAGAACCTCAACACGCTGGTCGCCGAGTACGACGAGACGGACGTGCTGCTCCAAAAGGTCATGGCGGAGGCCAACGGCTACGAAGCCGAGGTCGCGAACCTGATGAACAAGATCCTCAGCTTCAATCGTGTTTCGGCGATCTGCGAGCAGCTCAACAATGACCCGTCGGCGCTTGGAGAGCTCGGCATCGACCCGGAGTGGCCCAAGGGCTGGGGCGACGTGTTCCACATCCCGGTGAAGCCCAAGCCGGTGCAGTGCACGGACGGCTGGATCAAGTTCACGGGCTCCAGCCGGTTGAGCCGCTTCTGGGGCAGCCGCGACGCAATCAACGCGGCGAGGGCTCACGCCGAGGAGATGTGCTTCAACAACCCGGTGGGACAGAACCCGAACCTCAGCTGTGAGGCCCCCCGGACGCAGCAACGCAGCGCCTTCTTCGACTTCGGCGGCGGCCCGAATCCGAGCGGCAATCGGCAGGGCGCCGGGTGTGGCGCACCTCGGTTCTTCGGCAGCTCGACCGCGTGGTCGGACCCGCTGACCGAGATCGATTGCTGGTGCTATCGCAAGACCTGCTGCGGCCTCGGTGCCGAAGTGGTGGAGGTCAAGGCGGTCGCCGCGCCAGCCCTGAATTGAAAGTTCCACGCACGTGGGGCGCTGCGCAACGCGGAGCACGTTGCGCAGGTCACTTGAAAGCGGCTCGCGCTTCTGTCGTCCAGCACGCCCCACCCAGGGCGTGCTTTTTTCGTGCGTGCGATCCGGACCGACCGCGCATCTGGGGCTGCAGGCCCGCCCCCGCGATGGTGGCGCGTGCCTGCAGCCCCAGATCCGTGATCACCAGACGTTGGCGCGGGGGACCGCGTGGCACGGGCCATGCGTTGGGTCGAGACGGAGGATCCCGTGATGCGCGACATTCATTCTCAGCCGACGAAGCTCCTCGTCGGACAACGCAGCCTGACCTGCCGCCGGGAGCGCGGTGCGGATCGGCGCATCACGTGGATGTCCGATCACAGGAGCTGCCGGAGCTGCACCGCGTGGCTCGCGCGCGATGCGATGTTCTGCTGGATGTGCGGCGATCGAGCCCGTGCGGGGACGTCGTTGATCGGGCACGTGATCGACGAGGTCTACGAGGTGCTGGAGCTGGTCGCGGAGGGCCACACGGCCACGATCTACCGAGCCAGGTACCTGCCGAGCGGACTCGACGTGGCGCTCAAGGTGCTTCGGGCCGAGCTCACGTACGACGCGATCGCGGTCGCTCGGTTTCGGCGCGAGGGGCGCTGTCTCGCGCGGCTGCGCGATCCACACACGGTGGCTCTCTACGATCACGGCGAGGCTGCAGACGGGACGTCGTATCTCGCGATGGAGCTGCTGTGCGGTGAGGGCCTCGACGTCCGCGTGCGGACCCGGGGGGCGATGCCCTGGCGGAGCGCGCTCTCGATCATCCGCGGCGTGTGTCGTGCGCTGAGCGAGGCCCATGCGCACGGGATCGTCCATCGGGCGCTGACGCCCGCCCACGTTCGGCTCGGTAGCGGCGAGACCGTGAAGGTCATCGATTTCGGTCTCGCGAAGCTCCGTCCCAATGACGACGACGAAGACCTGGCCGTCGCGGGCGAGGCCGTCGGCAGCCTGCAGTACATGGCTCCCGAGCTGATCTCCGGTCACACGTGCGACGCGCGCGCCGACGTGTATGCCATCGGCGCGATCTGGCTCGAGCTGCTGCTCGGACGGGTCCGGCGTCCCGACATGGCGCCCGCAGTGCTGCCAACCGAGGTCCCGCTGGAGGTCGAGAAGCTGATCCAGCGCTGCCTCGTCGCCGATCCTTCGGGTCGAATCTCTACCGCGCGCGAGGTCGGAGCCCAGATCGATCGGATCCTCGCGACCCAGACGGCGAACGCTCCGAGCCGCCGCCCGTCCCAGCGGCGGCCCATGCTGCGGACCGCGCCCTTCGTGTTCCCGTCTTCGAGGATCATCCTCGACGTCGCGCCGGTCCCGGGTCCACCCATCGCGGCGGCGCCGCCCGCGCGGACGCGCTGGAAGTGGTGGGCCGCGGCTCTCGTCGCGAGCGTGATCGGTCTCGGGACGGCCGCTGCGGGTTGCGTGTAGTCGTGCTGAGCGTTCCAACCACGAAGTGCGCGACCTGTGGCCGAGGCTATGAGACCGAGGCCCTGTACTGCGCCCTCTGCGGTCGCCGATCGCAGCGCCGCAGCGCGTCGCGCATCGGGACCGTGCTCGGTGGGATCTACCGCATCGAGGGCAAGATCGCCGAGGGCGGCTTCGGTGCGATCTATCGCGTGACTCACCTCCCCAGCGGCATCGAGCTGGCGCTCAAGGTGTTGCACGCGGACTTCGCGAGCGATCCGCAGATCTCCGCGCGGTTCCGGCGCGAGAGCAAGACGCTCGCGAACCTGCGCGATTCGCACACCGTGGCGACGTTCGAGCGCGGCGAGCTGCGCGACGGGACGCTGTTCATCGCGATGGAGCTGCTGCGCGGGGAGACGCTGCTCGAGCGGTTCGAGTCGCGCGGGCCCCTCCCATGGCGCGATGTGCTCGCGATCGTGCGCGGGACCTGTAGCTCCCTCGGCGAGGCGCACGCGCGGGGGATCGTTCACCGCGATCTCAAGCCCGCCAACCTTCACCTCGATGACCACGACTTCGTGAAGGTCCTCGATTTCGGG
>JAYVRN010000521.1:0-16685 GCA_043776275.1 Myxococcales bacterium | reverse complement strand
ATCACGGCGCGACCTCGCAGCTCTACGTCACGCCCGGCGTCGGGTTCTCGGGCGTCACCCGCAGGTTCGGCGAGGGCACCCACGCGGAGTGCGCGGTGCTCACGCTGCGTCGCGTGGAGCCGGGGCGAGCCGGCGTGGCTCCGGCGGCCTGACAAGTTCAGCAAACCGGGCACAGCACGGGGAGGAATCCTATGGGTTCACCGTACCGGTGCCGTCGGGAGCAGCAACGCCTGCGTAGGCAACATCACGCTTCCGTCGACGCACCACGGCTGATAGTTTCGGGGAGTGCGTGAAGCAAAGAAGGCGGGCGGGAGTAGTGCGGCGGCGGAAGATGCGCAACACGCGAACCGGGATGCCAGTGCGAGTGCGGGCAAGAGCTCGCTGACGCAGTCCTACGGTGCGGAGGCCACGCCGACAGCGGTCGGGCACGGCAACGGGAGCGTCACTGGAGCGCACACCGGCGGCGTGGCCACGAGCGGCCTGCCGCGGCTCGAGCTCGGCAGCAGCGGCAACGGTCGCCTTACCGGTGACATCCAGCCGGGCGCTGGCGGCGCGGCGGCTCCCGCGGCGGCGCCCGCGGCATCGGGCAAGCCCGCCGCCGACAAGAAGAGCCCGCTCAAGATCACGTCGGAGACCCAGGCCACGGGGCTGCCCACCGCGCGCACGGTCCTCGGCGTCGGCGAGGAGGTCAAGCTCAAGGGCTCCGAGGCCGGGACCTGGACGCTGTCCAAGGGCACGCCCGCGACCTACGAGGGCGACAGCTTCCAGTGGACGGCGCCGAGCACGCCGGGCTCGGTGACGGTCACGCTCAAGGTCGACAAGCAGACCACCACGATGACGTTCGCCGTGATCGCGCCGGCCGGCATCAAGTACAAGAAGAACTACGACGAGGCTTTCGGTGGCAGCGACCAAGGCGTCGGCATGTACATGTCGATGGACCTGAGCCCGAAGACGGTGTCGTTCCAGCGCGTGGTGATCAAGGAGATCCCAGGCCCCGCGACGGGCGTGTGGGGATACTTCGCGAAGAAGTCCGATCTCGGTCACTCCCCGACCCTCGGGTGGACACCGGTCGGAGAGGGCAACGTGCTCGACGGCGAGGATCATCCAAGCATGAGTGGTTGGCCGGGGCCGTACCAGCCGGGCGGTCTGTCGTGGATCATCCCGAATCACTACGCCGTCAAAGGCGAGGAGGGTGGTGCCGGCGTGAAGTTCGCGTCGATCACCCAGGGCATGCAGATCACCGATAACAAGGGCTCGAGCTCGATCACCAAGGATGGCAGCGGCGCTGTCAGCAAGCGGTGAGCGTGGCGCGGGGCCCGTGGCTCACCACCGCAGTGTTCTGCAGAGGCGGCGATGATCAGCTCGCGGTGATCGACAGCGTGGACGTGGTCACGGGCACGGAGCTCGACATCTCGCTCATGCTCGGTGTGGTCCGCGATGATCATGACGGCGCACTCGATCTGCGGTTGACCGCGCTGTCGCCCAGCAATGACCAGGTCGGCCTGGTGGCGGCGACGGTGGAGCTGCCGTCGGCGCGCGATGTCGCCGGCCGCGTGCTGGTGCCGATCTCGATCGGCTCCGTGCAGGACGGGACGTACTGGTTCGAGCTGCGGCTCGCCGATCGGCTGATGACGCGGATCCCGCTCCACGTCACGAACCGCTGAGCACCCGGGCAACCGCGGGCGTGAGGCCGCGGTCGTAGGGAAACAGATGAGCGCGACGCAGACGATCAGGTCTGCCTCGCTCGTGGTGTTGCTGCTCGGAACCTCGGTGCCCGCTCGTGCGGAGCCGGAGGATCCGACGCCGGTGCAACCCGTGGGCGAGGCACGTGAAGAGGACCAGGTACAGGCGGAGGGTGCGACGCAGGCTCCCGGGGAGGTCGCGCCGCAGCCCCCACCGCCGCCAGCATTGCCGCCGGCACCGCTGCCAGCGAAGCGTCCGCCGACCGGACGGTTCGAGATCGGCGTGGGCTACTCCACCGACGACCAGTTCCTCGCCCAGGCGCAGGTCGCGCAGGACTCGCTGTTCGGCAGCGGGCACCGGCTCGCGCTGACCGCGCGGGTCTCCGCGCGCGAACAGCTGTTCCGCCTCGGCTATGACGCGCGCAACCTCGATGGCAACGGCCTGACGTTGCGGACCGAGCTGTACAGCAAGCGCGACCAGCTCCCGGGCTTCGCGCGTACCGCGATGGGTGGCGGCGTCACGCTGGTGCAGCCGGTCGGCGCAAACGCGCAGGCCTTTCTCGGCTATCGCGTGGAGGAGGTCGCGACCACGCTCGACGCAGCGACGGCAATCCGGGGCGGGCTGTCCACACCGATCGCGGCTCGTGATGGGCGGATCGCGACGCTGCGCGCGGGCGTGGTGTACTCCACGCTCGATCAACCGTTCCTGCCCACGCGCGGCACGCTGCTCGGTGCCTCGTTCGAGGTCGCGGACCCACGCTGGGGCTCCGAGATCCAGATGACGCGGTTCGATGGCTGGGGCAGCCTTCACCGCCCGTTCGGTCCGTTCACGGCCCACCTCGGCGGCTCGATCTCCACCGTGGACAGCCGCGATCCGGGTGGCGTGCCGCTCTCGGAGCGGTTGCACCTCGATGGCTCCAGCGTGGTGCGCGGGTTCGCACCCGGATCGATCGGCCCGCACGATCCGCGCACCGGGCTGTCCCTGGGCGGCAACCTCGAGTACACCGCGCGTGGCGAGCTCGAGCTGCCGCTGATCCGACGGCTCGGGATCTCCGCCGTGGGCTTCATCGATCACGCAGGGATCTACGACGCGGGCGGAGCGGGGAGCAGCGGCACCTCCGTCGGCGTCGGCCTGATCTGGCGCTCGCCGATCGGCCCACTGCGGTTCGACTGGGCGATCCCACTCGGCGGCGATGGCAAGCCGCACTTCGGGTTCGGGTTCGGCACCAGCTTCTGACTATGGCGTGCGGTGCTCGGCGTAGATCCGCAGGGCGAACCGGCCGGCCAGCGAGGCGCGCCACGCGGCGATCTGATCCTGCGCGGCCACGGGGAACTCCTCGGGCGGCGGCAGGCCGAACGGGTGCTCGCGCGGCAACAGCACCAGGGAGGCGAGCGCGGCGAACGTCAGATCGGCGACCGAGAACCGCGCGCCCATCAGGTAGCGACGGCCGTCGGCGAGGCGCTCGGCGATCCCCGCGAACACCTCCTCGATCTTCGCGCGTGATCGCTCGGCGCCGGCGGCATCGATCTTGAGGCCGCGCTTGAGCATCGCCACGGCGATCGGGCGCGTCAGCTTGAGCGCCCTGGCTTCCCAGCGTGGGACGCCCCGCGTGATCAGGTGATCGAGCTGCTTCTGCGGCAGCAAGTAGAAATACCCCCAGCGCCGGGTGGCGGGCCCGAGGTCCCGATCGATCTCGTCTTCGAGCGCGAGGGCCTCGCCTCGGGTATCTCCTGTGGGGATCAAGGTCCCGGGCTTCTTCGCGTCCGCCCAGGCGATGATGTCGGTGGAGTCCGTGATCAGGCGATCTCCGTCGACCACGACCGGCACCGTGCGCTTCGCACCTGCACGGCGGTTGGCGAGGTAGTGGAACAACGGGAGGTGACCCTCCTCCTCGTACGCGATGTTGCAGCGCTCGAGCGCCCACCGCGCCTTCTCGCAATAGTGCGAGAACGGGATCGTGATCAGGCGGACCTTCACCTGCGGCACACCGAGCCCGGGCCGTCGGCGATCGTGATGCAGCGGAGGTCGGCGGGGCAGCCCTCCTTGCCATCACACGGGATCTCGCAGCTCGAGAACTTCGGGCCGCGCGCTCCGGCGATGCCGTAGTACGCGACACACCGGAGCGGCGCCGCACAGCTGTCGCCCGCGCCGCACGGGCTCCCGGGCTCGACCGACGCTGGCGCGGTGGGCTCGGGGACCGACGAGGGCGTGGTCGTCGGGGGCGTCGTCGTCGCCGAGGGCTGGCTCGTGGTCGAGGTGGGCGCAGCGCCGCTGCACGCGCCGAGGGACGAGGCCAGGAGGATGGCGGTAGCGAGCGCGTGGCGAGGCATGCTTGGAACGTACGCGATCAGCGCCGTCGCGCCATCGCGCCGCGCATCAGATCGGTGAAGCCGCCCTGGCCCTCGAGCAGCATCGTATCGAGCTCCTGGCCGACCCCGACCACGCGCTTGCGCACGGCCTTGGCGGGGAACACGAGGAGCGCGAGCACGCCGATCGTGATCGTCAACGACAGCCGCACGCCGGCCATCGCGACCCAGCCGCCGAATCCGAACGACAACACGCCGAGCCGGAGCAGCGTGCCCATCGGCTCGGGGATGTCCGCGAACATCTGACGGTTCGCCAGCGCACTCGATCCGGGTGCGCGCGCGAGCGCGGTGGAGCGGGCATCGAGCTCCGCGGGTGGCTGGGACTTCGCGAGCAGCGCGACCACATCGCGGGCGCGCTGCGGGCGCTTGTCCGGATCCGGATCGGTCATCTCCGTGAGCGCGGCGCGCAGCGTGCGGTCGAGGGCCGGCAGGTGGCGCACGAGATCCATCCGCAGGCCCTTGCGCGGGACGTCCTCGGGCTCGATGCCGCCGGCGAGCGAGACGATGGTCGCGCCGAGGGCGTAGAGATCGGTGGCGGGCGTGACCTGACCGTGCAGCTGCTCCGGTGCCATGTACCCGAAGGTGCCGACCACGGTGGATCCGCCCTTGTCGCGCGCTGCATCGAGCACACCGCCGAAATCGACGAGCGAGATCCGGCCGTCGGGCGCGCGCACCAGGTTCGAGGGCTTGATGTCGCGGTGGACGATCGCGGGCGTCCGCGTGTGCAGGTAGTCGAGGATCTCGAGCCCGCGGATCAGCACGTCCTTGAGCTCGAGCTGCGAGAGCCGTCGCCGCTTGGTCAGCTCGCGCAGATCCTCACCGGGAGCGCGCTGCATCACCAGGTTGAACGTGCCGGGCGGCTCCTCGAGGGTCGCGAGGTACCGCGGGATGGCGGCGTGGCGCAGCTGCGACAGCACCTTGGCCTCGCGCTCGAACAGCTCGAACGACTTCCACGTGCCGCGAGGCGTGAGGCGCTTGACGATCACCTCGGTGGGATCCGTGCCCTTCGCCTTGTCGTCGCGCGCCAGGAAGATCTCGCCCTGCGAGCCCCTGCCTAGCCGCGGGCCGAGCCGGTAGCGACCCCCGAGGAGGGGGCCGTCGAACGGGCTGGCGACCATGACGCTTGATAGCACCCGAGCCGCCATCGCGGGCGAAGGGCCGCGCGATGTTGCCAGGGCGCGCTCGGCGCCGGTTACCGGCTCGCCGGGGCGGGCAGGGCGTGGCCGTTCGCGACCCGCGACTTGACCTTGTCCATCACGCCCGCGAGCGGTGTCCCCGCGAACACCTTGTCGATCACATCGGTCAGCGTCTTGCCGCCGACGAACGCCTGCACGCTCATCGCCTCCGCGACCTTCGCGAGCACCTCGTGGTTGCCGAGGGCGAGCAGGGCCTCGCTGAAGCCACCCTGCGCGGCGCCGAACCGAGCGACCGCTGCCTCGACCTCGGCCTTGAGCGCGCCGAGGACGAGCAGCTGCTTGGCCTCGGAGATCTCGTTGTCGAGCGCGGCCGTGGCCTTGCGGCGTGCGAGCTGCGCGGCGTGCTCGGTGTCCGAGATCGCGTTGCGTGCGATCGTGGCGAGCTGCTGTGCCGCCGCGGTGTCGAGCTCGGCCTGCACGGTGGCGAGCGCGACGCGGAGCTTGTCAGCCGTCGATGCGACCTCGAGCTCCGCGAGGCGCTTCGCCGTCTCGGCGCGGGCATCGGCCTCGCCGCGCATGATCGCCTCGCGCTTCGCGGTCAGCTCGAGCCCGCGCTGGGCGCGCAGGATCGTGATGTTCGCCTGCACGGCCTCGTGCTGCGCATCGCCGAGCAAGGCGGCGATGTCCTCGTCGTCGATGGTGACGTCGAGGATCTCCACGTCGGTGACCTGCATGCCGTTCTCCGGGAACGTCATGCCTGGCCGCTTGCCGTCGGTGATCGCCTTGCCGAGGATGGTGTCGCGGATCAGGTCGACGGACTGGGCGTAGAACGTCTCGATCGTGTGCCGCTTCGCGCTGCCCTTGAGGACGGATCGCACGTGGTCGCACAGGAACTTCACGTAGTTCTCGACCTCGAACCACTTGCTCGGCTCGCCCGTGAAGTTGACGCGCATCGAGTAGCCGAGCGTGACCCTGACGTGATCGGCGGTCTCGACGACACAGCGATCGCTGACCTTGTTGTTGAGCACGCGGAGGAACACGGTCTCCACCAGGTGATCGCTGGTCTTTGGCGTGCCGGTGGACAGCTGGATCACCTCGAACGTCTCGTCGTACTCGAGGACGAGGTTCTTCGGCCCCTGCTCCACGCGTCGCCGCCCCTGCTTGTCGACCACCAGGACGGCGTAGCCGACCCACACGCTGGTCGAGGGCACACCCTCGTACTTGGTGGCGAACACGACGGTGCGCGGCTTGGTGAACTGGTTCGAGCGATCGATGCCCTCGAACGAGGCTGGGCCCATCGCCACCTGCAGCGCGGCGCTCTTGCCGGCCTTGCCCTTCTGGATCTCGCCCTCCGCGATCGCGCCGGGGCGTGCGCCGCCGTCATCGAGCTGACGCAGCGCGCGGTTGTAGGTCATGACTTCCGTGTTGCCGGGGTACCAGGTCGCGCACTCGCGATCGCTCAGCACGCGGCGCACGATCACCTCGTCCACCGGGTTCGGGATCAGCATCGCCGGTCCGCGGACCATGCGGATCTCGCCGGAGGTCCGCTTCATCACATAGCGCGCCTCGCCCGCGGGCACGGCCACCGCGAAGTGCTTGTCGTGGCCGTCGTAGCGCACGAGCGAGTGCTCCTCGCGCGGGAAATAGATCGCGGAGTCCTTGCCGGTGAGGAACAGTTCGTCGCCCTCACGATAGGTGCGCGCGGCCTCGGTGTACGGCGCGATCACCTTGATGTGCAGGCCCTGGATCTCGTTGAGCTCGATCGCGCGGAACTTGCGAGCGCCGTCACGCGTGATGAACGCCTCGGTGGGCTCGGGGAACACCACCTGGGGGCCGCGCTCGTAGCGCTTCTTGCCGTTCTGATCGACGAGGATGCAGTACTCGAGGCGCTCGAGCGTCAGCGCATCGCGGACCCACGAGCCCGTCTCGTCGGTCACCACGCCGACACCGGTGGGTGGGATGTAGAACGAGACATCGGTGCCCTTGATGATCAGGAGCTTCCCCACATCGAGCTGCGCGGGCACGCGGATCGGATCGGCGCCCTCGGTGGCCTTGATCACCGCCTGACCCCAGTTCTTTCGCGCCTCGTCCTCGTTGTAGACGCGGACCAGCAGGTACTGGTTCGAGCGCAGGTGATGGCCGGAGACCAGCTGCACGAGCTGCCCGGGCCACAGCGCGAACGCACACGGTCCGGTGATGTTGATCTTCCGGCCCACCCGGAGATCGGGCGAGGGATACACGCCGCCGGGCGAAGGATGATCGTCCTTGGTCGAGGGGTTCTTCAGGATCAGGTAGTAGCCCTCCGGTGCGATCGCGATCTGCTGGACGGCCTCCTCGAGGGAGCACGGCTCGAACAGCTTCTTCTCGGGATCGAACACCACGGGGCGCTCCTGCGCCGTCGGGTTGATCACCGTCGGACCCGTGTACGTCTTCACGATCCCCTTGGTGACGTCTTGCATGTAGGCGTACTCGCTCGGAGCGAGGACGAGGTCGCGCTTGCTGTTCCGATCATCCATGGACACCCCTCCGTTCAAGAATCCATCCAGGTGCAGGTCCGCGAGACCTCGCGCCGAGTGCGCGGCGCATCGCTCCGGTGTGGAGCAGTGCGCTGTCCTGGAGCAACCCCTGTGCGCTGCGCTGGAGCAACCAGCACTGCGGTCCAGCATTCGATGACCGCGGGCGGGCAACCGTTGCGTTTGGTTGGTTGAGGTACCATCGAAGCTGGGATGGACGAAGCAACCTTGCGGTCGCTGCTCGAGGCACTGACGGCGACCCCCGACAACGCCGCGCTTCGACTCGCGGTGATCCGCGGCCTCCACGCCAACGGCGACGTGCGGGCGGCGGACTATGCAGATCGCCTGACGCCCGGGAGCTGTGCTCCGGTGGACCGCGCGTTCGTGGCGGCGGTGCTGCTCCGAGCGGGCGCCGCCTCGCGGGCCCTGACGTTCGCGGAGGGGGCCGAGCCCGAGCTCCAGATCGTGCGGGCGCGGGTGCTCCTCGCGCAGGGCGATCAGGCGGCCGCGCTCACGGCCTACGAGGCCGCGGTGAAGGCGAACCCCACGTTCGAGGATCGCGACCTGCGGCTCCAGCTCCTGGCCAAGGTCACGGTGCACGAGGCACACGGCGATGGCCCGCGCCTACGCGTGGTGTCCAACGATGACACGGATCGCAGCGAGCTCGATCGGCTGCTGCACCCCGAGGCGCCGCCGATCACGTTCGAGGACGTGGGTGGGCTCGCCGAGATCAAGACCGCGATCGAGAAGAAGATCATCCTCCCGTTCCAGAAGCCCGCGCTGTTCGCGAAGTTCAAGAAGAAGGCGGGCGGCGGGATCCTGATGTACGGCCCGCCGGGCTGCGGCAAGACGCTGCTCGCGCGCGCCACCGCCGGTCAGGTCAAGGCCACGTTCCTGAACGTGGCGATCGAGGACGTCCTCGATATGTACATCGGTGAGAGCGAGCGCAAGCTGCATGCGCTGTTCGACAAGGCGCGCGCCTCCACGCCGAGCGTGATGTTCTTCGACGAGCTGGAGGCCCTCGCCGGCAAGCGCCAGCACACGCGCGAGGGCACGAGCAGCAAGCTCGTCAGCCAGTTCCTCACCGAGATGGACGGCTTCGTGAAGAACAACTCCGGCGTGCTGATCCTCGCCGCCTCGAACGTGCCGTGGGCGATCGATCCTGCGTTCCGCCGCCCAGGCCGGTTCGATCGCGTGCTGTTCGTCCCACCGCCCGACAAGATGGCGCGCGCCTCGATCCTGCAGATCTTGCTCAAGGGCCGCCCCGTCCACGGCGACATCGATCACCAGGGCCTCGCCGGCAAGACCTCCGGGTTCTCCGGTGCCGACCTGGAGAACCTCGTCGATACCGCGGCGGATCGCGCGATCGCGGCCTCGCTCGCGAGCAACTCCGAGGTCCCGATCGATCAAGGCCACTTGATGTCGGCGCTCGCCGAGATCAAGCCCACCACGATCGAGTGGCTGACCACCGCGCGCAACTATGCCCGGTACTCCAACGAAGGCGGGCAGTACGACGAGGTCCTCGAGTTCTTGAAGAGGCACGGCAAGGCATGAGCTATCAGATCGCGGACGAACCCCACTCGACCTCGCTCGGTGACTACGTGGTGCGACCCACCGCCCCGCTGCTGGCGGCGATGGTCGCCGGGGCGTGGCTGTCGTGGCCGTGGTTCGCCTTCAACGCGATCGCGATGGGCAGCCCCACCAAGAAGAAGGAGCTCGCGCTGGTCGCCGGGGCGTTCCTCGGCACGGCCGTGCTGGCCTCGATCGTGATCGCGCTGGTGCGCGCCGGTGTGCTCCCACCGGGGATCCCCACGCGGCTCGCCGTGCTCGGCATCGTCACGTTCAAGCTGACGATGACCTACTACATCTCGACGGTGCAGAATCGCACGTTCCACGTCTACCAGTACTACGGCGGTAGCGTGCGCACGGCGAGCGCGGTGCTGAGCGCGGGGTACTACCTGCGTGCGCTCGTGATCGGCCTGTCCGACGATCCGCTGTGGATCATCATCGTCGCTGGCGGGATCTGAGATGGAGGACCGACAGATCAAGGTCCTGCTCGAGCAGTCCGACGTTCAGCGGCGGCTCGGGAATCACCGCGGCGCGATCGAGCTCGTGCAGAAGGCGCTCGCGATCGATCCGGATCACGCGCGCGCACACGCCGCCCTCGCGTTCGCCTTGCTCGCCGCGCGGCGCTTGCCCGGCGCGGGGATCGAGATCCGCACGGCGCTCGCCCTCGACGGCAACGACGCGTATATCCACTACGTCGCCGGTGCCGTGTTGACAGCCGAGCGCAAGCTCGACGATGCGTGGGCCCACGTGCTGATCGCGCTCGACGAGGACAACGCCGACGCCACGACCCACGTCCTCGGCGCCACGATCCAGGTGTTGAAGGGCGACACCGGCCGCGCCAAGGAGCTGCTCACCGAAGCCCTCGAGCTCGAGGCCACCCACACCGCCGCCCTGACGGAGCTCGCGCGGCTCGAGCTCGATCTCGGCGATCTGGAGGGCGCCGCGGAGCACATCGCGCTGGCCTTGAAGAGCGATGCCGCTGATCGCGATGCCCATGTGGTGGCGGGCTTCGTGGAGCTCGCGAAGGGCCATGCCGCGGCGGCCGAGGACCATGCGCGGTTCGTGCTCAACCAGGATGCCACCGACGAAGGTGGGCTCCGCCTGTTCACCGCGGTCAAGGCGAGGCGCTCGAAGCTCCTCGGCGTGTGGTGGCGCTGGAACACCTGGATCTCGATGCGAGACGACCACCGCCAGATCGCCGTGCTGATCGGCACGTTCGTGCTGATGCGGGTGCTGATCATCGTCACCGACGAGCTCGGCTACGATCTGATCTCGCGGGCGCTGTCCTACCTGTGGCTCGGATTCTGCGCGTACACCTGGTTCGCGCCGGAGCTGTTCCGGCAGTGGCTCAAGTCCGAGCTCGGCACCGTCAAGCTCGATCCGGACTACTGATGACGATCAGGCTGACCGGCGACGACACCGTGTTCACCGCGGCCGCGGCGCTCGAGGCTCTCGCGGTCGAGCGCGGCGTCGCCGTGACTCGCGAGGACACGCCGATCCACGAGATCGACTACGGCCTCGCGGATCTCCTCTGCATCCGGACCAGCTACGTCGATGTCGCGCTGACAGCCGACGATCCGGCGTACATGGCGCTGTGCGCGCGGTTCCCTGCGGTGGCGTTCACGGTCTGTTGAGGCCGGGTGGTTATGGGCCCCGCCCCTCGCTCAGTCGAGGCAGCTGCGGGTCGTGGTCCAGATGTCTGCGTCGCGTCCGCCACCCACGTCGGTGTCGAGGTTGAGGTAGAGCGTGGTGCCGTCGGCGCTGGTCGACCCGACGGTCTCGTCGAACGGCGTCTCGAGCACCACGATCGGATCGGGTGTGCCGAACGCCTTCGACCGGTCGCTGCGTGTGGCGCGCAGGACGTCGAGCCGCCCGCCGCCGCCGGGGCCGCCGAGGAACATCTCCAGCTCGTCGGTCGAGGCGGTCACGGTCACCCCGGAATTGGCTCCCAGGAAGGTCAGGACGGCGACGCCCGCGTCGAACAGCCCGGTGCGCGAGGGCCGGCTCGACTGGTACACCGTGGTCGTCGCACCCACGGGATCGATCCACAGGGCTCGCAGCTCATCATCGGAGATCCAGAAGTGCACGGCGCCCGTCAGGGCGGGATGTCGTCGAGGGTTGCCGAAGCCCGCGCCGATCGCGTCGTACTGCCAGATCTCCCGCACGGTGCCCACCGTTCGCAGCAAGTACAGCGCGGAGTTGTCCGCGGAGAGCTGCGCAGCTTGATCGAAGTCCGGCGTCACGAGGTCCGCCACGATCGTGAACGCCGACCACGCCTGGTTCGTGGCGGTCCGCCGCGCGATCACTGGATCGAACTGGGTCGTCGCGCTGTAGCGATCGACGAGCAGGGTCAGCCCATCGCGGCTGATCCGGGGGCTCCAGTCATCTCCCCCCGCGAACGACAGCGCGGTGTCGCGCGTCGCCGCCCCGAACGGGCCCCAGGTCCGGCAGGCAGCCGGTGCGTCGAGAGGTGCGTCGATAATCGGGGGGCCAACGTCGTCGAAGCCGAGTCGCCCGCAAGCGGCGAGACTCACGAGCGCAAGGACCCAGGACCCGCCCATGCGCACCATCAGCGGAACGTAGCGATCACGACCGCGTAGGCGGCAGAGCCCTGCTGCGACGTCACGGCGAACGTCTGCGCTCCACTGGCTCCGACGAGGCGCTTGTGGTTGAAGCTCCCGCTCGACAGGGCGGTGCCGAACTCGAGCTCCTCGACGAAGCCCTGACCGGGCACGAAGCTGTCCGCCGCGTTGAAGCCGGTGACGACCACGCCGAACGCGAGCTCCGATCCCGCGGTCACCGCGGCCGTGGTGGTGACGCTCGGGGCCGTGGTGTTGTCTGGCTGCCCACTCCCTGTCTGGTCCAGCGTGCTCGCGTTGTCGAGCTTGAACACGGCGAGCGCTCGCGTGTTGCCGCTGCTCGTGGTGACGGTGGCCGCGACCGTGTCACCCGGCGCGAGAGGCGTGGCGAGCACCGTGTAGTAGATCCCGGCGACCGAGGTCCCCGACAGATTTCCGATCTCGACGGCCGTCTTCCAGGTGTGGTGCTTGGTGTCGGCGACGGTGACCGGGGCATCGCCGCGCGCGGCGACCTCCACGACGAGCAGCGTCCCCGCAGCGACGTTGCTCGTCAGGGTCAGCGCCACCGAGGTCCCCGTTGTGGAGGTCTGCCCGGTCCCGAGCAGCGTGGACAGCGGTACCCCGGCCATCGCATCCGCCGGTGCGTCGGTCGTGGGGAGGGCGGCATCGACGGGACCGCGGCTGTCGATCATGGGCTCACCGCGTTCGCAGGTGTGGGTCGCGGTGGCGCACACCAACCCGGTCGGGCACGCATCGGACGCGCCACACGGCGCCCCGGAAGGGATCGACGGTGCGTAGCACCCAACGAGCAGCGCGAGACCAACCGACCAGCGCATCTCCTGAGTCTCTCGTACGTCGGGGCGAAGCGCCAGTCCGCCGTCGAAGGGGGTGGCGGTCTCGATCGGCTCCGCTACTGCGCGTCCTGCATCACGAACCGGATCTTGAAGTTGCGGACGCGGACCGCGACGGGCTGCCCACCCTTCTCCCCGGGCGAGAACCGACAGTACCGGAGCGCGGCGATCGCGGCCTCGGTGAGCCCGTGCTCGAGGCCGGAGACCACCTGGATGTCGCGAGCGCGGCCCTTCTCGTCGACGATCAGATCGAGGACGACGGTGCCCTCGATCGCGGCAGTGCGCGCCTCGTCCGTGTACTTGCCCGAGCAGCGGCCCTGCGGCAGCGGCATCTTGGTGACCTCATACGCGGCCACCGGCGCGGCGGCCTTGGGCGCGACCGTGGCCGGCGCGGCGCCTGAGGTCGGCGTGGTGGTGTTGCCGACCTGCATCGCGGGCCCTCCGCCGCCCTGCGAGGTCGACTCCATCGTGACGCCGAACACCGGTGGCCCGGACGATTCCGGAGCCACGACAGCGTGATCGGCGACCGGCACATCTTTGGCGATCACGTCGTGCACGGTGGCCTGCACCGGGCGATTGGTCGGCTTTTCGCGCACTACTTTGGGCTCGGCCTTGACCTCGGGGACCGGCTCGGGAGGCTTCGGGGGCTCGGGCGGCGGTGCTTCGGGCGGCGGTGGGGTGATCACGCGGATCTCGATCTTGCGATCCATCACGGGTGGTTCGCGCGGCGGCAACGTCGCGAGCGCCTCGCCGAGCACGAAGTGAGCGAACAGCGACGCGGCGGCGCAGATCAGCAGGCGGTGATCGATCACGACGCGGTCACGTCCCCCCGGGCGAGACCATCTCGGCCGGATCGATCTGGATCGCGAACGACGTGATGCCGAGCGACTTGATCGTGTCGAGCACCCACACCACGCGGCCGTGCGAGACGGCCTTGTCGCCGACGATGATCGCCTGGGTCTTCGGATCCTTCGCCACGGCTTCCTTCACCGCCGATCGGAGCGCATCGGGGGTCACTGGCACGGAGTTCAGGTAGAGGGCGCCATCGCGGGACAGGGTCACGGCGATCGTGGTCGGCGTGAGCGTCGTGCTCTGGCTCGCGCGCGGCAGCTCGACCTCGATCGCCTGCTTGGCGATCAGGTGGGCCGTCAACATGAAGATGATCAGCAGCACCAGCATGATGTCGACGAGCGGCGTGACGTTGATCTCCGCCACGATGCCGCGGCGGCGCGCCGATCCGGCCACCTCACACCTCCTTCGCCGCGGGCGCCGCGGGCGCCGCGGGCGCTGCCAGTGCTGGATCGCGGGCGGTCTTGAGGTACGCGAGGATCGAGTGCGCGGTGGCCTCCGACGCGGCGACCGAGGTCTCGACCCGGCGGATGAACGCGTTGTACGTGGCCACGGCGGGCAGCGCGACCAGGAGGCCCACGCCGGTGGCGACCAGCGCCTCGGCGATGCCCGACATCACGGCCTGCGTGCCCTGCATCGTGTTGCCCGCGAGATCGTGGAACGCGCGGATGATGCCGAGCACGGTGCCGAACAAGCCGACGAACGGAGCATTGTTGCCGAGCGTGCCGAGGAACGCGATCCGCCTCTCATGGCGGAGCCGCTCCTCCTCGAGGCTCGCCGCCTTGTGTTCCTCGACGGCCGCCGGCCCGTCGGCGGCGTGGGTCAGACAGGCCCGCGCCACCGCGGCCTCCATCGAGCGCACCCCGGCGAGCTTGGCGAGCGCCGCGGCCGGCCCCTTGTCGGTGAGCGTGCGCAGCGCCGCCGCGATCACCTGGCGGGGTGGGCGCTCCTGCATGAAGAACCAGACGCGCTCGAAGATCACGGCGATCGCGCCGAGCGAGAGGCCGAGCATCAGCCACAGCACCCAGCGTGAGCCGGCGCGGAGCATCAGGTCGAGGAGCTGGGCATCGATCGTGGTGTCGTTAGTCATCGAATCTCCTGAAGGTCAGAACCGGCCGCGAACGCCGAGGGTGGGGAGCACGTAGCGAATCTTCTGCCCTGCGGTGACCTCCTCGGGGAGGAGGGCGATGTTGGTGACGTCGACGTAGAAGTCGAGCAGCCACTTCTTCCACACCACGCGCTTGTCGACGCGGACATCGAACCGCACGTAGCCCGCGGTGCGCGCGGTGTTGTAGCCCTCGGTCGTGGTGCTCGGCTTGCCGCTCTGGTACTGCATCCGGGCGCCGACGTCCCAGTTGCGTCGTAGCGGGAGCCCGGCGACCACGTTGATGAGGTGCGTGCGATCGAAGTCGTACGGCACGTAGGAGCCATCGCGCAGGCGCTCCGAGCGCGACAGGGTGTACGAGACCCAGCCGAACAGGCCGGACTTGGCCTGGCGGCGCAGCAAGAACTCGAGCCCGTACGAGCGGCCGAGCTGCGGCTTGGTCAGGCGATCGATGAACGTCTGTTGATCCATCCCGGTCACGGTCGTGGTCGGGAACAAGGTCGGGCTCGCCTCGTTGACGACCGAGGCATCGTTGACCGAGAGGTCGAAGATCGTCGGGTCCATGCGGTTGTAGAAGCCCTCGGCGGTGAGCTGGAACCGATCGTCGAGCGGGACCTCGACGCCGAGGCTGGACTGATACGAGCGGAGCAGGCCGTACTTGAGCGGCATGATGTCGAGCCCCGGCAGCGGGAGCACGAACCTCGGCGGCTGGTGATAGACGCCGACAGCGCCCTTGAGCCACACCGCGCTGTCGTCGCTGTCCTTCGGCACGTCGGCGAGATCACGACGCCCGACCTGGTAGCGCACGGTGAGGCGCGGATCGATCGCGGGCTTGGTGGTCTCGTTGTCGGCCCACACATCGGCGCGCACGCCGGGACGGATCAGCCACTTCGCGGTGGGACGCCACAGCGCCTCGATGAGCGCGGCGGCATTCGTGAACCGATCGAGGCTGCCGGTGAGGATCGCCGCCGGATCGTTGCCGGGCGGGCTGTACTGATTGATCGAGCGGAACGAACCCTCGATCCCACCGGAGAGGACGAGCGACTTGTCGCGCTTCCAGCGCAGCATGAGTGACGGCTCGGCGAGCAGCACCGAGAAGTCGTTGGCGCGCGTCTTGGTGCGGTCTCGGCCGAGCACCAGACGGGCCGTCGTGACCAGGCCGCCGACGGTGCGGTGATAGCGGAGATCGACGCGATGAAAGCCAAGGATGAGCGACGGCTCGAGCGGCGGGTTGGGATCGCCGGGCATCGCGGTGGCCGCGGGCGTCTCGAGCGTGTCGCTGGCGCCGAACCCGAACACGGTCCAGCCGTCGTTCGCGGTGCCACCGTCGACACGGAGCTGGTAGTCCCAGTACGACAGCGAGACCTGGTTGGTCGCGAGGCCGAGGATCAGGCCCGGATAGCCGTAGCGTCCCGCGGCGGTCACCGTGACCCCGAGCTTGGGGATCGGCTGGCGCACGAAGCCGCCGGCCTGGAGGAGGTTCGCGTCGAAGTCGAGCAGGTGCTCGTCCTTGCGCGCACGCACGGTGCGGCCGTCGATGATGCCGCCGGTGTAGCCGCCGTACGGCACGGGCGCGCCGCCCGGGTAGAACTGGATCTCGTCGATGAAGTTCGGGTGGATCACACTCGGTCCCGAGAGCAGGTGATAGAGCAGCGGCACGCGGGTGCCATCGAGCAAGAACCCGGTGGAGCTCGGGCTGGCGCCGCGCACGATCGGGAACGGCAACAGGGACACGGCCGCGGCCACGCCGGGCAGCGCTTGCACCACGCGGAACGGATCACCGAACGTGCCGGGGATCTGCTTGATCTCGGGGCCGCGCAGCGTGATCCGCGAGACCTCCTCGCGACGCTGATCTCCGAGCACGACGATCTCGTACGGATCGTAGCGATCGCGCTCCACGTAGTAGGTGACCGAGAGCGCCTGGGCGGCGACCAGCGTCTCCTGCTGGAGGAACACGTTGTGGCCGGGCGCGGTCACCACGATCTTGGCGGCGCCCGGCGGGACGGGCAGCTCGAACTTGCCGTGGGCATCGGC